>DFPL01000259.1 GCA_002377245.1 Enterobacteriaceae bacterium UBA3516
ACGGGAAAGAGATCCTGAATCTGCCGGAAAAAGCGCTCAACAAACTGCGTGCCGAGCAGATCTCGATGATTTTCCAGGACCCCATGACCTCGCTCAATCCCTACATGCGGGTGGGCGAGCAGTTGATGGAAGTCCTGATGCTGCACAAAGGCATGAATAAAGCGGAAGCCTTTGAAGAGTCCGTCAGAATGCTGGATGCGGTTAAAATGCCCGAGGCCCGTAAACGTATGCGGATGTACCCGCATGAGTTTTCAGGCGGTATGCGCCAGCGTGTAATGATCGCGATGGCGCTGCTGTGCCGTCCAAAACTGCTGATTGCCGATGAACCCACGACGGCACTGGACGTAACGGTTCAGGCGCAAATCATGACGTTGCTGAACGAACTGAAAAGCGAGTTCAACACGGCGATCATCATGATTACCCACGATCTGGGGGTGGTCGCAGGCATCTGCGACAAGGTGCTGGTGATGTACGCCGGTCGTACCATGGAGTACGGTAAAGCGCGGGATGTGTTTTATCAACCCGCCCATCCTTACTCCATTGGCCTGCTTAACGCGGTGCCACGTCTGGATGCTGAAGGGGAGGCGCTGCTGACCATCCCTGGCAACCCGCCGAACCTGCTGCGGTTGCCAAAAGGGTGCCCGTTCCAGCCTCGCTGTCCGCACGCAATGGACATCTGTATGAATGCTCCCCCGTTGGCGGAGTTTGCCCCGGGCCGCCTGCGTGCCTGCTTTAAGCCGGTGGAGGAGTTGGTATGAGCACCGTAGCTGACGAAAGAAAAGTGCTGCTCGAAATTGCCGACCTGAAAGTGCATTTCGACATCAAAGACGGTAAGCAGTGGTTCTGGCAACCGTCCAAAACCCTTAAAGCCGTTGATGGCGTGACGCTGCGTCTGTATGAAGGGGAAACCCTTGGTGTGGTGGGTGAGTCCGGTTGCGGTAAATCGACTTTTGCGCGCGCCATTATCGGCCTGGTCAAAGCGACGGACGGCAAAGTTGCCTGGTTGGGTAAAGACCTGCTGGGAATGAAACAGGACGAATGGCGGCAGGTACGCAGCGACATTCAGATGATTTTCCAGGATCCACTGGCTTCACTGAATCCGCGTATGACCATCGGTGAAATCATTGCCGAACCTCTGCGCACGTATCATCCTAAAATGTCGCGCCAGGATGTGCGCGATCGCGTTAAAGCGATGATGCTTAAGGTGGGCTTACTGCCGAACCTGATCAACCGCTATCCGCATGAATTTTCGGGCGGGCAGTGTCAGCGTATCGGTATTGCTCGCGCACTGATCCTTGAGCCTAAGCTGATAATCTGTGATGAACCGGTCTCAGCACTCGACGTGTCGATTCAGGCGCAGGTTGTCAACCTGCTGCAAAAACTGCAGCGGGAAATGGGATTGTCGTTAATCTTCATTGCCCACGATTTGGCGGTGGTTAAACACATTTCCGACAGGGTGCTGGTGATGTATCTGGGCCATGCGGTGGAGCTGGGCACCTATGATGAGGTGTATCACAACCCGCAGCATCCTTATACTAAAGCGCTGATGTCTGCGGTGCCCATCCCCGATCCGGATCTTGAGAAGAATAAGACAATCCAGTTACTGGAAGGCGAGTTACCTTCGCCGATTAATCCGCCGTCCGGTTGCGTGTTCCGCACTCGCTGCCCAATCGCCGGACCAGAATGTGCGAAGACGCGTCCGCTGCTGGAAGGCAGTTTCCGCCATGCGGTCTCCTGTCTCAAGGTCGACCCGCTATAACCTGTGAAAACAAAAAAGGCTGACAATGTCAGCCTTTTTTATTATGCACGCCAGAGTATATGACAGAGCTTGTGATCTTTTTCCCGGCAGAGCAGTACGCGGGCAAAGATATCATTGATTTCGCCACCGTCGGTCTCGGCCAGTCCAATCACGACCTCAGCGAAGAAGTCCGGATTCAGGTCGAAATCCACATGCTCATGCCAGTCTTCACTGGGATCGAACAGTTCTGCGCCGCCACGCTCTTCGAATTGCAGGTTGAAGAGGATCACGTCTGCCGGGTCAAGATTATCAACCGCCAGTTCGAGAAAAATGTCGTAAGCCTGTTCCAGCGTCTCATCTTCGGTCAGGCGATTGTTCAGATCCATTTCCATAATAACTACCTGTGTAACGTCAATTGGGCACGTTTTACAGCAACGGGCTGAAGAAGTAAAACAGTCGTTCAGCGATTCGATGCCAGAACGGGCGTTTTACCCATAACCGGGCATCCAACAGACGAGAGCGTGAGATATAGTCGTCCTGCACTGCGGCCAGATCGCCGCCAAAACCTGCGTCATCAATCACCAGGGTGATTTCAAAATTAAGCCACAGGCTGCGCATATCCAGATTTACCGTTCCCACCAGACTGAGCTCTCCATCGACCAGCACACTCTTGGTGTGCAGAAGCCCGCCTTCGAACTGGTAAATCTTCACTCCCGCTGCCAGCAGTTCGGTGAAGAAGGCCCGGCTGGCCCAGCCCACCAGAACCGAATCGTTATGACGCGGCAAAATAATGCTGACATCCACCCCGCGCTGCGCGGCGGTGCAGATAGCATGCAACAAATCATCGCTCGGAACCAGATAGGGGGTGGTCATGATCAAATACTCACGCGAGGCATACACTGCAGTGAGCAAGGCCTGATGTATCAAATCTTCAGGAAAACCGGGGCCGGAAGCGATGGTGTGAATGGTATGCCCGCTCGCCTGTTCGAACGGCATAACATTGGCATCCGGCGGCGGCGGTAAGATGCGCTTACCTGTTTCGATCTCCCAGTCGCAGGAATAGACAACGCCCATTGCCGTTGCGACCGGGCCTTCCATTCGGGCCATTAAATCCACCCACTGACCGACGCCTGCATCCTGTTTAAAATAGCGCGGATCGACCATGTTCATGCTGCCGGTATAGGCGATGTAATTATCAATCAGCACCATTTTGCGATGTTGGCGCAGATCCATGCGGCGCAAGAAAACACGCATTAAATTTACTTTTAAGGCTTCCACCACCTCGATACCGGCATTGCGCATCATATCGGCCCAGGGGCTGCGGAAAAACGTCACGCTCCCGGCAGAGTCTAAAAGCAAACGACAGTGGACCCCACGGCGTGCGGCAGCCATCAAGGATTCAGCCACCTGGTCGGCCATACCACCGGGATGCCAGATATAAAACACCATCTCAATATTATGACGCGCAAGCTGGATGTCACGGATTAGCGCCTGCATCACATCATCAGAGGTTGTCAGCAACTGAAGCTGATTGCCTTTGACACCGGCAATACCCTGGCGATGCTCGCAGAGTTTGAAGAGAGAAGAGGCAACGCTGCTGTTTTCGGTCGCAAATATATGGCGATGTGATTTGAGATCCTTCAGCCACTTTGCCGTGGACGGCCACATTGCTCTGGCGCGCTCGGCCCGGCGTTTGCCCAAGTGAAGTTCACCAAACGACAGGTAGGCAATGATTCCGACCAGGGGGAGAATATAGATGATCAGTAGCCAGGCCATGGCAGAAGGAACCGCACGGCGTTTCATGAGAATACGTAACGTCACCCCCGCGATAAGCAGCCAGTAGCCTAAAATGACCAGCCAACTCACCACGGTGTAGAAGGTTGTCATAAAAAATCCTTTTCAAAATCGTCTATCACGAGTTTACGCATAAGGATGCATCTGGCAAATAAAAACGGTTCACAAAAGCGCTGGTAAGGCAGCGGCTTGGGTCTATAATGGCGCGTCAGTATTGGAAAAGAGTTGTCATAATGAAGCGTAGTAGAACCGAAGTGGGACGCTGGCGCATGGCTCGGCAGACCAGCCGCCGCAAGGCTCGCTGGCTGGAAGGGCAGTCGCGCCGCAATATGCGTATCCACTCGATAAGAAAGTGCATTCTTAATCGGCATCGTAATGCGTTAGTTTTTGATTTTTACGTGTTTTGATGACACGGGCACCGTACGGGTGCCCACTGTTATACCGACACCGCTTCCCTGTTCAGTCATATAAGCATCACAGTGCTGCTTTAGGTTATATCCATTTTATCGCTGTAGAACGTCTGCACTTTCCCACTGGAATCTCATGAATAAAGAAGCGTTAATCTTTTTGGCCGTGGCGATTATTGCCGAAGTTATTGCGACCACCGCCTTGAAATCTTCCGACAGTTTCACCCGTTTACTGCCAAGTGTTATCAGTATTGCAGGATACTGTATCGCGTTCTGGTGTTTAACTATTCCCATGCGTTCTATTCCGACCGGCATCATTTATGCTATCTGGTCAGGTGCGGGTATTGTGCTTATCGGTGCGGTGGGGTGGTTGGTACATGGGCAGAAACTCGATGTTCCGGCCTTGCTCGGCATGGGCTTAATTATTGCCGGGGTGATAACCATCAATCTCTTTTCAAAAAGCGTTGCGCATTAACTTCCCTCGCATCGTTAAGGGCCAGACTTAAAGCATCTGCTGGCCCTGTCCTCATGGCGAACGATTAAAAAACTTTCTTGAAGGGTTTGACGGTTACCTTCTGGTAAACACCTGCGGCAACGTAGGGGTCAGCTTCTGCCCACGCCTTTGCGGCTTCCAGCGATTCAAATTCGGCGATGACGGTTGAACCTGTAAATCCGGCAACGCCCGGATCGTTACTGTCAACCGCGGGCATAGGGCCGGCGGTGAGCAAACGGCCTTCGTCACGCAACAACTGCAAACGAGCAAGATGGGCAGGGCGAACGGATAAACGTTTCTCGAGGGAGTCGGCGATATCTTCAGCAAAAATAACATACAGCACGGTGATAGCTCCATTGGATCAGAAAACAGCTACGGTATGCGAATCATAGTCCAGCTGCAATGCAAACACAGGTCGCTCACGACAAACTGGATTTTAACGCACTGTTTTTAGCCGCTTAGGGATCGAAATCAATGATAGATGAGATGTCTAGTTGAATATGATTGCTATTTGCATTTAAAATCATGGTTTGTTTTTTCAACTGAAACGATTATGACTTCAATGACCCTTGATTTACCTCGCCGCGTTCCCTGGGCAGCGATACTGTCTGTCGGCATTCATGGTGCCGCCGTTGCAGGTCTGCTGTATATGTCGGTACATCAGGTTATTGAATTGCCAGCGCCTGCACAGCCTATCTCGGTCACCATGGTGTCACCGGCTGAACTTGAGCCGCCTCAGGTCGTACAGCCAGCGCCCGAACCCGAACCGGTGGTTGAGCCGGAACCTGAACCTGAGCTGGTGCCGGAACCGCCGAAAGAAGCGCCTGTGGTTATTCAAAAACCTGAACCGAAGCCAAAGCCGAAACCTAAACCGAAGCCTAAGCCCGAGAAAAAGGTCGAGCAGCCAAAGCGCGAAGTAAAACCGGTTGAGCCGCGGAGTACTGCTCCGGTGGAAAATAATGCTCCGGCTCGCCCACTGACCAATACGCAACCTACGCTTGCCAGCAAACCAACGCCGTCAGTGCCTGCGGGCCCACGTGCGCTGAGCCGTGCTGACCCTGCGTATCCGGAGCGTGCTCGAGCGTTACGTATCGAAGGCCGTGTGCGGGTGAAGTTTGACGTTACGCCCGATGGTCGTCTTGATAATATTCAGATTGTATCCGCGCAGCCTGCAAACATGTTTGAGCGCGAAGTGAAAGCGGCGATGCGCAAATGGCGCTACGAAGCCGGTAAACCTGGCACGGGTATCACCGTAAATATCGTGTTCAATATGAAGGGCACATCGAGCGTTGAATAAATTAGCAAGCCTCCAGCCGGAGGCTTTTTTTATGCCTGCAGGGGAAGCTGTCGCGGTTTCCCTTCATTATCCACGGCAACATAGATAAACAACGCTTCAGTAGCCTTGTAGCGTTGACCAATAGGTTCAGACGCCACTTTTTTAATCCACACCTCAACGTTAATGGTTATCGACGTATTGCCACGTTTCACACAACGGGCGTAACAGCAGACCACATCGCCCACCGCGACCGGGCGCAGAAAAGTCATCCCGTCAACGCGAACGGTCACCACGCGGCCATGGGCAATCTCTTTGGCCTGGATCGCGCCGCCCATATCCATCTGCGACATCAGCCAGCCGCCAAAAATATCGCCATTCGCATTGGTGTCTGCAGGCATGGCCAGCGTGCGCAGAACCAGTTCGCCCTGCGGCGCATCTTGGGTATTTGTCATTGTTATCTCAGTAGTTAATCAGGGGTTTCTGGCGGGATGCTACTATGGATTTATTGCAGGCGACAACGAGATAACGCAGCGGGAAGAAAAAAAGCCAGGCGAACCTGGCTTCTGGTTGTCAGGACTTATCATCCTGCGGGATGTGGCGATAGATGTAGACGCCGCTGAGGACGGTAAAAAGTAGCGTCAGGGCTGTCAGGCCGAAGACTTTGAAGTTGACCCAGATGTTCTGGGGTAACCAGAAGGCAATATAGATATTTGCCAGTCCGCAAGCGATGAAAAACAGGGCCCAGGCCAGGTTAAGGCGTGACCATACCGATTCCGGTAACGTCAACTCTTTGCCCAGCATCCGCTGAATCAACGGCTTTTTCATCACCCACTGGCTGAACAGTAGCGCCCCGGCAAACAGTCCGTAAATGACGGTCACTTTCCATTTAATAAATTCATCGTTATGGAAGAAAATCGTCAGACCACCAAAAACGGCCACCAGTACAAAGGTGATAAGCGCCATCTTTTCGACTTTACGATAACGCACCCAGCTGTAAATCAGGACAACAGCGGTTGCAATAATCAGCGCCGTGGTCGCGGCGTAAATATCATAAAGCTTGTAAAAGACGAAAAAGACAACCAGCGGGAGAAAATCAAGAAACTGCTTCATTCTACGATTCCGTTACGGATTATTGCCTGCGAGAAAACCGCGCAGGCAGGAAAAGTTACTGACGAATCAGCATGTACAGGCGGAACAGATAAATGAGCAGTGCTACAGTTATCATGTTGCTCACCGTGTTGGCGATGATAGCGCCGACTTCAGGCGTCAGAAACGCCAGGTTATGTGCGAACATCATCAATATTATCTTCGCCAGAAGCCAGCCAATGACTGCCGGCGCGACCACCCGCATATTGGCCCAGCTCAGGCGCAGACTATTACGCATCGCCGTGAACACACCCACTCTGTCCTGTACCACCATGATGGGAGCCAGGGAAAAAAGAATCGCCACCATAATGCCCGGTACGATAACCAACATAATGCCGAATTGCGTCATAAACATCATCAGCATCAACAGGATGAACAGTGCCGGCAGAACAGGCGCACTGGCACCGATTGCCCGTAGTGCGCTGACTCTGTGTCCTGCTGAAATCAACTGAATCAAGGCCAGTGTGCCGCCCACTAATAACGTATTGCCGATCAGGGCTGAAAAGGTTGAGGCGGCAGAGGCCCGTAACAGCACCTGTTGCTGCTCAGGCGTCATGTTCTGCACAAGATCAAACAACCCCGTACTGCCCGCCAGGTTATCACCTTCGCTCATAATGGCGAGTTGCGCATCGCTGGGCATAAATACGCGACCCAGAAGTACAGTAACTAACGCACACAACAGTGTAATCAGCAAAATAGTAACAAACTGATTACGAAAAAAATTCCCCGTGTCACGGTAAACGGATTTCGCCGTGATAGACATGCACTCTCCTTGAGTTCTGCAATGTTAAATTCAGCGCAATTGTACCCTGGATGACCCGCCGGTGGCAGCATCAGCACACGTATGGAAAAGCATATCTTTGTAAAGCAGTGGTAATGGAAAACGATCGCAGTGGTTAATTTGCATATAATTTCGCCAGTAAATTGATGTAATTACAAGAATGCACCCGTGTAGGGAATTGGAGAAAATTAATGTAGATCAATAAAGGTTAAATTCGCGGATGGAATGTGATCTTAGTTGGATCACTTTATACCTAATAGTGGTTATATTCACGGCGCCTATAAAACCACATACATGGAGTGGATATGAAAAAAGTAGCCGTGGCAGCATTGATCCTGAGCAGTATTTCTACAGGCGCGTTGGCACATGACGCAGGAGAGTTTTTTATTCGGGCCGGTTCGGCGACGGTAAGACCGAATGAAGGGTCGGATAACGTGTTAGGCAGTCTGGGCGGTTTCAACGTCAGTAATAACACCCAACTTGGCTTGACCATGACCTATATGGCAACCGAAAACGTGGGCATTGAGTTGCTGGCGGCTTCGCCGTTTCGTCACAAAGTCGGCACGGGCCCGACAGGCACCATTGCCACCGTTCATCATCTTCCTCCTTCTCTTGTTGCGCAGTGGTATTTCGGCGATGCGGGCAGCAAATTCCGCCCGTATGTCGGCGCAGGGATCAATTACACGATGTTCTTCAATGAGAAATTTAACGACACCGGCAAAGACGCTGGGCTGTCGGACCTGAGTCTGAAAAATTCCTGGGGTGCAGCGGGTGTGGCAGGGCTGGATTACTTGATCAATCGTGACTGGCTGATTAATGCCTCGGTCTGGTATATGGACATTGATACCGACGTCAGATTCAAAGCCGGGGGCGTCCAGCAAAGCGTCAGCACAAGACTGGATCCATGGGTATTTATGTTTTCGGCGGGCTATCGCTTCTGAGGCTTGTCGCCCAGGCTGGCCGCACTGCGGCCAGTTGTCGCACCGCTACACCAGTTTGCGTAATTCGGGATAACATCCCCAGTTAATGATCATGGCAGCCAGCGCGCCCATAAGCCACGGAATGCGGGAATCGCCAAAAAACAGATGGCCGATGAAGATGCCGAGGGTGAAACAGGTGAATATCGTGGCGACGGTAAACCAGCCTCTGATTAATGCGGCCTTGCTGAACATACGGACATCCTTACCCTGGTTGATATCTCATTGAATGAATGCCTGAGACAGGTCACTGCTTTCCGGCACGCATTACCCTTACTTCCCGTGGCATTATTGGGCGAAATATAATCGATAGCAATGACAAGTTAGGGGTATCCCTGACGGGAAAAGGGGTTAACGAGGTGGAGACTAACTTGCCGCCAGACAAAGGCGTCTGACGGCAGATATCAGCGGGAAATTACTGGCGCGTTGCCGCCTTCATTGCACGAACAAAGGTGCTCAGTTCTTCAAGCATCACGCCAGGCTTATCAAGATTATTTTCGATAATTTTAACAATCGCCGAGCCGGAAATTGCACCCGCAGCACCCGCGCCGATGGCCGCAGTGACTTGATCCGGCGCTGAAATCCCAAACCCTTGTAACGGAGGCGCTGCGTGGTATTCCGTCAATTTTTCAATCAGATGGTGCAAAGGCAGCGCTGCACGATTTTCTGCACCGGTGACACCTGCGCGGGAGAGCAGATAGGTGTAGCCGCGACCGTAAGAGGCTATCTGACGTAAAAGCTCATCATCTGCGTTCGGGGGGCAGATAAAGATAGGCGCAACGTTATGACGCAATGCAGCCTGACGGAACGGGGCTGATTCCTCCACCGGCACGTCAGCAATCAGCACCGAATCGACGCCGGCTTTGGCGCACTGCGCGTAAAACTCGTCAACGCCACGGCTGAAGACCAAATTGGCGTACATCAATAGCCCAATCGGAATTGTTGGGTGTTTCTGACGAATCGCCGCCAGCATTTCAAAACACTGGCCTGGGGTGACGCCAGAAGCGAAAGCACGAAGCGCCGCGTTCTGGATAGTCGGGCCGTCAGCCAGCGGATCAGAGAAAGGAATGCCAAGTTCCAGCGCATCCGCGCCTGCTGCAATCAGGGTATCAACTATCTTCAGCGACTGCTCAGGTGACGGATCGCCCAGGGTGACAAAGGGAACAAAGGCGCCTTCCTTGCGTTCCTCTAACTGTTTAAAGAGTTGCTCATAGCGTTCCATCAGATTTCCCCTCGTGCTTTCAGAATGTCATGTACCGTGAAGATGTCTTTGTCTCCGCGACCAGAGAGATTGACCACCAGTAGCTGTTCTTTCTCCGGATTCTCTTTGGCCATTTTCAGGGCATGGGCCAGAGCATGAGAGGATTCCAGCGCCGGGATAATCCCTTCGCTACGGCATAAGGCCTTGAAAGCGTCCAGGGCTTCGTCATCGGTAATGGAGACATAATCCGCCCGTCCAATGCTGTTCAGATAGGCATGTTGCGGACCCACTGATGGAAAATCGAGCCCCGCAGAAAGCGAGTAGGACTCTTCAATTTGCCCTTCATCGGTCTGCATCATCGGTGATTTCATACCGAAATAGATTCCAACACGGCCGTGCTTCAGTGGGGCACCATGCTCGCCGGTTTCAATGCCGTGTCCCGCTGGCTCAACGCCAATCAGGCCAACGCCAGTCTCATCGATAAAGTCAGCGAACATGCCGATAGCGTTTGAACCACCGCCCACGCAAGCGATAACCGCATCCGGCAAACGCCCCTCTTTTTCGAGGATCTGTGCTTTGGTCTCTTCGCCGATCATCCGCTGGAATTCACGCACGATGGTCGGGAAAGGGTGCGGACCAGCGGCGGTGCCTAACATGTAATGCGCCGTGTCGTAGCTGCCAGACCAGTCGCGCAGCGCTTCGTTACAGGCATCTTTCAACGTAGAAGAACCGCTATGTACCGGAATAACCTCCGCCCCCATCAGGCGCATACGGAAGACGTTCGGTGACTGGCGCTCAACGTCTTTTGCACCCATATAAATACGACATTTCAGGCCGAGCAGGGCACTGGCCAGCGCCGATGCCACACCGTGCTGACCCGCACCGGTCTCGGCAATAATTTCAGTTTTACCCATGCGCTTAGCCAGCAACGCCTGACCCAACACCTGGTTGGTTTTGTGCGCACCGCCGTGCAGCAGATCTTCGCGCTTAAGATAAAGGGTCGTTTTGGTGCCAGCCGTGAGGTTCTGGCATTTCGTTAAAGCGGTCGGGCGACCGGCATAGTTTTTCAACAGGTCGGTAAACTGGGCCTGAAACTCAGGATCTTTTTGTGCGCTGACAAAGGCCTCTTCAAGCTGGCGCAATGCAGGCATCAGGATCTGCGGCACATACATACCGCCAAACTCACCAAAATAGGGATTTAATAAAGTCGTCATCGTTTGTTTCCTTAATAGGCTCGCAGAGTACGGAATACCGAGGCCAGCTTAGTGGCATCTTTTTTTCCCGGTTCAGACTCTACGCCTGAATTGAAATCGAGGCCGGAACATCCGGCTTTGGCCGCGTCGACGCAGTTATCGGCGCCAAGACCGCCAGCCAGCAGAACGTTATCCAACGCCTGGCCCGCCAGTAGCGACCAGTCAAAACGCTGACCCGTCCCCCCCTGACCGTTATCAAATACGTATTTGTCGACGTGCTGTAAGTCACGCGCTGGCAATGTCTCTTTCACGCTCAGCGCCTTCCAGATTTTTACATCGTCTGGCAATTGGCGACGTAACGCATCGATGTAATCCTGGTCTTCGCTGCCATGCAGTTGCACCGCAGCCAGACTCAGTTGTTTGACGATATCGACGACGTTATCAACCGGGCTATCGCGGAATACACCCACATACTGTAACGGGGCGGCGGCAATAACGGTTTTAGCCCGCGCTACATCAACGGCTCGTGGCGAGGAGGGCACAAAAATCAACCCGCCGTAGATAGCCCCGGCGTCATGCGCGGCCTGCGCATCCTGCGGGCGAGTTAAACCGCAGACTTTATTTTCGCCCAGTAACACGCGCTTCACGGCTGCATCAAGGTCACCGTGTGACATCATCGCTGAGCCAATTAAAAACCCGTTAGCGAAATGGCTGAGTTCACGCACCTGCGCGTAAGTATTTATGCCGGATTCGCTGATTACGGTAACGCCAGCCCCCAGGCGTGGGGCCAACTGGCGTGTACGATTCAGATCGATAGATAAATCGCGCAAATCGCGGTTGTTAATGCCGACGACTCTGGCGTTCAGAGCGATGGCGCGTTCCAGTTCTTCTTCGTTACTGACTTCAGTCAATACGCCCATATTCAGGCTATGCGCCACGGCAGAGAGCTGACGATACTGTTCGTCATCAAGAACGGACAGCATCAGCAGACAGGCATCGGCCTGGTAAAAACGGGCCAGGTAAATCTGGTAAGGGTCAATAATAAAATCCTTACACAGAATCGGCTGGTGGGCGATACCGCTCACGATGGGCAGGAAATCGAAGCTGCCCTGAAAGTATTTTTCATCGGTCAGAACGGAGATTGCCGAGGCATGGTGCTTATAGACTTCCGCAATCCTCGCCGGGTCAAAATCATCACGAATCACGCCTTTTGATGGGGAGGCTTTTTTACATTCAAGAATAAATGCAGTGCGCGTTCCCTGCAGAGCATCGTAAAAACGGCGTTGAGTGGGCACCACGTCGTTCTGAAAACTGGCCAGCGGTTGTTGCTCCTTACGGGCGGCTACCCAAATCGCCTTATCTGCGACGATTTTCGCTAAAACGGTCTGCATTTTTTATCCTCTTGCCGCAAGTTGGGCGACTTTGTCATACGCGGTACCGCTATGGAGTACATCCAGTACCTTCTGCGCGTTGGCCTGCAAATCTTCTTCACCGTGTAAACGCATCAACATGGCAACGTTTGCCGCGACGGCGGCCTCATGGGCGGCGTCACCTTTACCTTGTAATAAGCGGGTCAGAATGTCACGGTTTTCTTCCGGCGTGCCACCGGCCAGCGCCTCCTGATGATAGGGTGTTAACCCAAAGTCAGTGGCGGTCAGTTGATAGCTTTTAATTTCACCTTCGCGCAGTTCGGCTACCACGGTTGGCGCATGCAGGGAAACTTCGTCCATTCCTCCGCTGTGCACGACGGCAGCGCGCTGATAACCCAGTACCCGCAGCGTCTCGGCAATGGGCAGCACCAGTTCAGGGCTGTATACCCCAATCAAGGCCAGAGGGGGATGCGCCGGGTTAATCAACGGGCCAAGCACATTAAACAGCGTACGGGTCTTCAACTGCTGGCGCACCGGCATGGCGTGGCGGAATCCGGTGTGATACTTCGGGGCAAACAGGAAGCACACGCCCAGTTCATCAAGCGCATTACGCGACTTGTCGGCATTCATGTCCAGATTGATACCAAACGCCGCCAGCAGATCGGACGACCCGGAACGGCTGGATACGCTGCGATTACCGTGTTTTGCCACTTTCAGGCCACAGGCTGCGGCAACGAATGCACTGGCCGTAGAAATGTTGATGCTGTTGCTGCCGTCGCCACCGGTGCCCACGATATCGGCAAACGCGTAATCCGGACGCGGGAAGGGGGCCGCATTTTCCAGCAGAGCCGTTGCCGCGCCAGCGATTTCGTTCGGGTGTTCTCCTCGCACTTTCATGCTGACCAGCGCCGCTGCTAACTGCTCCGGCTTGAGCTCTCCGCGTACCACCGCTGAAAACAGCTGGTGGCTCTCCTGCTGGCTCAGGGTCTGCGCCTGATACAGTTTCTCCAGAATCGGTTGTAGCGTGTTGGTCTGCTCCAGTTTCTGCAACGCCCATGCCAGCGTCTGTTCTAACAGACGCGCGCCCTGAGCGGTCAGAATGGATTCCGGATGGAACTGGAATCCGCAGACGCGATCCGCGTCGTGACGAACCGCCATCACCATGCCGTTGAAATGGGCATTAATGGTCAGTCCCGCCGGAATGTTACTGCCCACCAGCGAGTGGTAGCGCGCGACCGGTAAGGGGTTGGGCAGCCCGGCAAACATCGCCTGATTATCGTGCTCAATGCTGGAGGCTTTTCCATGCAGAATTTCTCCCGCCTGGCCAACATAACCGCCATACGCTTCAACAATCGCCTGATGCCCGAGGCAAATACCAATAATCGGCAGTTTGCCACGCATACGGGTCAGCAGTTCCGGCATGCAACCGGCTTCCGAGGGGGCCCCTGGCCCCGGCGACAGCATCAGGACCGGGTTTTTCATCGTGCCCAGGCGGTCAATCAAGGTTTGTGCAGGAACATGGTTGCGGTAAATCACCACATTGTGCCCGCTCGCACGCAGTTGATCGGCGAGGTTGTAAGTAAAGGAATCGATGTTATCGAGCAGCAGAATGTCGGCCATCAGAATGTCTCCTCGGCGTGATGCGCTTTAGCAATGGCGCGCAAAACAGCGCGGGCTTTATTACGGGTTTCATCGGCTTCAGACTGCGGGACGGAATCAAGTACCACACCGGCACCGGCCTGGACGGTAGCAATACCGTCCTCAACCCAGGCGGAACGAATGACGATACAGGTATCCAGATCGCCATGGGCGGTGAAGTAGCCCACCGCACCGCCATAGCTCCCACGACGTGAACCTTCGGCGTCGGCAATTAACTGCATGGCGCGTACTTTTGGCGCGCCGCTCAGGGTGCCCATATTCATACAGGCGCGATAGGCGTGCAGCACATCCAGGTCGTGGCGTAATTCACCCACCACGCGGGAGACGAGGTGCATGACGAAGGAGTAGCGGTCGACTTTTGTCAGGTCGGCAACGTAACGGCTGCCCGGGGTGCAGATGCGCGCCAGGTCATTACGGGCTAAATCCACCAGCATCAGGTGTTCAGACAGCTCTTTATGGTCGGTTCGCATGTCCAGTTCAATGCGGCTATCCAGGTCGCGATCCAGAGTGCCGTCGGCATGGCGCCCACGAGGACGGGTACCGGCAATCGGGTAGATCTCAATCTGACGTGAAGTGGCATCGTACTTCAGCGAGCTTTCCGGCGAGGCACCGAACAGGGCAAAATCGGCATCCTGCATAAAGAACATGTACGGGCTGGGGTTACTCTTTTTCAGCACTTCATATGCTGCCAGTGGAGAAGGGCACGGCAGGGTGAAGCGGCGGGACGGCACCACCTGGAA
>DFPL01000191.1 GCA_002377245.1 Enterobacteriaceae bacterium UBA3516
ATTCAGGACGTGAACACCCATAGCCGCCTGATGCTGGCAAACGGCGCTCATGAGGTTGAATTCCCCGTGGACCAGTGCATGAATTTTCACGCCGATAACCTCTCGCTGCATGAAAACGGTATGCGCATTACGGCCCTGGCGGGCGAAAAAGTGCTTCACAGCCAGACTTACTACTCCATTGGCGGTGGATTTATCGTCGATGAAGACCATTTTGGTCAGGAAAACAGCGCACCGGTTGCCGTACCCTGGCCCTATAAAAATGCGGCTGACCTTCAACAGCATTGCCGCGACAGCGGCCTGTCGCTCTCCGGCCTGATGATGCAAAACGAGCTGGCCCTGCACAGCAAAGAGGCGCTGGAACAGCACTTTGCTCAGGTCTGGGAGGTGATGCGCGGGGGCATTGAGCGCGGTATTACTACCGAAGGCGTATTACCGGGGAAATTGCGCGTGCCGCGTCGTGCCGCCGCACTCCGTCGCCTGCTGGTCAGCAGCGATAAAACCACCAGCGATCCGATGGCGGTTGTTGACTGGATTAACATGTTCGCTCTGGCGGTCAACGAAGAAAATGCGGCTGGCGGACGCGTCGTCACTGCACCAACGAACGGCGCCTGCGGGATCGTGCCTGCGGTACTGGCCTATTACGACAAATTTATTCGCGAAGTGAATGCTAACTCACTGGCGCGCTATCTCCTGACCGCCAGCGCCATTGGCTCACTGTATAAGATGAACGCCTCCATTTCCGGTGCTGAAGTTGGATGCCAGGGAGAAGTGGGCGTAGCCTGCTCGATGGCAGCGGCAGGTCTGGCGGAGCTGTTGGGCGGCAGCCCGGCCCAGGTGTGCATCGCCGCTGAAATTGGTATGGAGCATAACCTCGGGTTAACCTGCGATCCGGTGGCGGGACAGGTACAGGTGCCGTGCATCGAACGTAACGCCATTGCCTCGGTAAAGGCGGTAAACGCTGCCCGCATGGCGCTGCGCCGCACCAGCGAGCCCCGCGTGTGTCTCGACAAAGTGATCGAAACCATGTACGAAACCGGCAAAGACATGAACGCCAAATACCGCGAAACCTCGCGCGGTGGGCTGGCGATGAAAATCGTCACCTGCGATTAATGCCCGGACGCCCCGTTTTGCGGGGCATCTTCCTAATCCCTGCCTCACCGATAGTCTCCCGCCACGGTCAATGTTACCCTTAGCGCGTTTAACTCCAGGAGGGAACTGTGGCCATTCATCTGCTTATTGTCGACGCGCTTAACCTTATTCGCCGCATTCATGCGGTTCAGGGGTCCCCCTGCGTCACGACCTGCCAGCACGCACTCGAACTGCTGATACGCCATAGCGACCCCACGCACGCGGTTGCCGTTTTTGATGATGAGGCGCGCAAGACCGGCTGGCGTCACCAAATCCTGCCCGATTACAAAGCGGGGCGTCCCCCCATGCCTGATACCTTGCATGATGAAATGCCCGCCCTGCGCGCCGCCTTTGCCGAGCGCGGCGTTCAGAGCTGGGTGTCACCCGGTAACGAAGCGGACGATCTGGCGGCAACCCTGGCCGTTAAGGTGGCGAAAGCGGGTCACCAGGCAACGATTGTCTCCACCGACAAAGGCTACTGCCAACTGCTCGACCCCGGCATTCGTATCCGCGACTATTTTCAAAAACGCTGGCTGGATGCTCCCTTTATTGAGAACGAGTTTGGCGTATTGCCGCAGCAGCTTGCCGATTACTGGGGGCTGGCGGGTATCAGCAGTTCTAAGGTGCCGGGCGTGGCGGGGATTGGTCCCAAAAGCGCGACTCAGCTACTGGTGCAGTTTCAGTCGCTGGAAGGCGTGTATGCGCATCTGGATGAGGTGCCGGAAAAGTGGCGTAAAAAGCTGGAAGCGCATAAAGAGATGGCATTTATGTGCCGGGACATCGCCCGCCTGCAAACCGATATTCAGATTGACGGCAACTTACAGCAGTTGCGCTTAGAAAAGCGTTAGGCGAGAAATAACCGGGCCAGTGTACAGCCCGGTCGGCAACGTCAGACTCTAGCGTTCATCGCGACGACCGCCAACGGCAGCCCACCAGCGACGCACATGCACCGTCACTTCTTCACGATCGTGATACAGCTGGCGTGCCTGAATCTCCGCATTGATCCCTTGCTCATTCAACTTCTCCTGAATGTAGGCCAGGTTTTGCTGCACCTCTTCGTAGCGCTTTTTCATCGGCAGCTTGAGGTTGAAAATAGTCTCACGGCACCAGCCATTCACCAGCCACTGCGCCATTAGCGCGGCGACTTTGGCAGGTTTTTCCACCATGTCGCACACCATCCAGGTGATGTTATTACGCGTCGGACGGTAGCGGAAACCATCTTCCGGCAGCCAGGTTACCTGTCCGGTATCCATCAGGCTCTGTGCCATGGGGCCGTTATCCACGGAGACAACCCACATATTGCGTTTCACCAGTTGGTAAGTCCAACCGCCCGGGCAGGCACCGAGATCCACCGCGTGCATGCCATTCGCCAAACGCTCATCCCATTCATCGGCAGGGATAAAGACATGAAAGGCCTCTTCCAGCTTAAGAGTGGAACGGCTTGGCGCATCGGAAGGAAATCTGAGACGCGGGATCCCCATATAAAACGGTGAGTTGTTATACGAATAGGAATACCCGGTATAGCAACAGCCTGGCGCGATAAAGAAAACGTGCACGACCGGGCGTTTTGCTGAGTCGCTGCGTGCCAGCACACCTGCCTCACGTAAGGCACCGCGCAGCGGCACGGTGAACTTACGGCAGAACTTCATCAGCTCTTTGCTTTCGTTGGTATCGGCGACTTCAACGCGCAGATCGCCCGCTTTTTCTACCACGCCCTGCAACATACCCACGATAGGCGTGATGCGATCTTCCGGCGGCAAATGCTGCAGCAACTCGCCAACCACAAACATCTGGCGGGCAAAAATCAGCGAACTGAACGGCAGCTCGCGCGCCAGCTTATCCGCATCATCCGGCTGATAGCATTCGAAGATGACATACCCGGAGTGTTCTTTCACACGCGCAAAGCCAAAGACTTCGCGACGCCCGGCTTTATCGGTAATTTCTGCGGCGCACTCTTTCTCAAAACCAGGGCGACACAACAAGACAACTTTATTCATGAACAACGCCCTTACGTTTCAGACGAATAGCACCAATAAACATCAATACCCAACCGGCCAGGAAACAGACACCGCCGACGGGGGTAACAAACGCCCAAAGGCGTAAATGCGAAAGCGCCAGGCAATAGAGGCTGCCGCTAAACAGCACTGTACCTAACGCGAGAAAAACACTGCTCCAGTAAAACCAGATACTGATGCGACGTTGCATCGCCACCGCCAGCCCGAAGATGGCGAGGGTGTGGAATGCCTGGTAATCAAGGCCGGTTTGAATCCAGCCCATTTCAACAGCACCCATTGATTTACTTAAAACGTGCGCGCCAAATGCTCCGAGCGCGACATAAACAAAGCCACTCACTGCGGCAAAAATCAGCATGAAACGGCTGGTCATGTTTCTACCTTAAGAAAGAGCGCATACCGCGCTGCTATTATTGTTCGTAACGGAAACGGAATTTTTCCTGTTCGTTTGCCGCTTTTGCCAGTATCCACTGTCGAAAGGCGGCTATTTTACCCAGTTCTGCCTGACTGTCATGACAAACCAGATAAAAAGCATTCTTACTGACCAAAACATCATTAAACGGGCAGACCAGACGGCCCGCCTCAATTTCCGACTGCGCCATAACATTATTGGCGAGTGCGATACCCTGTCCGTGGATGGCAGCCTGCAGCACCATGGAGCTGTGGCTGAAGATCGGTCCCTGCTGAACGTTAAGATTAAGACCCAATTGCCGGGTATAAGTTTGCCAGTCGCGGCGAGAAGCATCATGCAACAGCGTATGATTTGCCAGATCTGCTGGCGTTTTCAATGGCTTATCACCGGTTAATAATAAAGGCGAACAGACTGGCAACAGATATTCTGCGTATAATTTTTCGACGCGCAAGCCTGGCCAGTTACCGCGACCATAAAAAATAGCCACGTCGACATCGTCCGCTAATTTGTCTTCCTGGCGGTCAACGGCCTGTATGCGAACGTCGATTCCCGGATAAGCTGAGTTAAAGCTTGAGAGCCTCGGCACCAGCCACTGAATGGCAAAACTGGGCAGTAATGAAACCGTTAGCGCCCCTTTTGCACTGCGTGCCTGGAGTTTGCGCGTGGCCTCGGTGAGCTGAGAAAATATCTCTTTAATATCCTGGAAATAGCTCTGCCCCTCCTCCGTTAATAGCAGCGAACGGTTACGCCGACGGAACAGTTTTAGCCCCAGGAAATCCTCGAGAGACTTGATTTGATGGCTTACGGCGGCCTGAGTGACAAAAAGCTCATCGGCGGCGCGAGTAAAACTTAAATGGCGGGCAGCAGCATCAAAAACACGTAATGCATTGAGTGGTGGTAATCGCTTGGACATGGTTATCAGGCTTAGATGTTATGGCGTTTTAACAAACAGGAAACAAGGTTTAACCTATTAGTTTTTTTTATCTGAGCCATTATAAATTGTCCGTTGAGCTTCTACCAGCAAATACCTATAGTGGCGGCACTTCCTGAGCCGGAACGAAAAGCTTTTTTTGGAATGCGTGTTCTGAAGGGCTTTTGGCTTGCGGTTGTGATGTTGTGTTGTTGTGTTTGCAATTGGTCTGCGATTCAGACCATGGTAGCGAAGCTACCCCTTTTCACTTCCTGTACATTTACCCTGTCTGTCCATAGTGATTAATGTAGCACCGCAAAATTGCGGTGCTTTTTTTTTGCCTGAAAACGACGTTAGTCTTTTTCGAGCGCAACCATTTCTTTAATATCGGTACGGTTGATTTGCTGCTTGTTACCGTTGGCATCTTTATAAGAAATCATGCCGGTCTGGTCATCAGTTTTTGGCTTACCTTCAGAGATAATGGTACGGCCATCGTTAGTGTGCATAGCATAGTTCGGACTTGAACAGGCGCTCAGTGTAAAAGTGAGCATACAGGCAGAGATAATTGCAGCGGCCTTTTTCATCTTCTTCTCCTTTTAGCAATTAATGCTATCTAAAGCTCATTTCATAACAGGCAAAGAATGTTGCCCAACACTATTTAGCATAACCTGCTTACCGAACGCTGCCAGGACTAACAGACAATTCTGATGGTTATCAACCTCCTTGCCCCGACGATGAAATTGCGCGACGATCCGAGTATTGATAAGAGGAATGCTATGAACGCTTTCAGCCCGGCGCAGTTTCGCGCCCAGTTTCCCGCCCTCACCGATGCCGGTATCTATCTTGATAGCGCGGCTACCGCTTTAAAGCCGCAGGCGGTCATTGAGGCCACGCAGCAGTTCTACAGCCTTAGCGCCGGTAACGTGCATCGCAGCCAGTTCGCCGAAGCGCAAAAGCTCACCGCGCGGTATGAAGCGGCACGCGATCAGGTTGCCACCCTCATAAACGCCCCGTCCGGTAAAAATATCGTCTGGACGCGTGGCACAACCGAAGCCATCAATATGGTGGCGCAAAGTTGGGCCAAGCCGCGCCTGCAGCCGGGCGATGAAATCATCGTCAGTGAGGCAGAACATCATGCCAATCTGGTGCCCTGGCTCATGGTGGCGGAGCAAACGGGCGCGCGCATTATCAAACTGCCATTAGGTAACGATGCCCTGCCCGATGTTGAACAACTCCCGGCATTGATAACCCCCCGCAGCCGCATCCTGGCGCTGGGGCAGATGTCGAATGTTACCGGCGGCTGCCCGGACCTGGTGCGTGCTATTACGCTTGCCCATGAAGCGGGCATGGTTGTCGTGGTCGATGGCGCGCAAGGCGTTGTCCACTTTCCAGCCGACGTTCAGCGCCTGGATATCGATTTCTATGCCTTCTCCGGGCATAAGCTTTACGGTCCGACCGGGATCGGTGTGCTCTATGGTAAAGGTGCGTTACTGGATGATATGTCGCCGTGGCTGGGCGGAGGCAAGATGATCACCGAGGTCAGCTTTACCGGTTTTGAGACGCAGCCCGCGCCTTACAAACTGGAAGCGGGCACACCTAACGTTGCGGGGGTCATTGGGTTGAGTGCGGCGCTGGAATGGCTGAATGACATCGACATTGCGCAGGCGGAAAGCTACAGCCGAGGGTTAGCAACGCTGGCTGAAGAGGCGCTCGCCAGACGGCCCGGCTTTCGTTCTTTCCGTGTGCAGGACTCCAGCCTGCTGGCCTTTGATTTTGCTGGTGTCCACCACAGCGATATGGTCACGCTGCTGGCAGGCTATGGCATAGCGCTCCGCGCCGGGCAGCACTGCGCCCAGCCTTTGCTTGCTGCACTTGGCGTAAAAGGCACGCTTCGCGCCTCTTTCGCACCGTATAATACACAGCATGATGTAGACGCGCTGGTTGATGCCGTTGACCGCGCCTTAGACCTTCTGGTGGATTGATGATAAGTCACGTTGATGCCGGACACCCGTTCGGACAGACTATTACCGAAGAGACGCTGCGCCAGACTTTTCTGCCGCTCAAACAGTGGGAAGATAAATATCGCCAGTTGATTCTGCTCGGCAGGCAGCTGCCGTCGCTTTCCGATGTGCTAAAAGCCCAAGCGCGCGAGATTGCCGGATGTGAAAATCGCGTCTGGCTTGGTCATACGCTGGCAACGGACGGCACGCTGCACTTCTATGGTGACAGTGAAGGCCGTATCGTTCGCGGAATGCTGGCGGTGCTGTTAACCGCCATTGCAGGAAAGCGCCCGGAAGCGCTGCTGGCTGGTGATCCCCTTGCCCTCTTTGATGAACTGGGATTACGCGCTGAACTTAGCGCATCCCGCAATCAGGGGCTGGCGGCGTTGAGTGCCGCCGTGCAGGATGCCGCCCGTCAGAATCAGGCCTGACGCGCGGCCTTCGCCATCATTTTTTTCAGTGCATGGGAGACTGCCACAAAGCCGAAAGTGGCAGTTACCATGGTCGCTGCACCAAAGCCGGAGGCACAATCCATTCTTTTTGGCCCCTCAGCCGTGCTTTTCATCGCACACACCGACCCGTCTGCCTGCGGGTAGACCAGCGCTTCGGTGGAGAAGACACAATCCACGCCGAGCTTACCTTTGCTGTTTTTCACAACGCCGAAATCGCTTTTCAGACGTTCGCGTAGTTTTGCTGCCAGCGGATCCTGTATGGTCTTCGCCAGATCGGTGACCTGAATTTGCGTGGGATCGATCTGCCCGCCGGCGCCACCGGTGGTGACCAGCGGAATTTTATAACGACGGCACCAGGCAATCAGCGCAGCTTTGGGCCTGACGCTGTCGATGGCATCAATCACATAACTAAAGCCCTGGCTCAGTAAGGTCGCTACGTTCTCCCCGGTCAGGAAATCGTCCACTACCGTGACACGGCATTCCGGGTTAATCTGCTGAATACGCTGCGCCATCACTTCTGCTTTTGCCAGACCGACGTTGTCACGCAGGGCGTGGATCTGTCGGTTGGTGTTGGTGACGCATACATCATCCATATCAATCAATGTAATCGCGCCGATGCCGGTACGCGCGAGCGCTTCCGCCGCCCAGGATCCCACACCGCCGATGCCTACGACGCATACATGCGCGTCAGCAAATAATTGCAGGGCATTTTCACCGTACAAACGTGCCGTACCGCCGAAACGCTGGCGCCAGGCATCGCTGATGACAACAGACATAAAACCTCAGAATGCATTTGGAAAAAAGGAAGGGAAAAGACTCTCCCGCCTGAACGGGAGAGAGGAAGAAGTGTACCACATTCAGCCGCTGAACACGCCGCCTGTACCCGGAGCCGTTTTCAGCACCCATACACGACCATAATGGTTGTACCAGCCTGCGCGGTGGCCGGCATCGGGACCAATGCCCTGGTAAATATCAAAATGCTGGCCTTTAATCGCTCCACCGACATCAAGCGCCACCATCAGACGCAACTCATACTGACCGGTAAATTTGCCATTCACATCCAGCAGCGGTACTTCGGCAAGCAGTGTGGTACCCGCCGGGATAATACTGCGATCTGACGCCACAGAAGCGCGACCAATCAGCGGTACGGCACTGGCACCTTTTACCGGCGCGTAAGATTGCGGTTTAAAGAAGACGAAAGAAGGGTTTTGTTCCAGCAGCTCGCGAACCTGAGCTTCACTATGCGTTTCACCCCAATGGCGGATCGCCTGCATCGACATATCTTCTTTTTTCACTTCGCCGCGATCGATAAGCACTTTGCCAATGCTGCGGTAAGCGTGACCGTTCTTGCCGGAGTAGCTAAAGAAGTTCAATGGACTGCCATCGCCAAAATCGATATAGCCGCTGCCCTGCACATCCATGATGAAGTTGTCCATCAGGGAATTGCTGTAGGCCAGCACATAACTGTCACTCAGGCCACCGGCATAAATTTCAGCGCGTGACGGCAAACGCCCACGTTTAGGCGGCATACGATAAATGGGGTACTGGAACTCACCCTGGCGAGTGTGACGCGCCTGCACAACCGGCGTGTAGTAGCCCGTAAACTGGACGTTACCATAGTTATCCGCCCCTTCCATCTGCCAGGCATCAATGCCGAACTGACGCATGTTGCGGGTATCCCCTCCGGCGCGCAACCAGTCCTGTACTGCGCTATAAACAGAACTCTGACCGGAATAAAGACGCGGAGACGCGCTGCGGATTTGGCTCACCTGCTCAGAGAAATCGCCTGCGTTGATCGGTGCCCCAACCGCATCAGGCTGGTTTACCAGAGAGAAAGGCTGGTCAAACTTGCCATCTTTATACTGCTGACCGCGATCGGTCGGTTTCGACGAACAGGCTGCAAGCATTGCCATCATTGCGCCTGTGATTAGATATTTTGCCCAACGTCCTTTCATGGTCTCTCATCTTCTGGTTAATCCGGAGCGTGATGAAGATAACAAACCGCCCCCGGTATTGAAATGCGATTGCGCTACCTTGCGCAAATTTCGCCTGGAAATTCAACGCATCGTCCTTTTTTTAGGCAAATCAACGGCTATTACGCTAAATCGTTAAAAAAGGGTTGCATCAGAACGTTAGCGGAGTATAGTGCGCTTCCACGGACGCGGGGTGGAGCAGCCTGGTAGCTCGTCGGGCTCATAACCCGAAGGTCGTCAGTTCAAATCTGGCCCCCGCAACCAATTAAAATCAGAAGTAACGTTACTCGATGGAAGAGTAACCGCGGACGCGGGGTGGAGCAGCCTGGTAGCTCGTCGGGCTCATAACCCGAAGGTCGTCAGTTCAAATCTGGCCCCCGCAACCAATTACAATCTGATGATTTATACGAGTAGTTCGAATCACAGGAAGGCGGCGACGCAGTGAATCCTTAGGAGCTTACACGAGTAAGTGACTGAGGTGAACGAGGAAAGCCAACGCACATGTGGTTTGAAATACGACGTAGAAAGACGGACGCGGGGNNTCCGGCCCCCGCAACCAACATATTAAGCACCTTAACGGGTGTTTTTTTTGTTTTTATTCTTCATCCTTCACGCTGCGCCCATGTTGGCCGCCTTCATTCGCCCCAGTCACGTACCTTTGTACGCTCCCGGGGATTCATTCAGTTGCCGCCTCGGCGCAACATGAATGATTCGAATAAACTATCCTGTGTTTTTCCTTCACGCTGCGCCCATGTTGGCCGCCTTCATTCACCCCAGTCACGTACCTTTGTACGCTCCCGGGGATTCATCCAAATTAACATCCGGGCTATAGGATCAGCCTCTTCTCGCCAGGGTCGCACCATCAGCAAAATACGCTTTAATTCCAGCCAGAATTGACTCCGCCACCTCTTGCTGGAACTTCGCGGTTTTGAGCTTACGCTCCTCTTCAACGTTACTGATAAACGCTGTTTCGACGAGGATCGACGGAATATCCGGGGCTTTCAGCACCGCAAACCCGGCCTGCTCAACGCTATTTTTGTGCAGGCTATTGATGCTACCCAGCTTGTTCAGCACCGCTTTACCAAACTTCAGACTGTCGTTGATCGTCAGCGACTGCACCATATCGAACATCGTGTGATCAAGATACCGGTCACCGCTTTTGCTCACGCCGCCGATCAAATCCGCTGCGTTCTGCGTCTCAGCAAGGAATTTAGCCGCCGTACTGGTGGCCCCTTTCGTTGACAGCGCAAACACCGATGATCCATGAGGCTGACGGCTGCTAAAGGCATCGGCGTGAATGGAAACAAACAGGTCGGCACGCTGCTTTTGTGCTTTAGCCACACGCACCTTCAACGGAATGAAGACATCTTCATTACGTGTCATGTACGCTTTCATGTTGCCCTCTTTTTCAATAAGCGCGCGCAAGCGACGGGCAATTTGCAGCACCACATCTTTCTCACGGGTCCGGTACTTACCGATGGCCCCCGGATCCTCACCGCCGTGTCCGGGATCCAACATGATAACGATCGGACGATCGCGCCCGGCTTTACCCGGCTGCGGGCCACTTTGTGCTGGCGGAACCTGCTTATCCAGATCGCCCTGGTTATACTCCTCAAGCAACGCCAGTAACGGATCCTGAACATCTTTTGCATTGGCGGGATAGAGATCCATCACCAGACGCTCTTTAAATCCGGCGACCGGCGCAAGCGCAAACAGCTGCGGCTTAATATCCTGCTTGAGCTCAAACACCATACGCACCGTCTTAGGATCAAACTGCCCGACACGCGCGGATTTAATGAAAGGATCGTCGTTGCGAATCTGCGCGCCCATGCCTTTCAGTACAGAGTTGAGGTTCACGCCTTCGAGATCGACCACCAGCCGGTCAGGATTGCTCAGCGAAAACTGGCGATAGTTGATGACCCGGTTAGATTCCACGGTGACACGGGTATAAGTAGAAGCAGGCCAGACGCGCACAGCGACCACCTGACTCACGGCGGCAAGGCCAACCTGGCTCACGCTTAATAACCACATTGCCCCCGCACCCTGTATTAATTTGCGGCGGCTTAGCGCTTTATGACTTCCCGACATGCCACTCCCGAGCAAAAGCAAAAATGATGAATGACTAATGAAACGTCAGAATTGACCGAAAACTTTAACGAATGACGCATAAGCTGTCATCTATAAAACGGTAAATGAGGTGTAGTCTGGTCGGAAGTGATAAAGATTCATATTAACTGGTAATGCATTTATGGCTTGCACATCAGCCAATAAAAGAATAAAAATACATTTTTTACGAATAATCATGCAGTGAGGGTTGGCCGTGGTAAAGGAACGTAGAACCGAACTGGTGCAGGGATTTCGCCACTCTGTCCCCTATATCAATACGCATCGGGGCAAAACCTTTGTCATTATGCTGGGTGGCGAGGCCATTGAGCATGAAAACTTTTCCAGTATCGTCAACGATATCGGTCTGCTGCACAGCCTGGGAATCCGGCTGGTTGTGGTCTACGGCGCGCGTCCACAAATTGACGCCAACCTTGCTGCGCATCAACACGAACCGCTTTACCACAAACATATCCGCGTTACCGATGCCAAAACCCTTGAACTGGTAAAACAGGCGGCAGGTCTGCTGCAACTGGACATCACCGCCCGCCTGTCCATGAGCCTGAACAATACCCCACTTCAGGGTGCACACATCAATGTTGTCAGCGGCAATTTTATTATTGCCCAGCCGCTCGGCGTCGATGATGGTGTCGATTACTGCCACAGCGGGCGCATCCGTCGTATTGATGAAGAAGCTATCCACCGTCAGTTAGACGGCGGCGCGATTGTGCTGATGGGGCCGGTGGCAGTGTCAGTGACCGGAGAGAGTTTTAACCTCACCTCTGAAGAGATTGCCACCCAGCTTGCCATCAAACTGAAAGCAGAAAAAATGATTGGGTTTTGCTCCTCGCAAGGGGTTTATAACGAAGAGGGGCAAATTGTCTCCGAATTGTTCCCGAACGAAGCTCAGGCTCGCGTCGAAGCGCTGGAAGAGCAAGGCGATTACTATTCCGGCACCGTACGTTTCCTGCGGGGAGCGATGAAAGCCTGCCGGAGTGGAGTGCGTCGTAGCCATCTCATTAGCTATCAGGAAGATGGCGCGCTGTTGCAGGAGCTTTTCTCGCGCGACGGTATTGGTACGCAGATTGTGATGGAAAGCGCGGAACAAATCCGCCGTGCCACCATCAACGATATCGGCGGCATTCTGGAACTGATTCGGCCGCTGGAGCAGCAGGGTATCCTGGTGCGTCGTTCCCGTGAGCAACTGGAGATGGAAATCGATAAATTTACCGTCGTCCAGCGCGACAACCTGACCATCGCCTGTGCTGCGCTCTATCCGTTCCCGGAAGAAAAGATCGGTGAAATGGCCTGCGTTGCGGTTCATCCGGATTACCGAAGCTCATCACGCGGTGAGGTGTTACTCGACAGGATCGCCGCTCAGGCGAAGCAGATGGGTCTGAGTAAACTGTTTGTCCTGACGACCCGCAGCATTCACTGGTTCCAGGAACGCGGCTTTACCCCGGTGGACATCGACTCTCTGCCGGAAAGCAAAAAAGAGATGTACAACTACCAACGCCGCTCAAAAGTATTGATGGCCGACCTCACCTGACCTCTCGCCCCACGCTTCGCCGTGGGGCATGTTTTACTCTTCCGCCTGGAAAAGGGCATCAAGGCCGCTTCGCCGCTCCGTGCGGGTGGCGATAGCCTGCGCCAGTACACGATCGTCCGCATACATAGAGAGTCGTTTTTTGGCGCGGGTGATGGCGGTATAAACCAGTTCTCGTGTCACCACCGGCACAAACTGCCCCGGCAGGATCAGTGCAGCATGATCAAATTCCGACCCTTGTGATTTATGAACTGTCATCGCCCAGGCGGTCTCATGCTCGGGTAGACGGCTCGGCTGAACGGACTTCATCGTGCCATCAGGCAGCGGGAACCAGACGCGGATCCCCTCTCCCTGATCGAGGGCGATGCCGATATCACCGTTAAACAGCCCCAGCGATGCATCATTACGGGTAATCATCACGGGACGTCCGTGATACCAGCGTCCTTGCGCAGGGCGAAAAATATGTCGCTGACGTACCAGTGCCTGCTCAATACGTTCATTGAGGCCGCTGACACCGAACGGGCCTTCGCGCAGCGCACATAACAGCTGATACTCTCCGAAAGCCGTAATCACCGCCGAAGGTTGCACATCCTGTCTCAGCAGCGATAAATAATGCGCATAACCTGCCAGCGCATCGTCGATCATCTGCTGATAATCCTCGGTACTGAGCAAGGTTTTACTTTCGATGTCGTCAAAACCCTGACTGAACACGGCACGGGTGCCTGCTTTATCCCCTTGATTCACTGCCGCTGCCAGTTGACCAATACCGGAATCACTGCCAAAACGGTAGCTTTGCTGCAGAAGACATAAGCTGTCACGTAGTGCGCGCGCTGCCGTTCCGGTTCCAGCCGGCACCGTAAATCCGGTAACGCGTGAGAGTTCAGAGGCGCGTTCCGGCGTAAAACCTGCATTAACCCAAGTGCAAATATCCCCCAACACAGCCCCTGCTTCTACCGAAGCAAGCTGATCGCGATCGCCAAGGAAAATGACGCGCGCATGGGCCGGTAATGCATCAATCAGCCGCGACATCATCGGCAGATCGATCATTGAAGCCTCATCCACCACCAGCACATCCAGATGCAGCGGGTTTCCGGCATGATGACGTAACCGCTGGCTTCCCGGGACGGCTCCCAGTAAGCGGTGCAGCGTGCTGGCTTCGTCCGGCAACGTCGCTTTTTGCGCATCGCTCAGCGGCAACTGACGCAGCGCTTTCCCGAGCGACTCTGTCAGACGCGCCGCCGCTTTACCGGTAGGTGCGGCCAGGCTAATCCGACAGCGTTGCCCCTCAGCCATCTGCACCAGCGCCGCCAACAGCCTGGCTACGGTGGTGGTTTTGCCTGTACCGGGCCCGCCGGAGATGACCGAAATACGCCGGGTCAGCGCCACTGCTGCCGCCACTTTTTGCCAGTTAATGGCATCCGTTGCGGGAAACAGGTCATCCAGCGCCTGTTTAAGACGTGATTCGTCTACCGTCAGGGGCTGATTAACGCGGGCAAAAAAATCGGCCACACGCTGTTCATTGCACCACATCCGGTTCAGGTAAAGCCTGTCTCCGGCAAGGATCATCGGTGCGATCGCTTCACCCTCGCTCACCGCTGCCGAGGCCTGTAGTACCTCACGCCAGTTTTCAGGGCTACCGACCTGCTCGAAAATCGTCTGTAGCAGCGTCGGATTTTTTACGGAGGACATCTCCTCGCCTAAGCGGGTCAGCGGCAGGCAGACATGCCCCTCGCCCGCGTCACGACTCAGGAGTGCCGCAGCCAACATCACCGCAGGCTCATCACTACCTGCAACGGTCCACGCAAACTGGACATCAAGCGGACGCAGCAGTTTTTGTTCAACGGCTTCCAGTAGCAAAGTACGCAACGTCACGACGTTACCTCCTGAGATTCCCCTGCAAACAGGGCATCCATCTTGTCAATTAACGCCGCCTCAGGCCGGGTAGTAAAAATGCCCTGCTGCGGATTACCGGGTTCGATACCACGCAGGAAAAGATAAATAACACCGCCAAAATGGCGTTCATAGTCATAATCGGCGATGCGATGACGCAAATACCGGTGCAAAGCAAGCGTATAGAGCTGGTATTGCAGATCATAGCGATGGGATTGCATAGCCGCAGCCATCGCCTCGCGGGTATAGGCTTCACTTGATTCACCCAACCAGTTCGATTTGTAATCCAACAGGTAATAGCGCCCGTTGTGACGAAACACCAGGTCGATAAAGCCTTTCAGCATACCGCGCACATCACGAAAATTCAGCGGCGGGCAGTCCGCCGAGAGCGGATCATAATGGCGGATCAGCGCATCCAGTTTTTCCGCACGCAAATGCTGTTCAATGGGCACGTAAAATTCCATCTCTACCTGTTTGTCTTTGGCCGTCAGCTCGCATAATGCTAACCCTGTATCGCCAAGCGGTGCCTGCAAAACAGCCTCAATCCAGTCGCCTATCACCGGTTGCCAGTGGGCTTCAAAGCCGCCGGCCAGCAGTTTTTCACTGACCCATTCCGCCGCCACCGGCTGGGTAAAATCGAGATCTTCAAATAAACCATGTAAGAAGGTGCCGGGTGACGCCCCGCGTGGGAACTGGTGTGGCGTCAACATGGGTTCATTCAGGGAATCACGCTCCCCTACGGCATCAATATCCAGTCGCGGCAGCAGATCCTGAGCCATACCGTGAGCACGCTGCTGGAGTCCTGAGTAACTGGTCACTCGCCAGTCATCAGCAATCAGACGTTCTACCTGCCGGGCATGGAGTGAGAGTGCCCCGCTTTGCGGTATTTCCCAGCGGGTATTATCCGATGCACCGGGCGTGTGCAACGCAATATCCTCGTTGCACAACGCGCCGATCGCCGCCCGCAGACCACTGGCATCCATGGGCTCGCCACGTTGAATAAGACGCCCCAGCGCGCTGAGGTGAAGATCGGTTTCGCCCGCTTTTTCTCCACGACGCCGAAACAGCGGCGCGATGCCCAGGCTGCAGTGCCAGACCGAACGGGTCAAGGCAACGTAGAGCAGGCGTAAATCTTCTGCCAGCCGCTCTGTTTCTGCCAACGCGATACTCTCCTCGGCACCACTCAAATCGAGCACGGACGCGAAAGTGTCGCGATCGTGGTAAAAAGCCTGATCCTGGACGCGGAAATTGGCAATAAAGGGCAGCCAGACCAGCGGATACTCCAGGCCTTTCGATTTATGGATGGTGACGATTTTCACCAGGTGCTTATCGCTCTCCAGACGCAACTGTTCGCTGGAGGCATTGGTGTCAGGTTCAGCGATATGCTGTGCCAGCCAACGCACCAGCGCATATTCACTTTCGACCTTAGTCCCCGCCTCCTGCAACAGTTCGCCGAGGTGTAAAATATCGGTCAGACGCCGTTCGCCGCCCGCCGTCGCCAACAGGTTCTCTGCAATCTGACGCGCACTCATCAACGCATGCAGCATCGGCATCACGCCACGCTTTTGCCACTGTTCGCGCCAGCCAGCGAACTCCTCGACGACCGCATCCCATGCTGCTTCATCGTTATTGAGTGTTTCAATATCCAACGCACTCAGGCCCAGCATCGCGGTCGCCAACGCGCTACGCAGCGTACTTTCGCGTTCGGGCGCCAGGACCGCCTGCAACAACCACAACATCTCCTGCGCTTCCGGCGTCTCGAAGACGCTGTCACGGTTTGAAAGATAGACCGAGGGAATGTTCAGCAGCCCAAGCGCATCGCGGATAAGGGTGGCTTCGTGGCGGCTACGCACCAGCACGGTGATATCCGAGGCCCGCAATGGTCTGCGCTTTTCGCCTTCGTAAAGCAGTGCATCACCGGCCTGACCGGCCATCAGCCAGTCACGGATTTGCGCAGCACAGTGGCCCGCCATTGATGACTGATAGTCTGAAACGCCAACGCCCTCTCCGTCCATCAGCCACATCGACATGGCAGGCTGCTTTTCGCCTTTCACCACAAAGCGAAGTGACTGGTTTTTGGCAGCAAATTTTACCGGCTGGAAAGGTATTTGCCGGAACATAAAGGCGTCTTTAATCTGACTAAAAATCCGGTTCACGCTCTCGACCATTCCTGGTGCTGATCGCCAGTTGGTATCGAGCGTATAGCGCGCGGTGACTTCATCGCGCGCTTTCATATAGGTGAAAATATCCGCCCCGCGAAATGCGTAAATGGCCTGCTTAGGATCACCGATTAAGAGCAGTGCATTGTCAGGCTGATGGTGCCAGATGCGGCGAAAAATACGGTATTGCTGGGGATCGGTATCCTGAAATTCATCGATCATCGCGACCGGAAAACGGGCACGAATGGCGGCCGCCAGGGCATCGCCATTGGCGCTTTGCAATGCGCTGTCCAGTCGACTGAGCATATCGTCAAAGCCTAAAACGCCGCGGCGGCGTTTTTCCAGGGCCACCGTCTCGCGAATTTCACGCATGGCGCGGGTCAGCACCAGGTCTTTTAAGGTCAACGGAGACGCTAACAGCGTTTCAATTGCCTCGAATAGCGGATGTTCAGGAACCACAGTGCCCGGTTTTGTGCGTTCGCGCAGGAAAGACTGAGCAAATTTTTCCAGCGGTTCGGGTAACTGATAGCTGAGGGTCTCTTCCTGAGCCCAGGCGCTAATTTTTTCAATCCACCGGGCCTGATTGGTGCGGTTAAATTTTTGCCGCATGATACCCGAGCCTTCAATCAGCGCGTCCAGCTCCGCAACGGAACTAAGCCAGAACTGCTTAACGCTATTGATTTGCTCAAGGATTTTTTGATGACGACTCTGCAAGGTTTCATCGTCAGGCGGCGCAGATTTTATGTGCGGCGCTTCACCCTGCAAATAGCGGTCGATAGCTTTCAACAGATCCTGCGGCCCTTTCCACGATGCATGGATCACTTGAGCCAGATCGCGTGGCAAGGGGTAACAGTGTCGACGCCAGAAGTCTGCACAAGCCTGATAACGCAGTATTGATTCATCTTCAATCAGCTGTTGCTCAAACAACATGCCCGACTCAAAAGCATTCAGGCTTAGCATTCGCTGGCAGAAACCGTGAATGGTGAACACCGCCGCTTCGTCCATCTGCCGCTCGGCCAGCATCAGCCACTGGGCAGCCTGCTGTTTGTCGTCAATTTCGTCAAGCAGGCGTGCATAGAGAGGGTTATCAGAAGATTCACGCAGGCAGGCGATCCGCAGTTCGTGAATATTGCTACGGATACGTCCACGCAGTTCTGCGGTGGCAGCCTCTGTAAAGGTGACGACCAGCAGCTCTTCTACATTGAGCGGCCTCGGAAAGGCGGACTCGCCGCCTAGTCCGAGTAGCAGCCGCAAATAGAGTGCGGCGATGGTGAAGGTTTTACCGGTGCCCGCAGAGGCTTCAATCAGACGCTCGCCGATAAGCGGCAAGCGCAGGGGATCAAGGGACTCAGCGGTTTCACTCATTTTTCTCGCTCATCAGGTACCAGGGGTAAGGATTGCTGCAACGCGCTGACGTTTTCCCACACTTTCCAGCCCTGTGGATGGACATATTCCACCTTCCCACTCTGGCTTCCGGAAATCTGCGACAAAATCGCTATGCCCTGCGGCTCTACCACGGCCTGATGGAAGAAGTCGGCAAGTTTCTGCGGCGTCAGCAGTTTAATCTGAGCCACTACTTTATCACGTGAATCGAACCGCATATTACCGCGATCGAAATCTTTGCTGAGTTTAGACGCCTCTTCACCCAGGGTTTGCGGTGCCTGCTCAATTTGAGTAATCACCCCTTGCTGAACCTGAGCAAACTCTTCCGGTTTCATTGCACGTAATTTTGCTTCTGCCGTTGGGAAGAACGCTTTATAACGCTCCCAAAGATAAGCGGGTTGTTTTTCGTTGCTTTGCAGCAAGAAGCCCATTCCCCACTGGCGCCCGACACTCATCGGGAAAGCAAAGACGGCATAGCCCAGCTGTTCTTCCGTACGCAACTGGCTATAGAACCAAGGCTGAACAATCTGCCCCAGCATCGCGCTGTAAGCGGTACTGGTAAATTCGTCATAGCCTTTTGGAACAAACACGGCAGCGAGCGCGGAATCCGTGCTGGTGCCCGCTTTTTCAAAGATTACCGACTGCGGCTTGTCTACCAGAACGTCTTTATTGCGACACCATTCGTTGCCATTGGCCCCCAGCGTCTTTTGAACGCCACGAGCAAGGTCTTTTGCCTGCTGCTGCGACAGATTTCCTACGATCAGGAATTCAGGGCGGGCATTGGCTTTCAACGCATCACGGTAGGTCATGATATCGTCGAGCGTGACAGAGGGCAGCAACGCACGGCGCTCTTCTCGCTGGAAATAAGGCACCTGAGAGAGCATCTGCACCGGCATAATGGCCTGATCGAAGGCTTTGCCTTTTTCAGCCGAATCCAGCATCTGGGCATACCAGGACTTCGCCTGCTCAAGCTGCTCTGCGGTGGGGGTATAACTGAAATACCCGTCCAGCAGCGCTTCAAAGAGCTGAGGCAACCGTTGGGTATAGCCATTCGCATTAAGCATCAGGCCATTATTAGCATTGGTGGAGAAACTGATTCCCCCGACAGCCGCCTGGTTGCTTAGCTGATCAAGCGCAATGCCTGCCAGATAGTCGTTCAGCGCAAACATGACCTGATTTTTCGCGCTATCCATTGCCTGCGGGTTGCGCAGAACTACGCTGACATCGGCCTTAGGCTCGCTGGCAAAGTAGCGGCTTGGAGAATAAACCACCCGCAGATTCGGCTCATCGATAATCAACTCCGGGTGCGCATAGGTTTTTTCAGGCTTGATCAGCGTGAAATCATCCGGAATGTAAGGGTTTAATTGGGGCGTTTGCAGCGCAATCGCGCTCGCTGATTTCTGCCACTCAGCAAAGGTCCTGGCGGAAATTTTATCCACCTGATAAGGCGCTTCGACGAAATAGGCCGTCTTGTTATGCGGTTCATTCGGGCTGATATACCAGATGCGCGCATTTTGCGGCGTCATCTCATCGAGACGCGCCTGTATCGCTTTCGGGTCATACCGATCGGCAATATTGACTGAATCCAGCGTATGGGCGACCGGTACACGGATCATGGTGTCCGCCAGCCATTCGACATAGCCCATATCACGCGTGATAGAGGGGTAACGGAAGTCCAGGTCCAGGATGTGCGCCAGTTCATCGAAGTAACGCTTATCGACGCCTTTTTCACGCAACAGATTGAGGTAGCTGAAAACGGCCGCCACCACGGTGTCACGGTTGGCCAGTCCTTTATCCGTCAGCGTGACGGAGATGGCCAGGACGCCGCTGTTGCCGTTAACGACAGGATCGGAATCCCCACGAACGCCTTCCGCCAGCCCCTGCTTTTGCAGCCAGTCAGAGAGCGTGCCAGGGCTACGGTTGCCCACAAGATAAGTGATCAGCTCATCGGTTTTGCTGCGGAACTGCGCGGTGTTGTTATCAATACGGAATTCCACACGTAACACTTTTCGCGGCACGGCAGGAACGTAGTGGATGATGACGCCTTTTTGAGCATCCGTCACCACCGGCACATCAATAACCGGACGTTCAATGTTCTTGTTGGGCACGCGGCCCCAGGTGTCAGCGGCAATTTTTGCCAGTTCAGGCAGCGGACGGTTACTGTAAATGACCGCTTTCATCAGATTGGCTGAGTAATATTTATCGCGAAATGCCAGCAACGCGTCATGCACCGGATTGCCGGGCTTGTCGCTGAGGGTTTCCAGGTTCCCCCCCGAGAATTTTGAACCCGGATGCGCGGGGTTAATGGTTTCTGCACTGACCTGTGCCATACGCATACCGTCACGCGTACGCGCCATTGTCAGTTCAGCGTTAACCGCATTGCGTTCACGATCGGCATATTTCTTTTGCAGCAGCGGCTCAGCGATGGCATCCGACAGGCGATCTACCGCCCCTTCAAGGGCATTGTTTTCCACTTCAAGGTAGTAAGCTGTGCGGTAAGGTGCCGTACTGGCATTATGGCTGCCGCCGTGAAGTTTCAGGTATTCAGCCAGGCTATCCGGTGAAGGGTATTTCTTCGACCCCATCAGCGTCATGTGTTCAAGATAGTGAGCAAGACCCTGATGAGAATCAGGATCCTCAAGCGATCCGACAGGGACCACCATCGCGCAGAGAGATTTCACCGCCTGCGGATCGGAAACCAGCAGCACAACCATACCGTTATCCAAACGAATGGCCTGATACTGACGTAAATCTTTATCACTCTTGCGGATGGTTTCCTGAATCGGTTGCCAACCATTGTCTGCCTGACCGTATGATGCCCAGAGGGCAAAAAACAATACAAACGCTTTTAACCAGGTGCTGCGGGGCATTCACGAACCTCATCATTAACTAGCCCGTTGATTTCCTGACCGTGAAAATCGCCGGGTGAAACGTGTGTCGGCTAAAGAGCCGACCTCTTGGTATATCAGTCCGTGACCCAATGCGCATAATTCAGAACAGGTTGAATCTGCGCCTTTTTTTATACAGTCAATCCGGCTGATTGAAACGATATATCGGTAACAGATAGCGCTGCGCAAGCTCGGTAATCTGCACAAAATGTTCCGGTGTCAGGGCGCGTAACAGACGTTGATACCAGACATCATCCCCTTCACCTCGTGCCACCATATTGCCTTCCCAGGCCTGCAAAAATTTGCTTTGTGCTTTTTGCAACGTTGCCTCGTCCTTTAACATGGCATCATTTGCCGCGTCGTAACAGGCTTTTATCCAGGCGCCACCACTTTCTGGTAGCAACAGCAGCGGTTTTGCCATCCCTTCGCGGTAGCCTTCAATCATCTCGGCTAAGTGTTGCAACGCCACATCAGGCGCAAGGGCCGGGAAGCGCCACTGGCCCTCTTTACGGACCAGAATTCGGCTTTCCCCAACGCCACCGCTGGCACAGTAGACAAGATGTTCGAGCCAAAGTTGCAGGCCCTGAGTAACCCTCAGCATTGAGGGCCGCCAGCGCAGCAACCCATCAGGCTGCACGTGCGGCAACCATCCGGTCAGACGCACCCCTGCACAGAGGAGATCGATTTCCATACTGCTACCGGGCTGGCGCTCGGCAATGACCCGGTCGGCAAGCTCCTGCATTTCATCCTGTTGCGTCTCCCAGATGATTTCGCCAAAGGCCCCGTAAGGGAGCGAGCCTGCCGCCCGATAACGGCGATACAGTTTGTCGGCATCCTCCTGCTCTACCAGGGCGTTAAGCAACTCTTGATTAAGCTGGTAGCGGTTAAGCCCGTCGATAATAAACGGCTCAGCATCGGGAATATCGCTCTCCTCCGGGCGGAAATTGACCCTCAGGCGCATCTGAAAGAATGCGCGTACCGGATGGCCCCAGAATCGGAGTAACTGATCAAAATTGAGCGTCTCAAACTGGGCAGGACTAAGCTGCTGAATAAATTCCGGATGCGCTTCGCCCTGTTCGCTGGCGGCAGGAAGCCACTCACGGGCGTAGCTCTGCCACTCGCTTTTCGCAAAGTTGGTGGCATCAAAAGGCATACGCGGATGAAGATGACAGATATGCGCCTTGACCCGCTTTTCACTCTCGTCACAGTTGAGTGCTTCGTCTCCCGGTAAATGATGACTTTGACCGATGTAATCGAGGAGTTCTTGCACCAGCACGGAGGGAAAACGTTCCGCGTTATCCTGAATAGAGCGCCCAATAAAGCTGATATAGAGTTTTTGTTGCGCGGAGAGCACGGCCTCAAGAAATAAATAGCGGTCATCGTCACGGCGGCTTCGGTCTCCACGCTGTGCCTGATGGCTCATCAAATCGAATCCCAGCGGTGACATTGCGCGTGGGTAAATACCGTCGTTCATGCCCAGCAGGCAGACCACCTTAAAGGGAATAGAGCGCATTGGCATTAGCGTACAGATATTTACCGGCCCGGCCAGGAAACGCTGGCTTATACGCTCCTGATCAAGACGCTGAGCCAGTTCATCCCGCAAGACAGAGAGGGGAACCTCCTCGCCATAAGCGGCTTCCACGCCCTGCGCAATAATGGCCTGCCACTGCTGTTCAATCAGTGCCAGAGCAGCCTCTGTTTCCTGATCGGGCAGGAAAAAGTCGTTAAGCATCTCCCGGCAGACCGGTAGCCACTCTTCAAGAGGGCGCTCCTGTGCAAGACCAAGTCGCCATGTTTTAAGTTGCATTAAAAGTGAGGCAAGGTGCCCCACCAGCTCAGCAATCAGTCCACTGGATTCATCGTATGGCAGAATGGATTGCCACTCTCCCTGACGACTTTCCATGGCATAACCCAATAACATACGTGTCAGGCCAAATTGCCAGGTGTGCTGCCCGGTAGGAGGCAATTCAAGTTCGCGCACATTGTCGTCATCAATGCCCCAGCGGATACCCGATTCGTTAACCCACTGACGCAGATAACGTAAACCTTCTTCGTCAATGTTAAAGCGGGCCGCCAGAACGGGAACGTCCAGCAGTGCCAGCACATCTTCAGATACAAAGCGGCTATCAGGAAGGGAGAGTAAAGTGATAAAGGCTTCCAGCGCCGGGTGAGCCTGGCGCGCACGCCGGTCAGAGATGGCATAGGGAAGGTAGCGCTCGCCGGTCGCACTGCCGAATACCGCCTGGATATAAGGACTGTAGCTATCAATGTCCGCCACCATCACCACGATATCGCGCGGAGTGAGCTCAGGATCCTCTTCCAGCATGGCCAGCAGACGATCGTGTAAAATTTCGACCTCCCGCTGAGGGCTGTGACAAATGTGCACCGTCACGCTGCGATCGTCAGGATCCAACCGACGTTTTTTATCGCTACGAGCAAACTCTTCTGCATTCACACCCGCTACCGCGCTGTTTTTCAACTCCAGCATGTCGTATTGCAGATTGTGCAGCAGGGCGCCGGGCGTGGATTCGACGAAGGCATCAAACTCATCAAACTCCTCCAGACCCGCCAGGAGGTAGACATAGTCACGCCCAAGCTTGCCCCAGGATGCCAACAGCGGGTTAGGCAGGTTCTGTTCGCCCTCGTGATTAAAAAGACCTTCCGTCGCTGTCGCATCGCGAAACAGCGGTAAACTTTTTTGCTCGCCCAGGCGCTGACGTTGCCGGGTCAGCAGTTTCGCCAGGAACGCCGGATCTTTAATATCTCCCCAGTATTCACGACAGGGATTGGTAAAGAGCACATGCACATCAACATGTTTGCCCAATGCCTGAAGCGCCTGTAAATAGACCGGCGGTAATGCAGAAATACCGCAAATGAAAACCCGGGAGGGAAGCCCTTCAGGCCGCACCTTTGCCGTTTCGAGCGTGTTAATAAAACGCTGGTATAAATTTGCACGGTGCCAGTGCGGCTGACCCAGTGCAGCCGTATGTTCTACCAATGCGCGCCACAGGGGAGCCTGCCAGCTCTGCGCCTCGTTAAGTCCGTCAATCAGCTCTCCAGCTTCCCAGCGCGTTAACCAGTGTGGGCGATACACAAGGTACTGGTCATAAAGATCGGCAATCCGTGAAGAGAGCTGAAACAGCTTGCGCTTATCCGCATCATCATCAAGGTAGTGGCGCAGCATGGTGAACTCATCACGCTCGAGCATCGCTGGTAGCAGCGACATTAATTTCCAGCTCATGCTCTGCTTATTAAAGGCACTCTCTTTCGGAATGCCGGGCAGAACGCGCACAAACATATCCCAGATAAAACTTGCCGGAAGCGGGAATTCAATGTTGGCAGCAATGCCGAATTTTTTCGCCAGGGTCATTTGCAGCCATTGCGCCATGCCGGTGCTCTGCACCAGTATGACCTCTGGCTCAAAGGGATCGTCGAGTCTGTCATTTTCAACGATGTATTCCATCAATGCTTCCAGCACATCCAAATGATTGGAGTGATAAACCCTTAGCATACGTACTCCTGACTACCGGCGGGTTGGGCAATGCAGTCTCGTCATTTGCCCTCTTCTGCCTGACGGCGAAATAATAGTAATGTTGATGCTGACACATCCTGCGTCGCTTGTCTGCAACCGCTGTACCTGCCATTCAGGCGGTAAAAAGGGGGCCTCTGGCAGTGTCTGCAGCCAGGCTTGACGCCATAATGCGCGGTATTGGCTCCAGAGGGCGAAATCCGCAGCCAGCGCACGGTGGAACCCACCCAGTGCGGTGACAACCATCACCAGCAATACCATCGCAAGCAGGACTTCTGGCAGGCTAAAGCCCTGCTGCTTTACGGAAGCTCGCATAATAGTGCCTCCTTTAAGGGGCAGAAATCACTCCATCCATGCACTGAAAACACCACCTCGTTCTGCTCAATGTGCCCCCCGCGCCACAGTCGCTGTTCCCCGCTGCCCGCAATCAGCAGAACCCGATGGTCAGCCAGAATTCGCAGGCAAGCACGCCAGGGCTCATTGCGATGCTGCAAACACTGCAAGTCGGGTGTGACGTGCCATGACTGCACCCGCCCCCATTCTAACGCCGACTGGGCGGCCGCATACTGTTGCAGGCTCATACTCTCAGTCGTTACCCGGCGTACATGGGTGACGCGTTGCTGGTTCAGCCCATTTAGCAACAAACTGCCCAACAGTAAAATCAGCAGTACCATGGCGAGAGATGACATGCCTCGCTCGCGGTTCATAGGTTGAACCCTGTTACGCTAAATAAGGCGTTCACGATGCGTTCAGTCTGCCCTTTGATTTTCCCGCCAAGACTAAGGGTAAATACCGGGTAAAAGCCCAAAACCTGATGTTTACTGATCGTAAAATTTTCAATCGTTATCAGTGCGGGATCGGTCATTTTGTCCCACCCTTTCCCCTCACAGGATGTCGCACCACGCAATGTTTCCAGTACGCCATTTTGCAGGCGGAACCCTGTTTGATCGGCATCATTTGTCGGTGTGGTATCCCATCGCCCGTTGCTATTAGCATCCCATTGCACGATCACACACTCACCACCTCGCCCAATGCTCACGGGTTCGCCTTCGCAATGACCATTGCAGTAACCTGCGCGTTGCAGGTGACGGCTGAGGGTGTATATACGTTGCCAGAGTTCGTCTTCCAGCAACTGCACACGCATTTGCTGCAATATGCCCAGTTGTAACGCGGGAAGAAAACGAGCTGCCGCCAGCAACAGAACGCTGCCAATAACCATCGCCAATAGTGTTTCCAGTAATGAGAATCCGTTTTGTCTGCTTAACATGCTTCATCCGATGATTGCTGACACATTCTGATCCGCCCCCAACCCGAGACCACTATCCGCCACTCCCCGGCGCTACTCTTCACGCGAATATGCCCACCCCACGCGGTATTGCGCAGGCCATAAAATCCCAGTGCGGGTGTCACCTCAACCAGTGCGACCTCAGGCCAGACGGGGCGTAATACATAGGGCGATTCCGCCACACATCCTTGCGACAGGCGGGTATGCAAACACCAGCTTTCATTGTCTCGCATGACAGAGATAACCTGTTCACGCGAATGCCAGTTCGCATCATCACGTAGCATTTCCAGAAACTGGCGAACCTGAACAGCGGTTTGCCACAAACGTTGCTGAGCCTGCCAGTAACGCCAGCCAGAAAGCCCTGCACCGCTCAGCATCGCAATGATTGCCACTGCCACCATCATTTCAATTAGGGTGAATCCGCGTTCTTTTTTCATGGCCGCAGTGTGCCGATTGCCGAAAACCTTTTCGAGAACGATGTGAGGGGTTTACGAGGCGCTACGAAGGGTATTCAGGTTGTTGCAAAAGCTTGCATCAGTACTGGAAAGCAGGTCGAAGAAGGGAGTCATAGCCAAAAAAAACCGGCACCCAAAGGCACCGGTTATGACATGCTCGCATGGTCAGATAGCAACCGGTGCTTTGATTGCAGGATGCGGATCGTAGCCTTCGATCTCAAAATCCTCGAAACGATAATCAAACAGCGAGTCGGGCTTACGTTTGATAACCAACTTCGGCAGTGCACGCGGTTCACGGCTCAACTGCAGACGCGTCTGTTCGAGGTGGTTGCTGTACAGGTGGGTATCGCCGCCGGTCCAGACAAAATCGCCGACGTCCAGACAGCACTGCTGGGCCATCATATGCACCAGCAAGGCATAGCTGGCGATATTAAACGGCAGACCCAGGAAGATGTCGCACGAGCGCTGGTACAGCTGGCAGGAGAGTTTTCCGTCCGCGACGTAGAACTGGAAGAATGCATGGCACGGTGCCAGTGCCATTTTATCCAGCTCGCCAACGTTCCACGCAGAGACAATAATGCGGCGGGAATCCGGGTCGTTCTTAATCTGATTGATAACGGTGGTTATCTGGTCGATATGGCGGCCATCCGGCGTTGGCCAGGCGCGCCATTGTTTGCCGTAAACCGGGCCAAGATTGCCCTGCTCATCGGCCCACTCGTCCCAGATAGAAACCTTGTTCTCTTTCAGATAGGCGATGTTGGTATCGCCCTGCAGGAACCATAGCAGCTCATGAATAATGGAGCGCAAATGACAACGCTTGGTGGTAACCAGCGGAAAGCCATCCTGCAGATTAAAACGCATCTGATGACCAAAAATAGAGAGCGTGCCTGTCCCTGTACGGTCGTTTTTCGGGGTGCCCTCATCGAGCACCTTTTGCATCAGTTCTAAATACTGTTTCATGGTTCCTCAGGAAACGTGTTGCGGCGCACGACGACGGTACGCCCAGACCATCATGCCAATACCCGCGACAATCATCGGGATGGAGAGGATCTGCCCCATGCTGATGTACTGTACCCAGGTGCCAGTAAACTGTGCATCCGGCTGGCGGAAGAATTCAACGATGATACGGAATGCGCCGTAGCCGATCAGGAACAGGCCTGATACCGCCCCCATTGGACGAGGTTTGCGAATGTAGAGGTTGAGAATGATAAACAACACAACCCCCTCCAGCGCCAGCTCATACAATTGCGACATATGGCGTGGCAGCACGCCGTAGGTATCGAAAATCGATTGCCACTGCGGATGAGAAGGGAGTAACGCCATATCTTCTGCACGAGAGCTTGGGAAAAGCATCGCCAGCGGGAAATTAGGATCCACGCGGCCCCACAGTTCACCATTAATGAAGTTACCCAGGCGACCGGCTCCGAGACCAAACGGAATCAAGGGGGCAATAAAATCAGCGACCTGGAAAAAGTGGCGTTTGGTGCGTTTGGCGAAAATAAGCATGACGACGATGACACCGATCAACCCCCCGTGGAAGGACATGCCACCATCCCAGACGCGGAAAAGATAAAGCGGATCGCTCATGAAAATCGGGAAATTGTAGAACAGGACGTAGCCGATACGCCCGCCGAGGAAGACCCCGACGAAGCCGGCATAGAGCAGATTCTCGACTTCGTTTTTCGTCCAGCCGCTGTCAGGGCGGCCCGCGCGGCGCGTTGCCAGCCACATGGCAAAAATAAACCCGACGAGGTACATCATACCGTACCAGTGTAGCGAGACCGGTCCAACGGAGAAAATCACCGGATCGAAGTCCGGGAAACGCAGATAGCCACTATTCATCTGTCACCACAACTTGTTGTTATTCCGCCGAAAGTGGACAGCGGTATAGATACGCGCCCGTGATGGCGGGCGCTCCAAAGGCGCGAATAATAGCATAAGGCGAGCAGGCAGGATGCGGCGAAGTTGTAAAAGATATGTATACCCGTCATCCTTTGCGCCGCAGGGGCGTTGGCTTCGCCAGCGCGTCCCGGTCACATAGTGGTCTATGCTCCCGGGAACTTACTGCCTTGCCGCCTTCCTGCAACGCAAATGATTTAGGGTACCCCGTCCTCTTTGCACCGCAAGAGCATTGGCTTCGCCCTAGAGCCCGCCGCGAATCAGGCCGCCCAGACCACGACGCTCCATAAAAGCCGCGATTTGATGGCGTACTTCCGTCGCCAGCTGCGCATCAAGCGCACGATTGGCGAGGGTTTGAGCGTCGGCGAAATCAATTCGACGCAGCAAATATTTGATACGTGCAACCGAACGACCGTTCATCGACAGATGATTGAATCCCAGGCCAATTAACAGCGCCACGCACATCGGATCCCCTGCCATTTCACCGCACAAACAAAGTTCAATGCCCAGACGTTCCGTCTCTCGGGCAATCATCGCCAGCGCCCGCAGCAGAGCCGGATTGAGGCTATCGTACATATTCGCCACGTGGGTATTGTTACGATCGACGGCCAGAATGTACTGCGTTAAGTCATTGGTGCCGATGGAGATAAAGTCGACCCGATTAACCAGATGGGAAATCATAAAGACCATTGAGGGCACTTCAAGCATGACACCGATGCGCGGTTTCGGAATGGCATAACCAATCATCTCTTCCACTTCACGCCCGGCACGCTCAATTAATCGTCGTGCTTCGTCCACCTCATCAATATTGGTGATCATCGGCAGCAGGATACTGAGATTGCCACTCGCCGCATTGGCACGCAGCATGGCCCGCACCTGGACAAGGAAGATCTCCGGCTGATCGAGCGTGATCCGTATGCCGCGCCAGCCAAGGCAAGGGTTTTCTTCACTGATAGGCATATAAGGCAATTGCTTATCAGCACCAATATCCAGCGTGCGCAGGGTAACCGGCTTGTCGTTGAACATCTGCAACATACCCTGATATTGCGCCACCTGCTCCTCCTCGGAAGGGAAGCCGTTTTGCAACATAAAAGGTATTTCGGTGCGGTACAGCCCAATGCCATCGATGCGGCTGCCGAGTTTTTCCTCATGCTCCGGGCTGAGGCCCGCATTTAGCATGACTTTTATGCGCTCACCGCTTTTCAGGTGTGCTGCGAGGTTAACATCGTCTTCTGCCAGCCGGGTTAACTCATTCTCTTCAGTGATGAGTCGCTGATATTCCTGCAACAGTACTGGCTCAGGATCAACAAGCAGTTCGCCCCGATAACCGTCCACCACCAGTGTCCGGCGATGCAGTATCGATGGCTGAATATCCGCCCCCATAACCGTGGGGATACCCAGTGCGCGTACCATGATCGCGGCGTGGGAGTTTGCTGCGCCGTCCCGTACCACCACACCCGCGAGCCGGTCATGCGGTAATTCAGCCAGCGTCGTGGCAGAAAGTTCATCCGCGACCAGCACAAAACGTTCAGGCCATGTATTTGGCCCCTGAATATTATCATCAAGGTGAAACAGCAAACGCTGCCCCAGGGTGCGTAAATCGCCAGAGCGTTCTTTTAAGTAGCCATCGCTGAGGGCGGCAAACTGTTCCGCAAAGCGTTCAATGACGGTTTTCACCGCCCACTCTGCGACCAGCCCTTTATCAACTTCGGCAAAAAGTTCGCGGCGCAAACGTGCATCAGAGAGCAAATGCGAGTAGAGGTCGAAAATGGCCGCGGTCTCTTTTTGCGCTCCCGCTGAAAAGCGTTTGCTGTAGCGGCGAAACTCATTGGCGGCCTCTTCCAGCGCGCTGGTCAGCCTTTCACGCTCCTGCGTGGTATTCAGCGTTGATGCTTCATAAACCTGCTCCATGAGCGGCAGGGTTTCATCCATCCACCCTTCGGCAATCGCAACGCCGGATGAAGCAGGAAGTGCACGAATACGGGTCTGACGATACTGACCAAACAGTGCGTTTAGCTGAGATTGCGAGAGAATTGCCGCCATCTGCGTGGCGAGGGTGACAAGAAAGGACTCTTCACTTTCATCAAACTGGCGCAGCTCGCGCTGCTGAACGACCAGCACGCCGAGCAGTTGGCGGCGCTGAATAATCGGCACACCCAAAAAGGCGCGAAAACGCTCTTCTTTTACGGCGGGGATGTATTTAAAGCTGGGATGTTTTTGCGCATCGGCAAGGTTAATAGGCTCAGCAAGCCTGCCAACCAGGCCGACAATTCCCTGATCGAATGCGAGAGTAACCGTGCGCCCGCGCGGTTTTTTCAAACCGCGCGTCGCCATCAGGTAATAGCAGCGCCTGTCATGGTCAGCGAGATAAACAGAACACACCTCGGTATCCATTGCATGACAAATATCCGTGACCAGGATTTCCAGCGCTTCATTTAAACGCGGTGCGCTGGCGACTTTTTCAACGATTTCTCGCAGTCGGGTGAGCATAATGTGCGTGGCTTAACCTCTTTTACGTCGCCAGGCAGGAGCATTTTGCGGCTTAGGTGGTGTTTCCTGAAGCGACATCACTGCGCCTGCAAATTCTTTCATCACCCGTCGGTAGACATCGCGTTTAAACGACACCACCTGACGAACAGGATACCAATAGCTTACCCATCGCCAGCCATCGAACTCAGGAGTACTACTGGTTTGCATATTCACGTCAGCATCGCTACTGACCAATTGCAGAAGAAACCACTTTTGTTTCTGGCCGATACAAACCGGCTTTGTGTCCCAACGCACCAAACGTTTCGGTAACTTGTAACGCAACCAGTTACGGGTAGAAGCAAGGATTCGAACATCTTTACGATTTAAGCCCACTTCCTCGAACAGTTCCCGATACATCGCCTGCTCCGGAGATTCACCTGGATTAATTCCCCCCTGGGGAAACTGCCATGAGTGCTGTCCGAAGCGTCTGGCCCACATAACCTGGCCCTGTCGATTACAGATTACGATACCCACATTTGGGCGGTAGCCATCGTCATCAATCACCGGACTACCTCAAAATAAACCTGAATCAAACGATTGTTTCACACTCGCGGAAAACGGTAAACCACTCAATTGCGGCGGTACAAACGGATAACAATTGAATAACTCACAGTTATCGCCCCAGTTATAAACAGCCCCCTCGGCCCAAACCGGGTTTTATTCACGTTTTCTGTGGATAGAGTTGTGAAGAACCCGAGGTTTACCATGGGAAAACCCGGAGTTATCCGAAAACGCGTATAATAGTCCTGGAAAATAAAATCATTTCATTCATTAAGTTACATTGAAAATTCCCTGCTCAACATCGCATAATGTGATGATCATCACTTAACCGATCCTTTGAGTGATGAAAGATCGAACAACGACGTTTTTATCCACAGATTATGCCATTAAGTTAGGCACATTTTGTGCAAAAATTGGATTTTGGTCGCACGTCAAGGCTGTAAATCGAAACAGTAGTGAGAGTTTTACCCAGTTATCCCATTTTTCTGTGGATAACATGGTGTAAGATCCTGTTCATTGTCAGTGACCAGATTTGGACAACTTCTTGTTTTGTTGCGCAACGAAGGGAGTTCGACGTTAAAAGGTTTTATTTATCATGACTTTGACTAAGTTTTAGCGAAATCTATTTATTGAATTCAAACCGTGAACAAATGCTGTTCACTTTTTAACCAGGGCGCAAAAATGTCGGATCTCTTTCCATTAACATCTTCTCCCGAATCCGAAACACAGCTCTTTTTGCAGGCGCAGGCGCTTGCGGGTTACACCCTCGGCGAACTCGCCACCCTCGTCGGCCTGCCGGTTCCGCGCGATTTGAAACGCGATAAAGGCTGGACGGGTGTGTTACTGGAACAATGGTTGGGCGCCAGCGCGGGAAGTAAACCCGAGCAGGATTTCGCCCATCTGGGCGTGGAGTTGAAAACGATCCCGATCGACAGTTCAGGTCGCCCACTGGAGACGACATTTGTTTGCGTCGCGCCGTTAACGGGCAATTCCGGCGTTACCTGGGAAACCAGCCACGTACGCCATAAATTGCAGCGCGTGTTATGGATCCCTATAGAAGGTTCTCGCGATATCCCCGTTGCCGAACGACGTGTAGGCTCCCCTTTGTTATGGAGTCCTGATGCTGAAGAAGAACATCAGCTGCGTCTGGACTGGGAGGAGTTAATGGATTTGATTGTACTGGGTCAGGTTGAACGTATCACCGCGCGTCATGGTGAGGTACTGCAGCTCCGCCCAAAAGCCGCCAACAGTAAAGCCCTGACGGAGGCCATTGGTGCACGCGGGGAACCGATATTGACGCTACCGCGGGGGTTCTATCTGAAAAAGAATTTCACCGGTGCGCTGCTGGCCCGGCATTTCGTGATTCAAGGGGATTAATTTTTTACCTCTGCCCGCCGCGCGCTTATAATCAGCGTTTCTTTTTTGGCAGGACTTTTAGAGATGTTATTTGCATGGATTACCGATCCCAACGCCTGGCTTGCCCTTGGCACGCTAACGCTTTTGGAAATAGTGCTTGGGATCGACAATATTATTTTCCTTTCTCTGGTGGTCGCAAAGCTGCCCACTGCCCAGCGTAACCACGCACGGCGGTTGGGTCTGGCGGCGGCAATGATCATGCGATTATTGTTGCTGGCTTCTATTGCCTGGATTACCAAACTCACCACTCCGCTGTTTGAGGTGTTTAACCACTCCGTTTCCGCTCGTGACCTGATTCTCTTCCTCGGTGGCCTTTTCCTGATCTGGAAAGCCAGTAAAGAGATCCATGAAACGATCGAAGGCGAGGAGGAGAGCCTTAAAACGAACGTCAATTCGTTCCTTGGCGCTATCGTACAGATCATGCTGTTGGATATTATATTCAGCCTCGACTCGGTGATTACTGCCGTTGGCCTGTCCGATCACCTGTTTATTATGATGGCAGCGGTGGTGATTTCCGTTGCGGTGATGATGTTTGCGGCGCGCCCGATTGGTGATTTCGTTGACCGTCACCCTTCCGTTAAAATGCTGGCACTGTCATTCCTGATTCTGGTTGGTTTTACCTTGATTCTGGAAAGCGTCTCGATTCATGTGCCAAAAGGTTACATCTATTTCGCTATGTTCTTCTCCATCGCGGTAGAAAGCCTTAATTTATTGCGCAACAAGAAAAAACCACTGTAATACGGCGCCTCCCCCGCGGGGGAGGCACGCGTTATCCTGCTTTTGCTCCCAGTTTAAGATTTTCCCTCTTTTTTATCCCGTAACATCAGGTTATTACTAAACTTATGTATCAAACAGGTCAGCCGAGGGTAAAAGGATGAAGAATTGGGCAGTACTCATTTCTGCAGTAGGGTTAGCATTTGCAGTATCGGGTTGTAGCAGTGATTATGTGATGGCAACGAAAGACGGCAGGATGATCCTGACGGAAGGCAAGCCAAAAGTTGACGATGATACCGGGTTGGTCAGCTATCGCGATCAGCAGGGTAATAAAATGCAGATTAACCGCGATGACGTTTCTCAGATTCTCGAACGCTAAAAAATTCTCTTAAAGGTCAGTGACCTGCTGACCTTTTTTCACTCCCCCTCTTTCTCTTTTTTCTCCCCTCTGCCATGTTTATAGTCCTTTGTCAGGCATCTGACGTTGTAAGTAAAGGAAGTTGGCTATGCACTACCACCGTATCCCCCATAGTTCGCTTGAAATAAGCACCCTGGGGCTGGGCACAATGACGTTTGGTGAACAGAATAGTGAAGCCGACGCCCACGCACAGCTGGATTACGCCATCAGCCAGGGGATTAACCTGATTGATGTTGCAGAGATGTACCCTGTCCCGCCGCGCCCGGAAACCCAGGGGTTGACGGAAACCTATGTCGGCAATTGGCTGGCAAAACGCGGTAACCGCGAAAAAGTGGTGCTCGCGTCCAAAGTCAGCGGCCCCTCCCGCAATAATGACAGCGGAATTCGTCCGAACCAGGGGCTGGATCGTAAGAATATCCGCATTGCACTTGAAGATAGCCTGAAGCGGCTGCAAACCGATCATCTCGATCTTTACCAGGTTCACTGGCCCCAGCGCCCCACTAACTGCTTTGGTACCCTCGGCTATAAATGGGCCGACTCCGCTCCGGTGATCACGCTGCTGGAAACGCTGGAAGCACTGACTGAGTTCCAGCGCGCAGGCAAAATTCGCTACATCGGGGTCTCAAACGAAACCGCCTTCGGGGTGATGCGTTACCTGCAACTGGCGGAAAAACATGAATTGCCGCGCATTGTGACCATTCAGAACCCCTATAGCCTGTTAAACCGCAGCTATGAAGTGGGCCTGGCGGAAGTGACGCAATACGAAGGGGTTGAGCTCCTGGCCTATTCCTGCCTCGCCTTCGGGACATTAAGCGGTAAATACTTAAACGGTGCGAAACCTGCCGGGGCGCGTAATACACTGTTTAGCCGCTTTACCCGTTACAGCGGTGAGCAAGCCCAAAAAGCGATTGCCGCTTATGTGGATATCGCTAAGCGACATAATCTGGATCCATCGCAGATGGCGCTGGCTTTTGTCCGCCGTCAACCCTTCGTTGCCAGCACATTGTTGGGTGCAACGACAATGGAACAGCTAAAAGCCAATGTGGAGAGCCTGCATCTGGAACTGAGCGAAGAGGTGCTGGCAGAGATTGAAGCGGTGCATCAGGTTTATACCTACCCTGCACCGTAACAGGAATCAGGCCGGGTTAGCCCCGGCCTGCTTTTCAACGGCGACGTTGCCACAACCAAAGCCCCGCAATCGCCAGCGCAAACAGCACACCAAAACCGACGCCGACACCCACCACCGGAACGCCTGTTTTCACGGCCAGCGAATAAAGTCCCAGCATCAGCAACATCGCGGTATTTTCACCCAGATTCTGCACGGCGATAGCGTTACCCGCGCCGACAGTGCGCTTGCCCCGCTCCTGCAATAAAGCGTTAAGTGGAACAACAAAGAAACCGCCCAGCAGCCCTATCAGCAGCAGAATGCCGTAGGCGGGAAGTACAGAATGTTGTAACGAAAAGAAGGCAACCGCCACACCAATCAAAATCCCGGCGGGCATACAGCGCGCCACTTTCTCCAGTGTTATTAGCTTTGCCGCAAGCCCGGCCCCCGCTACAATACCCACGGCCACCATGGCATTGAGATAAGTAGGCGTTGCGTTATCGGTAATACCGAGCGCTACCGGAACCCACAGTACCAACAGGAAGCGCAGCGTTACGCCGGCCCCCCAGAACAGACTGGTACCCACCAGGGAAAAACGCGTCTCGCCGTTGTGCCAGAGTACCGAGCAGGCATTGAAGAAACTGCGTGTCATCGGCGTAAAGCGCCAGGACTGACCCGGACGAGCCACTGCCAGACGCGGGATCATCAGGTTAGCCACTACGGCACCGGCATAGACCACCACACACACGCTGAGAGCGGCCAGTACGTGCCAGTCTGCCAGAATGCCCCCGGCCATCGAGCCAAGCAGAATGGCCGCGATCGTTGACGATTCCATCAGACCGTTGGCTTTCACCAGCTTATCGCCGGTGGTGAGCTCACCGAGGATGCCGTATTTTGCGGGAGAATAGGCTGCGGCGCCAATCCCTACCAGCGTATAGCCAATGAACGGATTAATGCCGAAGCAGATGCAGGCGGCGCCCAACAGCTTCATTCCGTTAGCGACCATCATCACGCGCCCTTTCGGAAAGCTATCCGCTATTTGCCCCACGAAAGGGGCGAAAACAATGTAAGCACCCACAAACATCATTTGCAGAATGGGTTGGCTCCAGTCCGGGTAAAACTCGGCCTTCAGTAAGGCCAGCGTCGCGAAGAGCAGTGCGTTATCGCCAAATGCCGACAGAAACTGGGCGGCGATCACCGCCTTCATTCCTTTCGACCAGAGCGAGGTGTTAGTGTGTGCTGACTCATGCATGTTGAGTGTCTGCCTCTTCTACCATACTTTTTAAGGTCACAAAGTCAGGCTTCCCGCTGCCCAGTAACGGCAGCTGCTTGAGGAAGCGGATGTCACGCGGCACCGCCAGTTCCGGCACGCCCTGCGCACGGGCCTGCTGCGACAGTTTTTCCCGGGTCAATGTTTCGTCGGTAGTAAACAACACTAATGCTTCACCTTTGCTGGCGTCCGATTTAATCGCCGTTGCGTGCATTTTCTCTGGCGAAACCGCCAGCGCCAGCTGCTCCACCATCTCCAGGGAGATCATCTCCCCGGCAATTTTGGCAAAGCGTTTCGCACGCCCCTGAATCTGCACAAAACCTTGCTCATCAAAACGGACAATATCCCCGGTGTCATACCAGCCTTGTTCAACCACGCCATCGGCATTTTCGGCTGACGGGGCTTCCAGCACCCCCGGATGCTCAACCCGCAGATAGCCGGTCATCACGTTCGGCCCTTTCAGTTGCAGGCGACCACCGTCTTCAATGCCCGGTACCGCCATCAGGCGGGCGTCCATGCCCGGCAGAATACGTCCAACCGTGCCCGGTTTGGCTGCCATCGGCACGTTGATCGACACCACCGGCGCACACTCCGTCACCCCATAACCTTCCAGAATTCGCAGACCGAACTTGTCCTGCCAGATTTGCCGGGTGCTGTCCTGCAATTTCTCCGCACCGGCCACCACATAGCGCAACCGGAAGAAGTCATACGGGTTAGCGAAGCGAGCGTAATTGCCAAGGAAAGTTGAGGTTCCAAACAGCACGGTACAGTTACGGTCGTAGACCAGCTCCGGCACAATGCGATAGTGCAACGGGCTCGGGTAGAGGAAGACTTCTGCCCCGGTCAACAGCGGTGTGAATAGCCCTACGGTGAGGCCAAAGGAGTGGAACAGCGGCAGTGCAGACATAAAACGATCGTTGGCGGTAAAGTCAGCAATAGTCCTGATTTGCTCGACGTTCGCCAGAATGCTTTTATGGCTGTGCACCACCCCTTTCGGATTGCCCTCGGAACCCGAGGTGAAAAGAATGATGGCCGGATCTTCCGGTTTTTGCGGCAATTGCGCCAGCTTAGGCATGAAGACGCGGCTGAAGATCCACAGCTTATCTTCCAGCGTCACGCTGCCTTTCAAATCTTCTAAATAGACCCAGCGCACCTGCGTCAGTTGTTCAGGCAGGTGCCAGAGCTTGCCTTTGTCCATAAAGGTGCGCGAGGTAAAGACGGTTTTAAGCTCCGCCGCCGTAATGGCGCTGGTCAGCCCTTTTACCCCGGCGGTGTAGTTCATCATCGCCGGGATGCGCCCGCGCGCTATCGCACCGAAGATGACTGCCGCGCTGATCCCCGCGTTGGGTAACATCAGGCCGATTTTGTCACCGGGAGCGGTGTATTTATCCAGAATGCGGGCCACAAACAGGGTCTTGGTGAGCAGTTTGCGGTAGGAGTCCGGGGTAAAATTGATGTCCTCGACGCAGGGTTTATTCGCCCCGTAGCGGTATTGCGCTGAAAGAAAAGCTTCAAACAGGGTTTCACGTGGACGCACCGCCATGCGGGCTTCCATCATAATCTGGTGCAGCATCTCCCCGGCGATTTTGCGGCGATCGCGCGCGCGCGGGGCGTCCGGCATCGGCAAATGCGTCGGTGGAAGAATATGCAGCGTAATACGGGGGAAAAGCCGACGCTTAACCAGCCCTTTGAGGCGACTGAAAAAGGTCAACTCCGCGCCTTCAATACGCACCGGTACCACGGTCGCCCCGGATTTTGCCGCTACAAATCCGGCACCGTCATAAATCTTCATCAGCGAACCGGAGACCGAAATACGTCCTTCCGGGAAAATGACCACCGGCCGCCCTTCTCCTATCAAACGCACCAGATGCTTGATGGACATCGGTTTGGTGGGATCGAGAGGAACAAAATCAATAAAGGGCTTCAGCCAGCGCATATACCACTGGGTGCTGATAGAACTGTAGACCGCGAAAACGGGGCGGACAGGCAGAAAAAGCGCCAACAGGATGCCGTCAATAAAAGAGACGTGATTCGGGGTGATCAGCACGCGCTCGCCTTGCAGGGCCTGGGTGTCCCCGGTCAATTGCACACGAAACAGGATGCGAAAAAGCTCGCGGAAAAAGCCAAATAACATTGCAACTCCTTTTGTCAGTGGGTTAGACAAGATATGCATGAATTGTGGCAGATTACACGAGAACCGGGGCAGGAGAAATTCAGGCGAAAAAAAACCTGCGCATCTGCGCAGGTCGGTGCAAGAAATGAGTACGAAATGCGTACTGAAAAATTCACCAATCAATACCTCTGGGATCTTGATTGTGGC
>DFPL01000264.1 GCA_002377245.1 Enterobacteriaceae bacterium UBA3516
AAAATCGAGCAGAACTACAGCGGCCCGACGGTTTATGTGCAAAATGCCTCGCGCACCGTGGGCGTGGTGGCTGCACTGCTGTCCGACACCCAACGTGATGACTTCGTGGCCCGTACCCGCAAAGAGTACGAAACCGTGCGTATTCAGCATGCCCGCAAGAAACCGCGTACTCCACCGGTAACGCTGGCCGCTGCGCGCGAAAACGATCTGGCGTTTGACTGGGCAAGCTACACGCCGCCTGTTGCACATAAGCTGGGCGTGCAGGAAGTGGAGGCCAGCATCGAGACACTGCGCAACTACATCGACTGGACGCCGTTCTTTATGACCTGGTCGCTGGCCGGCAAATATCCGCGCATCCTCGAAGATGACGTGGTGGGCGAAGAGGCAAAACGCTTGTTCCAGGACGCCAACGATATGCTGAATATGCTCAGCCGTGAGAAGACGCTCAATCCGCGCGGTGTGGTCGGTCTGTTCCCGGCAAACCGCGTCGGTGACGATGTGGAAATCTACCGCGATGAGAGCCGCACTCAGGTGCTGACCGTCGCGCATCATCTGCGCCAGCAAACGGAAAAAGTCGGCTTTGCAAACTACTGTCTGGCCGATTTCGTCGCACCCAAACTCAGCGGAAAAGAAGACTACATTGGCGCCTTTGCGGTGACCGGTGGCCTCGAAGAGGATGCGCTGGCAGAGGCTTACGATGCGCAGCACGATGATTACAACAAAATCATGGTGAAAGCAGTAGCAGACCGCCTGGCCGAAGCCTTTGCCGAGTACCTGCACGAGCGTGTGCGTAAGGTCTACTGGGGCTACGCACCGAATGAGAACCTCAGTAATGAGGAACTCATCCGCGAGAACTACCAGGGGATTCGCCCGGCACCGGGTTACCCGGCCTGCCCGGAGCATACTGAGAAAGGCACCATCTGGGAGCTGCTGGATGTGGAAGCGCACACCGGCATGAAACTGACGGAATCCTTCGCCATGTGGCCGGGCGCATCAGTCTCGGGCTGGTACTTCAGCCACCCTGACAGCAAATACTTTGCCGTGGCGCAGCTGCAGCGCGATCAGGTTGAAGATTATGCCCGTCGTAAAGGGATGTCGACTCAGGAAGTGGAACGCTGGCTGGCGCCGAACCTGGGATACGACGCGGATTAAGTCTTCTCGCCATTAACGACTTCCTCGGCCTGATTTATCAGGCCGTTTTTTTGTCTTCTGTTCAGCTATAAATTATCATCGGAATATTTTCTATTAATCGTATGACAATTATAATTGTCATTAGCTGCCTTACTATATATAACTATATAAAGTGTTAATCCGCGCCGTTATTAATAAAGTATTAAAAATGATACCTCAAGATAATATCAAAAATTAGGTGCTATTTTTGATACCTTAAAAGTCACCTCTTTAAATCAGGTTATGTGATCGCTGTAAATAACTAAGCTTAGCCTTATTTTATAAAATAACAAAATAAAGACAGCGTTCTTATTACTTGAATATGAGCCAAATTAATTTGGCTTAAATATCTATTACAGAGGCCATATATGGAAAACGTTCAAAGTACTCTCGCCACGCGTGAAGGCAGCGGCTGGAGAAAGAGTGATACCGTCTGGATGCTGGGTCTGTACGGTACTGCGATTGGTGCAGGCGTACTTTTCCTGCCCATTAATGCCGGTGTGGGCGGTTTAATTCCGTTAATTATTATGGCCCTGCTGGCCTTCCCAATGACCTTTTTTGCTCACCGCGGTTTAACCCGTTTTGTTCTCTCCGGTAAAAATCCAGGTGAAGATATTACCGAAGTTGTGGAAGAGCATTTTGGTGTGGGGGCGGGTAAGTTAATTACGCTGCTCTATTTCTTCGCGATTTACCCGATTCTGTTGGTGTATAGCGTAGCCATCACTAACACCGTCGACAGTTTTATTACTCACCAGTTGGGGCTGGTCTCGCCACCGCGTGCCATTCTGTCACTGATTCTGATTATCGGTATGATGGCAGTCGTGCGCTTTGGTGAAAAAATGATCGTTAAAGCGATGAGCGTACTGGTGTTTCCGTTCGTTGCCGCACTCATGATGCTGGCGCTGTACCTGATCCCACAATGGAACGGTGCGGTTTTCGATACGCTCTCTTTCAGCAGTGCAGCACCAACGGGTCACGGCCTGTGGATGACCCTGTGGCTGGCGATCCCGGTTATGGTCTTCTCCTTTAACCACTCGCCGATTATCTCCTCTTTCGCCGTCGCGAAACGTGAAGAGTACGGTCAGGATGCGGAACGTAAATGCTCCCGCATCCTCGGTTTTGCCCACATCATGATGGTGCTGACGGTGATGTTCTTCGTGTTCAGCTGCGTCCTGAGCCTGTCGCCGGAAAACCTGGCGGAAGCGAAAGCCCAGAACATCTCCATCCTCTCTTACCTGGCGAACCACTTTAACGCCCCGGTGATTGCCTGGATGGCACCGATTATCGCCATGATCGCCATTACCAAATCCTTCCTTGGCCACTACCTGGGCGCGCGTGAAGGCTTTAACGGCATGGTGATTAAATCTCTGCGTGGTAAAGGAAAATCCATCGAACTCAACAAACTGAACAAAATTACTGCGCTGTTCATGCTGGTGACCACCTGGATTGTTGCCACCCTGAACCCGAGTATCCTCGGCATGATTGAAAACCTGGGTGGCCCGATTATCGCTATCATTCTGTTCCTGATGCCGATGTATGCCATCAATAAAGTGCCGGCGATGCGCAAATACAGCGGTGCGATCAGCAACATCTTTGTGGTCGCGATGGGTCTGATTGCCATCTCCGCCATCTTCTTCTCTCTGTTCAGCTAACTTCCCCGCGCCGCCTGACTCGGGCGGCGCTTCCGTTTTGCTCAGCAACTCGCATGGGTGCCACATGATTAGTGTTTTCGATATTTTCAAAATCAGCATCGGGCCGTCCAGTTCCCATACCGTCGGACCCATGAAGGCAGGAAAACAGTTTGTTGATACCCTGCAGGAAAAAGGCCTGTTACATAAAGTCACGCGGCTGGTGGTGGATGTATATGGCTCGTTGTCATTAACCGGTAAAGGGCATCACACGGATATCGCGATTATTCTTGGTCTGTCCGGCTATTTACCGGAGACGGTCGATATTGACGCGATTCCGGGTATTATCCGTGACGTTAATACTCACCAGCGCCTGTTTATTGAAGAAGGAAAACGTGAAATCCAGTTCCCGGTAGTGGAGTGCATGCGTTTTCACAACGAATTTCTGCCGCTGCATGAAAACGGCATGAGTATCACCGCTTTTTGCGATGGCAAAATTGCCCATTTCCAGACCTATTATTCCATCGGCGGCGG
>DFPL01000263.1 GCA_002377245.1 Enterobacteriaceae bacterium UBA3516
CCCTAACCCTCTCCCTCAAGGGAGAGGGGACCGACTGTGCTCGCATTATTTGCGGGGATTCCTCAGCCCTAAAGGTGAGGGCATTACAGCCCACGCCCCTGCATTCCCTGATAAATTTTCGCCACTTCAACAAAATATTCCGTCAGATAGTTGATACAGACCTGAACCTTCAACGGTAATTTGTCTTTTTGCGTATACAGCGCCCATACCGGACGGGGATCGGACTGGTAGCGGGTAAACAGGATCTCCAGATTGCCGTTGTTGATCTCGTCGATCACCCACATTAGCGGCACATAGGCGATACCGGCTCCGGCGGTCAACCAGCGCGAAAGCGTCATCGGATCGTTGGTGACAAATCGCCCCTGCGGGATCAGCCGCGTAGAAATCCCTTCCGGCGCGATCAGTTCGAATTCATTATCCGGACGTACGCTGTATTCCAGCCATGAGTGATTGACCAAATCCGCAGGTTTTTCCGGTGTGCCATACTGCGCAAGATAGCTTTTGGCTGCGCATACCACCATCGGCATCGCCCCCAGCCGGCGAGAAAAGAGGCTAGAATCTTGTAATGCCCCGACGCGAATCACCACGTCCAGACCATCAGCAATCAGGTCAGGGGCCGGGATGCCCGTCACCAGGTTTATGGAAAGGCCAGGATACTCTTTCAGCATATCGGCGGTCATTCTGGCGAGAACATTGTGTGCCATGGTTGAAGAACAGCCTATGCGTAGCGTACCGATAGGGGTGTTATTGAATGCATATAATTGTTCATGAACGTCCTGAACTTCAAACAGCATCCGGCGGCAGCCCTGATAGTAGATTTTTCCCGCTTCGGTAAGCCCCAGGCTGCGTGTACTGCGGTTTAGCAGCTTTACCTGAAGTTCATCTTCCAGCTTTGCCACCGTCTGACTGATGGAGGAGACGCTCATGTGAAGCTGCCGTGCCGCTGCGGTGAAAGAGCCTTGCTCAACCACTTTGGCGAATACCGACATTCGTTTTAGTCGTTCCATTATTCACTCTGGCTTAAAAGTGATTTAGATCACATTATATAGATAACAGCATAACAGTTACGTTAATATACTATTCGCTGAATAATTAACGTATCGCTCTCGCCTGGCTTGCTCACTGCTCCGTGGCGGTACGGATAAGAAATATTGTCGCCTGCACTCTCTCTAATCAAGGTCAACATGAGTCTGTTTCCCGTTATCGTGGTGTTCGGTCTGTCGTTCCCCCCGATTTTTTTCGAATTACTTTTGTCACTGGCGGTTTTCTGGCTGGTGCGCCGTGTGCTGATCCCGACCGGGATCTATGATTTTGTCTGGCATCCGGCATTGTTTAATACCGCGCTCTACTGCTGCTTGTTCTATCTGCTGTCGCGCCTGTTTGCTTGAGGTAGAAGTGAAAACACTAACAAGAAATCTCTCCCGTACTGCTATCACTGTCGTGCTGGTTATCCTCGCGTTCATCGCTATTTTTCGCGCCTGGGTTTACTACACCGAATCCCCCTGGACTCGTGATGCCCGCTTTAGCGCCGATGTGGTCGCCATTGCTCCTGACGTCGCCGGTTTAATCACCGCGGTGAATGTTCATGACAACGAACTGGTTAAAGCAAACCAGGTACTCTTTACTATCGACCAGCCGCGTTATCAAAAAGCGCTGGAAGAGGCCGAAGCTGATGTCTCTTATTACCAGGCACTGGCGAACGAAAAACGTCGCGAAGCAGGGCGCCGTAACCAACTGGGTGTTCAGGCCATGTCTCGTGAAGAGATCGATCAGGCGAACAACGTCCTGCAAACCGTTTTGCATCAATTGGCAAAAGCACAAGCTACCCGTGACCTGGCGAAGCTTGACCTTGAACGGACCGTGATTCGTGCGCCAGCAGACGGGTGGGTCACTAACCTGAATGTCTACGCCGGTGAATTCATTACCCGTGGCTCAACGGCAGTGGCGTTGGTCAAACAAAACTCGTTCTACGTTCTGGCCTATCTCGAAGAGACCAAACTTGAAGGCGTCCGTCCGGGTTATCGCGCTGAAATTACGCCGCTTGGCAGCAACCGTGTGTTGAAAGGAACCGTTGACAGCGTGGCTGCCGGCGTGACCAATGCCAGCAGTAGTAGCGACAGTAAAGGTATGGCAACCATCGATTCCAACCTGGAATGGGTTCGTCTGGCGCAGCGCGTGCCGGTACGCATTCATCTCGATGAGCAGCAAGGCAATCTGTGGCCTGCGGGTACGACCGCAACCGTCGTGATTACCGGTAAAAACGATCGCGATGAAAGTCACGATTCGTTCTTCCGCAAACTGGCGCATCGCCTGCGTGAGATGGGTTAATGACCATGGGGCTGTTCTCGATTGCCAGCCAGCATATACGCTTTGCCTTAAAGCTGGCTTGCGCCATTGTTCTTGCGTTATTTGTTGGCTTTCATTTCCAACTGGAAACGCCGCGCTGGGCAGTGCTGACGGCCGCTATTGTGGCGGCCGGTCCGGCCTTTGCAGCAGGGGGGGAACCCTGGTCAGGTGCCATTCGCTACCGCGGCATGCTGCGCATTATCGGTACGTTTATTGGCTGTATTGCCGGTTTGGTTATCATCATTGCGATGATCCGTGCCCCATTACTGATGCTGATGGTCTGTTGCATCTGGGCCGGCTTTTGTACCTGGCTCTCCTCTTTAGTAAGGGTAGAAAACTCCTATGCCTGGGGGCTCGCAGGCTACACCGCGCTGATTATTGTCATCACCATTCAAAGCGAACCGCTGCTTACCCCGCAGTTTGCGGTTGAGCGTTGCAGTGAAATCGTCATCGGGATCGTGTGCGCCATTATGGCGGATCTGCTCTTCTCTCCGCGTTCCATCAAAAAAGAGATCGATCGCGAACTGGACAGTCTGCTGGTGGCGCAATATCAACTGATGCAGCTTTGCATCAAACATGGCGAACCTGAAGAGGTGGATAAAGCCTGGGGAGCGCTGGTTCGCCGGACGGCGGCGCTGGAAGGGATGCGCAGTAATCTGAAGATTGAATCCTCACGTTGGGGAAGGGCGAATCGCCGTCTGAAAGCGATCAATACCCTGTCTTTGACATTGATTACGCAAGCGTGTGAAACCTATTTGATCCAGAACACCCGACCGGAGCTGATTACCGGCACGTTCCGCGAGCTGTTCGATGCCCCTGTAGACACCATTCAGGACATCCACAAGCAGTTGAAACGCATGCGTCGGGTCATCGCCTGGACGGGCGAACGTGAAACGCCAGTGACCATTTACAGTTGGGTCGGCTCGGCAACACGCTATCTGTTGCTTAAACGCGGCGTCACCACTAACACCAAAATCAGCGCAACAGAAGATGAGGTGTTACGTCGTGAAGTGGTGGTCAAAGCCGCTTCGGCGGAGGGCCACCATGCCATGATCAACTTCTGGCGTACCACGCTCTCATGCGTTTTAGGCACCCTGTTCTGGCTGTGGAGCGGCTGGACATCGGGAAGTGGAACCATGGTGATGATTGCCGTGGTGACCTCACTGGCGATGCGTTTGCCGAATCCTAAAATGGTCGCGATTGATTTTCTGTTAGGGACGCTGGTGGCATTGCCTTTGGGGGCGCTGTACTTCCTGGTCATCATCCCATCAACGCAGCAGAGCATGTTGCTGCTATGCATCAGTCTGGCAGTGATGGCTTTCTTTATCGGTATTGAAGTGCAAAAAAGGCGCTTGGGCTCTCTGGGGGCGCTCGCCAGCACGATTAATATTATTGTGCTGGATAACCCGATGACCTTTCATTTCAGCCAATTTCTCGACAGTGCGCTTGGGCAAATTGTCGGCTGTGGTCTGGCACTGATTGTTATTTTACTGGTGCGTGATAATTCGCAGGCACGGACCGGCCGTACGCTTCTCAACCAGTTCGTCTTTGCCGCTGTCTCAGCGATGACGACCAATACCGCCCGGCGCAAAGAAAACCATCTGCCTGCGTTATATCAGCAACTGTTCCTGTTGCTGAACAAATTTCCGGGCGATCTGGCGAAGTTTCGTCTGGCGCTGACCCTCATTATCGCCCATCAACGTTTGCGCGATGCGCCGGTGCCCATTAACGATGATCTTTCTGCTTTTCACCGCCAGTTGCGACGTACGGCAGACCAAATTATTTCCGCAGGTAGCGACAGCAAGCGACGGCGTTATTTTTCTCAGTTACTGGAAGAGTTGGGCATCTATCAGGAAAAGCTCTCCTACTGGGATGCGCCACCACAGGTTACCGAACCTGTTAAGCGTTTAACCGGTATGCTGCATAAATACCAACATGCACTGACCACGAGTTAACCCTGAAGCCGACGCGCAAAGCGTCGGTTTTTTTATGGCTATACTTTACGGGAGGTTTTTAAATCACCGTTCAGGAGGACAAATGACTACGCAGGCATTGCAGGATAGTGAACTGTTTCAGACGGGTTACCTGGTGGATGGCGTCTGGAAATCACTGGATACGACATTTGACGTACTGAATCCGGCAACGGGTGACGTGATAGCAAAAGTGGCGAAAGCGGGGAAAAAAGAGACCGAAGAGGCCATTGCTGCGGCGACCAAAGCCTTCCCCGCCTGGCGTGCAAAAACCGCCAAAGAGCGCTCCACGATTCTGTATCGCTGGTACGAATTGATGATTGAGAATAAGCGCTGGCTGGGGCAATTGATGACTACCGAGCAGGGCAAACCGTTGAAAGAAGCAGAAGGTGAGGTGGAGTATGCCGCCAGCTTTATTCAGTGGTTTGCCGAGCAGGCTAAACGCGCCAACGGTGAAATTATTCCGCCCGTTAAACCCGGTTCTCGCATTTACGCCACCCGTGAGCCCATTGGGGTGGTGGCGGCGATCACGCCCTGGAATTTCCCGATGGCGATGCTCACCCGTAAACTGGGACCTGCGCTGGCAGCAGGGTGTACTGGCGTAATTAAACCCGCCAACAATACGCCACTGAGCGCCTTCGCGTTACTGACGCTGGCGAAGAAAGCCGGGGTACCGGATGGTGTATTGAACGCGGTAGCCGGGACCACGTCCGAAATTAGCGATGCCATTATGGCAAGCCAGGACGTGCGTAAAATCTCCTTTACCGGCTCCACTGCGGTCGGGAAAACGCTGATGCGTAATGCTGCTGAAACCATGAAAAAAGTCTCTATGGAACTCGGCGGCAATGCACCTTATATCGTTTTTGAGGATGCAGATCTTGATGCCGCAGTGAACGGGGCCATTGCCAACAAATTCCGTAATGCCGGGCAGGTCTGCGTGAGCGTCAACCGTTTCTTCATCCATGAGTCGGTCTATGACGCTTTTACGCAGAAGCTGGCAGAAGCGGTGAATGCGCTGAAAGTCGGTAACGGTCTTGAGGAGGGCGTTGTGGTCGGCCCGCTGATTGAATCTTCCGCTGTTGATAAGGTTCGCGAACATGTTGAAGATGCCGTTGCGCATGGTGCAAAAGTGCTGGCGGGCGGAAAAGCGCATTCGCTGGGCGGAAATTTCTGGCAGCCAACGGTGCTGGGGGATTGCAGCGACGGCATGAAACTTGCCCGTGAAGAGACCTTTGGTCCGGTCGCCGCCTGTTTCCGGTTTACGTCTGAAGATGAAGTGATTCAGCGTGCTAACGCGACGCCGTTTGGCCTTGCTGCCTACTTCTATACGCAGAATCTGTCGCGGGTCTTCCGTGTTTCACAAGCCATTGAAAGCGGCATGATTGGCATCAATGAATGTGCTGTCTCAACGGAGCTTGGCCCGTTTGGGGGAGTTAAAGAATCTGGACTCGGACGTGAGGGGTCGGTGCTCGGTTTGGAGGAGTTTCTCGAGGTTAAAACCCTGCATCTCGGGGGTCTATAAGCTTACGGGGCGGGATTACCGCCCCTTTTGGCAGGATGGCGGACAATGAATACCTATACTTTTGATTTTGATGAAATAGACGATCAGCCCGCATTTTACCGTGATTTTTCCCGCCAGTTTTCACTCGATCGTGACAAAGTCAGCGATCTGGATACCCTCTGGCATGTGGTGACGAGCGAGTTACCCGTGCCACTCGAAATTGAGTTTATTCATCTGCCTGAAAAATTACGTCGGCGTTTTGGCGCGTTGATTTTGTTATTTGATGAGGCTGAAGAAGAGCTGGAAGGGCAGTTACGTTTTAACATTCGTTAAGCGACAGAGATAAAAAAGCCCCTGCAAGCAGGGGCAAGTCGTAGGACATACGACGAGGGATTATTTATACAGTTGGGCGGTTGCGTGCCAGGTGTCGCCTTCCTGTAGCTCGGTAACGCGATAGCTGGAAGCGCCCGCCTGATCGGCTTTGGCCGACAGTTGCTCACGGATACTCATTGGGGAACTGGCCGTCTGAGAGACAGAAATGCTGCCCAGAGATTGCAGGTTTTGCGCCTGGTCCGCAGACACTTGCGTTGCGGCGCTCGCGCCGAAAGACAACAGTGAAGCTAAACCAAGGGTTGCGATGATTGTGTTACGTTTCATAATCTTTCTCCTCAATTCCCAACGGCGAGAAGGGTTGAACTGCTATTTTTATGCCTGGTGCCGTTGAGCGATATCTCTTACAGGTTGATACAGGGTTTGTTCAGTACAGCTTATTTATACAGCTCAGCAGTGGCGTGCCAGTTGTCACCGGTACGTGCTTCGATAATGCGATAAGAAGAAGCACCCTGCTCTTCAGCTTTCTTATTCAGCTCAGCGCGCATGTCCATCGGAGAAGAGCTGATGCCGCCTACAGAAACGGTGCCTAAAGACTGACGGTTTTGTGCTTGATCGGCACCGATAGAGTCTGCGGCGAAAGCGCCAAAAGAGAGAACAGAAAGAACACTCAGTGCTGCAACGGTAGATTTGATATTCATGATAATTGCCTCGTCATATTTTCTTTTGGAGAGT
>DFPL01000203.1 GCA_002377245.1 Enterobacteriaceae bacterium UBA3516
CCGCACATGGTCATACCCTTGTTTGTCGGGCGGGAGAAATCTATCCGTTGTCTGGAAGCAGCCATGGACCATGATAAAAAAATCATGCTGGTCGCCCAGAAAGAAGCCTCAACAGATGAGCCGGGTGTAAATGATCTTTTCACCGTCGGGACCGTGGCATCCATTCTGCAGATGCTGAAACTGCCTGACGGTACCGTAAAAGTGCTGGTTGAAGGCCTGCAACGCGCGCGTATTACTGCTTTGTCTGACAATGGTGAGCATTTCTCGGCGAAAGCAGAGTATCTGGATTCGCCCGCCATCGACGAGCGTGAACAAGAGGTGCTGGTCCGCACCGCGATTAGCCAGTTTGAAGGCTATATCAAACTGAATAAAAAAATCCCACCGGAAGTGCTGACGTCACTGAACAGCATTGACGACCCTGCGCGTCTGGCGGACACCATTGCCGCGCACATGCCGCTGAAACTGGCCGACAAGCAGTCCGTTCTGGAGATGTCCGACGTCAACGAACGTCTGGAATATCTGATGGCGATGATGGAATCGGAAATTGACCTCTTGCAGGTTGAGAAACGCATTCGTAATCGCGTCAAAAAACAGATGGAGAAATCTCAGCGTGAGTACTATCTGAATGAGCAGATGAAGGCCATTCAGAAAGAACTGGGCGAGATGGATGATGCGCCGGATGAAAATGAAGCGCTGAAACGCAAAATCGACGCGGCGAAAATGCCAAAAGAGGCAAAAGAGAAAGCCGAAGCCGAGCTGCAGAAACTCAAAATGATGTCCCCGATGTCTGCGGAAGCGACCGTGGTGCGTGGCTACATTGAGTGGATGGTGCAGGTTCCATGGAACGCGCGTAGCAAGGTCAAAAAAGATCTGCGTCAGGCGCAGGAAATTCTCGATACCGACCACTATGGTCTGGAGCGCGTCAAAGACCGTATTCTTGAGTACCTCGCGGTGCAGAGCCGTGTTAACAAGCTCAAAGGGCCGATTCTGTGCCTGGTTGGACCGCCGGGGGTGGGTAAAACTTCTCTGGGGCAGTCCATCGCCAAAGCCACCGGACGTAAATATATCCGTATGGCACTGGGCGGCGTACGTGATGAAGCGGAAATCCGCGGTCACCGCCGTACCTATATCGGCTCCATGCCGGGCAAACTGATTCAGAAAATGGCGAAAGTGGGCGTTAAAAACCCGCTGTTCCTGCTGGATGAGATCGACAAAATGTCTTCAGACATGCGTGGCGATCCGGCATCTGCTCTGCTGGAAGTCCTGGATCCAGAACAGAACGTTGCATTCAGCGATCACTACCTGGAAGTGGATTACGATCTCAGTGACGTGATGTTTGTTGCGACCTCGAACTCCATGAATATCCCGGCGCCGTTGCTGGATCGTATGGAAGTGATTCGTTTGTCCGGGTATACCGAAGACGAAAAACTGAACATCGCCAAACAGCATCTGCTGCCGAAGCAGATTGAACGTAACGCACTGAAAAAAGGTGAGTTAACGGTTGATGATAGCGCCATTATCGGCATCATCCGTTACTACACGCGTGAAGCGGGCGTGCGTAGCCTTGAGCGTGAAATGTCTAAGCTGTGCCGTAAAGCAGTGAAACAGTTGCTGCTGGATCCGTCTCTCAAACACATCGAGATTAACGGTGAAAATCTGCATGACTACTTAGGTGTTCAGCGCTTTGACTATGGCCGTGCCGACGACGAAAACCGGGTTGGTCAGGTTACGGGTCTTGCATGGACTGAAGTCGGTGGCGATCTGCTGACCATCGAAACCGCCTGCGTGCCGGGTAAAGGGAAGTTGACCTACACCGGTTCACTGGGTGAAGTGATGCAGGAGTCTATCCAGGCGGCGTTGACCGTGGTGCGTGCTCGTGCTGAGAAGTTAGGCATCAACGGCGACTTCTACGAAAAACGTGACATTCACGTTCACGTGCCGGAAGGCGCGACGCCGAAAGATGGCCCAAGCGCCGGTATCGCGATGTGTACGGCACTGGTCTCATGCCTGACCGGTAACCCGGTTCGCGCAGATGTCGCCATGACCGGTGAAATCACGCTGCGTGGCCAGGTTCTGCCGATTGGTGGTCTGAAAGAGAAATTGCTGGCAGCACACCGTGGCGGCATTAAAACCGTCCTGATTCCTTTCGAGAACAAACGCGATCTTGAGGAAATTCCGGAAAACGTGATTGCCGACCTGGATATCCATCCGGTGAAACGCATTGACGAGGTTCTGGCACTTGCACTGCAGAACGCCCCGTTCGGAATGCAGGTTGTCACTGCAAAATAGTGACCCCGCGCAAAGAGCGTTGATAAAAACAAGGCTGGTAAGGCATTTCGCACTTGCCAGTCTTTTTTTGTATAGCTAATTTAGATTGCTGGCTGGGTATGTCATCATCAACTGATGTTGTAAGGGCATGACAGGCCTGATATAACTGCTGCGCGTTCGCACTGGGAAGGATAGAGGTGCGATATAAATTATAAAGAGAGGAAGAGAAGAGTGAATAAATCTCAGCTGATAGACAAGATTGCCGCAGGGGCCGATATCTCTAAAGCGGCAGCTGGACGTGCGTTAGATGCTTTAATTGCTTCTGTTACTGAATCTCTGAAAGCTGGGGACGACGTAGCGCTGGTAGGTTTCGGTACCTTCGCTGTTAAAGAGCGTGCTGCCCGTACAGGCCGCAACCCACAGACGGGTAAAGAAATCACCATCGCCGCAGCTAAAGTTCCGGGCTTCCGCGCAGGCAAGGCACTGAAAGACGCGGTAAACTGATCGCTTTCCCTTGTGGAAGGTGAAAAAGAACAAGGGCGCATCGAGAGATGTGCCTTTTTTATTTGTTCAGCCATCTTTATCCGAGTTTCTGCGAGTTCCGGGCTGACAATTGACCCCTTTTCTTGTCAAAATACATCTTTGTACGCAGCGTCGGGAAACTGAGTGACTGCGCGAGGTCTACAGTCACCTACAGCGGAGTGTTGTTACACCATGATGGACAATTTACGCACGGCAGCAAACAGCATCGTGCTCAAGATCATTTTCGGCATCATTATTGTGTCGTTCATTTTGACCGGCGTCAGTAGCTATCTCATCGGCGGTAACGATTCCTATGCCGCAAAAGTAAACGACCAGGAAATCGGTCGTGGTCAATTTGAAAACGCCGTTGCCAGCGAACGTAACCGCATGCAGCAGCAGCTGGGCGAGCAGTTCTCTGAACTGGCTGCCAACGAAAACTACATCAAGTCTATGCGTCAGCAGGTGCTGAATCGCCTTATTGATGAAGCGCTGCTCAATCAATACGCGAAGCAACTGCATCTTGGCGTCAGCGATGATCAGGTTAAAAATGCGATTTTTGCCACCCAGGCTTTCCAGACCAATGGCAAGTTTGATAATGCGCGCTTTAACGGCATCGTAAACCAGATGGGCATGAGTGCCGATCAGTATGCCCAGGCTCTGCGTAATCAACTTATCTCCCAGCAGCTGATCAATGCGGTGGCGGGAACCGACTTTATGCTGAAAGGCGAAACGGATGAACTGGCTGAGCTGGTTGCGCAGCAGCGTGTTGTGCGTGAAGCCATCATTGATGTGAATAAACTGGCCGCAACCCAGTCCGTCAGCGATGCAGAAATTTCCAGCTTCTACGAGCAAAACAAAGGCCGCTTTATGACGCCGGAGCAGTTCCGCGTCAGCTACATCAAACTGGACGCCGCCAGCATGCAGTCGGCGGTCAACGATGCGGATATTCAGTCTTATTACGATCAGCATACGGATCAGTTCACTCAGCCGCAGCGTAACCGCTACAGCGTGATTCAGACCAAAACCGAAAACGAAGCAAAAGCGGTTCTGGATGAACTGAATAAAGGGGGCGATTTTGCTGCGCTGGCGAAAGCCAAATCAGCCGATATTATCTCTGCCCGTAACGGCGGCGATATGGGCTGGCTGGAAGCGTCCACCACCCCGGATGAACTGAAAAACGCAGGACTGAAAGAGAAAGGTCAGCTGTCTGGTGTGATCAAATCTTCTGTCGGATTCCTCGTTGTTCGTCTTGACGACACACTGCCTGCAAAAGCAAAACCGCTGAGCGAAGTGCATGATGAAATTGCGGCGAAAGTGAAGCAGGAAAAAGCGCTGGATGCCTGGTATGCGTTGCAGCAGAAAGTCAGTGAAGCAGCCAGCAACGACAACGAAACCCTGGCCGGTGCGGAACAAGCGGCGGGTGTGAAAGCTGTTGAAACGGGCTGGTTCGGTCGTGACAACCTGCCGGAAGAGCTCAACTTTAAACCGGTAACCGATGCTATCTTTGACGGCGGTTTGGTTGGGCAGAACGGTGCGCCGGGCAGCAACTCTGACATCATTACTGTTGATGGTGACCGTGCGTTCGTCCTGCGTGTCAGCGAGCATAAACCGGAAGCCGTTAAGCCTCTTGAAGAGGTAAAAGCGCAGGTTAGCGATATTGTGAAACACAATAAAGCCCAGCAGCAGGCGAAGCTGGATGCAGACAAGCTCATTGCCGCTCTGAAAGAAGGGAAAGGCGATGACGCGCTTAAAGCGGCAGGCCTGAGCTTTGGTGAAGCCAAAACGCTGGCTCGCACCGGGCAGGACCCTGTTAGTCAGGCGGCGTTCGCTTTACCGCTGCCAGCAAAAGATAAGCCGGGTTATGGCGTTGCCAACGATATGCAGGGCAACGTGGTGGTGCTGGCGCTGGATGAAGTGAAAGCGGGAACCATGCCGGATGCACAGAAAAAAGCCATGGTTCAGGGCATCACGCAGAATAATGCCCAGATCGCTTTTGAAGCGCTGATGAGCAACCTGCGCAAAGAAGCCAAAATCAAAATCGGTAGCCAGCTCGATCAGCAGCAATAACGAGATGTCTTCCACAATTTTTGCAATCTAATGCAAACTCAAAGGCCGCTTTCGCGGCCTTTTCCATTTCTGCACGTTGCCATTTGTTCTGCTTTCTTACGCTGTTTATCGTGTGCTCACTGTTAACAAACAAGGAGAAACAGTATGAAACGCGGAATCAAAGCCCTCTTAATCACCCTTTCTTTTGCCTGTGCGGGCATCGGGCAAAATGCCTTTGCCGCCCCGTCAGAGGCGGGCGCTAAAGCCCCCGTGGTGCAGTCTAAAGCGGACAACGCCTCCAGTTCACAAGGTAAAAAACTGGAGGCGGCGAAAAGCGCGGATGATGAAGGTGGCGCTCAGGTCAGTATTAACACCGCCAGCGCGGAGGATCTGGCTCGGGTCATGAACGGCGTAGGCATGAAAAAAGCGCAGGCCATTGTCAGCTACCGGGAAGAGTACGGCCCTTTTAAAACAGTAGAAGATCTGAAGCAGGTACCGGGAATGGGCCATTCGCTGGTTGAACGTAACCTCAGCCATCTCACTCTCTGAATTTATCCCTTGCGCAGTCGCTAATATTTGCCATGCTAAAGAGGTCATACCAGTTATGACCTCTGTTCCTATAACAAAAGTAAAGGCTAAAGCGCTATGCAGACTCAAATCAAAGTTCGTGGTTTCCATCTTGATGTCTATCAACACGTCAACAACGCCCGATATCTGGAATTTCTGGAAGAAGCGAGATGGGATGGACTCGAAAACAACGAAAACTTTCAGTGGATGACGGCGAATAACATCGCGTTTGTGGTCGTCAATATCAACATCAACTACCGTCGCCCGGCCGTACTTGGCGATCGTCTGACGGTAACCAGCCATGTAAAACAGATCAATGGCAAGAGTGGTGTGTTAAGCCAGGTGGTCACGCTGGATCCTGAAGGGGAAGTGGTGGCAGATGCGCTGGTGACCTTTGTGTGCATCGATCTTAAAACGCAAAAGGCGCTGACTCTGGACGGTGAATTACGTTCGAAACTGGAGGAGATGATCCGCGAAGAGATGTAGCGATCGAGAACCTCTTTCATTCCGTGCATCCCCGGCGGGCAAAGGCTACCGGGGACATTGGCTTACTGTAGGGCGGTTTTCTGTTTCATTTTCGCCATCATGCCGGGTTTGTCTGCCAGGTAGTGGTTCAGCCCGTTAGCACGCAGGTTACAGGCCGCGCACTGCCCACAGCCGTCACCCTTGATGCCGTTATAGCAGGTCAGCGTTTCGGTACGCACCAGGTCAAGTTTGCCCCAGTAATCGGCCAGTGCCCAGGTTTCTGCTTTGTCGAGCCACATGAGCGGCGTCTCAAAGCGAATGTCCTTCGCCATACCGAGGCTGACCGCATGGTTCAGTGCTTTGACGAATTCATCACGACAGTCCGGGTAACCAGAGAAGTCCGTCTCGCAGACACCGGTGATGATCGCTTCTGCTTGTACCTGATACGCATAAATTGCCGTCAGGGTTAAGAACAGAATATTTCGGCCAGGGACAAAGGTGTTCGGGATACCGCTGGCGTCAGGCTCATAATCCGGAACCGGGATGCTATCGCGTGTCAGGCTGCTCACCGCCAGTTCGTTCAATAAGGTGACATCCAGCACTTTGTGTGCGCGTGCACCGAGGGACAGGGCCAGTTCCCGAGCGACGTCAATTTCGGCGCGGTGGCGCTGACCATAATCGAAGGTGACGCAATGCACTTCATCGTATTGTTGTAACGCCTGTACCAGACAGGTCGTGGAGTCTTGCCCGCCACTAAACACGACAACGGCACGTTTCATAATTCTTCCCGGATTCATTCATAAAGCCGTATGGTAACGCGAGGAGCAGGCATCGACCAGCTTCTTCACCGCATCGGCGGTGGCAGCCAGGCCTCGGTGAAATCAAACCAGCCGCGGGTATTTAACTGAATCCCCTCAACGCCAGGCGGTGCGCTAATGCGGTACTGGTAATTGAACAGCGGTGTCAGGATGGCCTCATTCATCAGTTGGTTAAATACCTCCTGCAGCGCAGTCATTCTTGTCTGCTCATCTGGCAGGCTTTGTACCGCATCCAGTGTGGTCTGCAGATGGGCGAATTGCGAAGCGTTCAGCACATTCGGCCATAGCGAATCGCAGCGTAGCCATTGTTCAAGTGAGTATTCCGGCGCTTCGCCAATCAGCCTGTCTCCCATCATCAGGTCCGCCCAGCCGAGCGCCTCACACCCCTCCCATGTCTTGGCATCATGGAAAATAACGGTTAATTCGCAGCCCAGCGTGGCGAGATAGCGCTGCAACTGCTGGGCCATGGTGTGGAGTTCCACGGGCAGGTGATAGACCAGCGTCAGGGCGGGCGGGAGGGGTACGGTCTCCTGGTGCGCCCATTGCGGCATATCCCAGCCGGGGATCAACGCTTTACTTGGGGCGATGAGATCTTCATCCAGCGGTAGCGTTTGCAGCAACGTTGTCTGATGAATAATCTGCACCAGCCGGCGTGATTGTGCCGGGCTCAGCGTTGAGCCTGCACGCTGCGCCAGATAGCAAAAGCCCAGACTGGTACTGTTACTGACCGTTTTCAGTCGAGCCAGGTCATCCGCTTCGCCAATGGCAATTTGCACCGGATGGCGGCAACTGGTGCCAAGATCCTGTTCGAACAACAGGGGGGTTATCCAGTACTCCACGGCGTTCAAAAATGGATGATTCAGATGGTACTGCTCGTGGCTTTCAAGACGCACCAGTTCTTTGCTAAAGGAGACCAGTTTAAATGGCCCGGTACCCACCATGGGCAACTGCGGATGCGCCAGCACGCAGGCATAGCTGGCGAGACGGTGCGCCAGCCAGAAGTCCGGGTAATACAGCCTGAACGTCAGGCAATGGGAGTGCGTGGCGTCAACGCTCTTCACGCTGGCAAACAATGTGCGCAGGGCGGGGAGGTCGAGCAGCAGCATAAAACGTTGCGCCAGTTGACGGGTGTCAACCACATCGCCGTTATGCCAGTGCAGCGTCGGGCGGATGTGAAAACGCCAGCAGAGCTTGTCTTCGCTGACGTCCCAGTGATGCGCTAAATCGCCTTTAGGCAAAGCGCTGTCATTCATGAAGCGAGTCAGGCCGGAAAAGATTTGCCCGGCCAGATGCTGCTCCGCACGCCCCGGTAAGAATCCGGGGTACAAGGGTTCCAGCGGACGGTAATAAGGAATACGCAGCGTCGGGGTGTCATTCTGCCAGGAACCGCCAAGAAAGGGATTAAGCAATGCCCGCAGTTCGTCAGGCGCAAGCTGGGCCAGTGCCAGGGCGCTATGCTGCTGCCCGGTACGCAGCGCCGCTTCCATCATCTCCTGGCGCAAAGATTCCGGGGTGCGTAAAAATTGCAGCGTTCCCCGTTTTCCGCGTCCTGATTGTGACTGCCAGTGCAGCCAGCCGGCTGCCTGCATCTGGCTCAGCAGCGTACGCATGTGACGTTCGCTACAACAACAGTCGCTGGCGAGGCTGGCAACGCTGACGTGCTGGTCTTCCCCTGACGAAACCTGCCACAGGCGCTGATACTGATTGAGTCGGTTAAGCTGTCGCATAAACCCGGAACAATTATCTCTATCTCCTCACTATTACTTCCGTATATACCAGGCAATACTTTTGCGCAATACGAAGCGTGAAAATCTGGAGACGACATATGGCCCGGCTGGCAGCTTTTGATATGGATGGCACTTTGCTCATGCCCGATCACCGTTTAGGCGATCTGACGCTGGCGACGCTACGTCGTCTGCGTGAACGCGACATCACCTTGGCGTTTGCCACCGGTCGGCATGCGCTGGAGATGCGTAAGATCGTCAAGACCATTGCGCTGGATGCTTTTCTGATTACCGGTAATGGCACGCGTGTCCATTCGATGGAGGGAGAGCTACTGCATCGTCAGGATCTGGACCCGGAGATTGCTGAGCGTGTGCTGCACGGCACATGGGATACGCAGGCCAGCATTCACGCTTTTAATGATTCTGGCTGGCTGACAAATAAACCGATTCCGGACGCGCTGAACGAACACCTCTACAGCGGGTTCACCTATCAGCTTGTCGATTTAAAACGTCTGCCGGCGCATGACGTAACGAAAATTTGTTTTGTCGGTGAGCATGACGATCTCTGCCGGCTGCGTATTCAGCTTAATGAGATCCTGGATGGGCGGGCAACCCTCTGCTTCTCTGCCTTGTACTGCCTTGAGATATTGCCGCTTGGGTGCAATAAAGGCGCTGCGCTGACCATGCTGAGCAGCCTGTTGAATTTACCGATGCAGGACTGCATGGCTTTCGGCGACGCCATGAACGACGCTGAAATGCTGGCGAGCGTCGGGCGAGGCCTGATCATGGGCAATGCGATGCCGCAGCTGCGCGCTGCACTGCCCAACTTACCGGTTATAGGACACTGTCGTAATCAGGCAGTGTCCCACTATTTAACGCATTGGCTGGATACACCACATCTTCCTTATTCCCCCGAATAGTGAGACCCTTCCAGCAAGCCAGACGATAGTCTGGCTTTTTTTATTTTACCAGCCGGGCAATCTCTGCCAGCCACGGGGTCACATCGCCAATGTTGGCTTTCACCCATCCGGCGTTGTAGTAGGTGTCCAGGTAACGCTCGCCGCTGTCGCACAGNNTCTTCCTTATTCCCCCGAATGACGAGATTTTCCAGCAAGCCAGACATGTTGTCTGGCTTTTTTTATTTCACTAACCGTTCAATCTCTGCCTGCCAGGGGCGGATATCGCCGATGTTGGACGCTACCCACTGCGGGTTGTAATAGGTTTCCAGATAGCGTTCACCGCTGTCGCACAGCAGGGTCACAATCGAGCCGGTGCGGCCCTCTTCGCGCATGCGCGCCGCTATGTTCAGTGCGCCCCACATGTTGGTGCCGGTTGAAGCGCCGACTTTACGGCCCAACTGCGTTTCCAGCCACAGCGCGGTGGCGACACTCGCTGCATCGGGTACGCGCAGCATCTCATCGACCACATCAGGAATGAATGAAGGCTCAACGCGCGGTCGCCCAATTCCTTCGATTTTGCTGCCAATGGACGCGCGCAGGGCGGTATCACGGGTTTGCCAGAAATCCATAAACACGGAGTTTTCCGGGTCCACGACCATGAGTTTGGTGTTATACCCCTGACAGCGGATATAACG
>DFPL01000312.1:0-2873 GCA_002377245.1 Enterobacteriaceae bacterium UBA3516
TGGGCCAGCACCAGATGTGGACCGCGCAGGCGTATCCGCTGAACCGCCCGCGTCAGTGGCTGACCTCCGGGGGGCTGGGGACCATGGGCTTTGGCCTGCCTGCGGCCATTGGTGCGGCGCTGGCGAACCCGGACCGTAAAGTCATCTGTTTCTCCGGCGATGGCAGCCTGATGATGAATATTCAGGAGATGGCGACCGCCGCCGAGAACAATCTGGACGTGAAAATCATCCTGATGAACAACGAAGCGCTGGGACTGGTGCATCAGCAACAAAGCCTGTTCTACAAGCAGGGCGTGTTCGCGGCGACCTACCCGGGAATGATCAACTTCATGCAGATTGCCGCCGGTTTTGGCCTGCAAAGCTGCGACCTGAATGCGGAATCTGACCCGCATGCCGCGTTGCAGGCGATCATCTCGCGCCCGGGTCCGGCGCTGATCCATGTGCGCATCGACGCTGAAGAAAAAGTGTATCCGATGGTGCCGCCGGGTGCGGCTAATACTGAAATGGTGGGGGAATAAGCCATGCAACAGACAACTTCTGACAACGTCATCCTTGAACTCACCGTGCGCAACCATCCGGGTGTCATGACCCACGTCTGCGGCCTGTTTGCCCGTCGCGCCTTTAACGTCGAAGGGATCCTTTGTTTGCCGATTAAAGAGAGTGAGCACAGCCGCATCTGGCTATTGGTGAATGACGATCAACGTCTGCAGCAGATGATAAGCCAGATTGAGAAACTGGAAGATGTGGTGCAGGTGGTGCGCAATCAGTCGTCGCCAGGCATGTTTAATAAGCTGGCGGTCTTCTTCGAGTAAGATACGCCCCGATCCTTGGCCCGGCTTGTCCGGGCCTTTTTATGAGCGTTAGCGCTCCACATCACTCATCTGCCTGATCCTCACGCGACAATTTACCCCGTAACCTGCGGTTAAGGCTGTTCTTTTTGGCCGATTTACTTTTATGATGTGCCTCCTATGACGTGGCAGGAGTTTTCATGATTTGGTTAACGCTCGCGACGCTGGTTGCGGTTTTTATCATCGGATTCAGAGTGTTAACGTCTAAACCGCGCAGAGCCGTGCGCCGTTTAAGTGAGCGGCTGTCTATTACACCCGTACCGGTAGAAACCATGATTGACCAGATGGGAAAAAGTGCGGGCAACGAATTTATCCGCTACTTAGCCCGCCCGGACGAAGCCCATCTGCAGAATGCCGCTCAGGTACTGTTTATCTGGGAAGTGTTTATCGTTGACGGCAGCGAACGCAACCTGCAGTACTGGCACCGGATCTTACAAAAAGCGCGCCTGGCCGTACCCATAACCGATGCGCAAATCCGCCTCGCCCTCGGTTTTCTGCGAGAGCTGGAGCCAGAGGTGTCAGAACTTAACGCCTTCCAGATGCGTTACAACACCCTGTTCGTTCCCGAAGACGGGGTGCACTGGCTTCACTGATTGTCGTACGTAAAGGCAGCAAAAAGTTGCCAAACTGTTAAATAGATCACATCGTTGTTTGTTACACTGCGCGACTTTCACGGTAAAACACCACGGCAGGTTACAAAAATGATTGAGACATCCAGCGCGCAACCCCTACACAACGGCGTCACCCGGCCCAACTGGTCGGCGGTTTTTGCCGTGGCTTTTTGTGTCGCATGCTTAATTACCGTGGAGTTTCTTCCGGTCAGCCTGCTGACGCCAATGGCGCAAGACTTAGGCGTTTCTGAAGGCGTGGCCGGTCAGTCGGTGAGCGTCACGGCGTTTGTTGCTATGTTTGCCAGCCTGTTTATTACCAACATCATCGGCAAAACGGACAGGCGCTATGTGGTGATCGCCTTTTCTATTCTGCTGACGCTCTCCTGCCTGCTGGTCTCGTTTGCCAGTAATTTTGCATTGATGCTGGTCGGCCGCGCCCTGTTGGGGCTGGCACTCGGCGGTTTCTGGGCGATGTCCGCGTCACTGACCCTGCGTCTGGTTCCGGCGCGTACGATCCCGAAAGCGTTATCGGTGATTTTCGGTGCGGTGTCGATTGCGCTGGTGATTGCCGCACCGCTGGGCAGTTTTCTTGGCGGCATTATCGGCTGGCGTCATGTCTTTAACGGCGCGGCAGTGATGGGTCTGCTGTGCATCGCCTGGGTGTGGAAAGCGCTGCCGTCGATGCCGGGGCAAACCGAACATCATCAGAATATGTTTGGTTTGCTTAAGCGCCCCGGCGTACTGGCGGGAATGATCGCCATCTTTATGGCTTTCGCCGGGCAGTTCTCCTTCTTTACATATATTCGCCCGGTTTATATGAATATGGCCGGGTTCGACGTCGATGGCCTGACGCTGGTGCTGCTGAGCTTTGGCATTGCCAGTTTTGTGGGTACCTCGTTCTCCTCGCACATCCTGAAGCGCTCGGTGAAGCTGGCGCTAGCCTGCGCGCCGCTGATTCTGGCAATTAGCGCGCTGGTGCTGATTCTTTGGGGCAGCGATAAGGTCGTTGCATCAGGCATTGCAATTGTCTGGGGGCTGGCGTTTGCGCTGATTCCGGTGGGCTGGTCGACCTGGATCACCCGTTCGCTGGCTGACCAGGCTGAAAAAGCCGGGTCAATTCAGGTGGCAGTGATTCAACTGGCGAATACCTGTGGCGCCGCCGTGGGTGGCTATGCGATTGATAATCTGGGCCTGCTTTCACCGCTGGTGCTGGCCGGTTCGCTGATGCTGCTCACCGCGCTGCTGGTGGCGAGCAAAGTGAAGGTGAAGTGAGTCGCTAATCCGGGCAAGAGCGTTCTCCTCTCCCTGAGGGCTGAGGGATCCCTGGTAATATTACGTTTTATAGCGATAACACTGCGTTATGAGAATAAAACTGTCACCGCGATGACAGGGGGCCGGCTGAAAATCGGCGAAG
>DFPL01000312.1:2949-4335 GCA_002377245.1 Enterobacteriaceae bacterium UBA3516
GGGGCGAGGGGACTGTCCGTGCATACATTTTTTCTGGGGATTCCTCAGCCGGTGGGGCGAGGGGACCGCTCGTGCACGCATTTTTTTGTGGGGATTCCTTAGCCCTTGAGGGTGAGGGGAAGCATGCGGCTCTGAGGGTCTCAGGCCGAAACCTGAACCCGTTTTCTGGAATCCAGTGAAATCAGCAGCACGGACGAGACAATCAGCAAGGTGCCCAGCCAGTCCGGCAGGGTGAAAGCGATGCCTAAAAGCGCGACCGACAGCAGGGCGCTGCTCAGCGGTTCGGCACAACTCAGAATGCTGGCGCGGGATCCACCAATCATCTGCGCCCCTTTGAGATACAGGCTGAAGGTCAGCGCGGTGCCAATCATCACCAGGTAGAAGAACGCCATCACCAGGTTGCCGTCGATAACAAAGTCATTGCCACGTCCGGCATAAAACGGCGTCAGCATCAGACCGGCCAGGAACATACTCCAACCCACAATCGGCAGCGTACCGTAGCGGGCAATCAGCGCCGACGGATAAGTCGTATAAAGCGCCGCAGAAAAGGCCGAGGCGATACCCCAGATCAAGGCTTCGGTAGAGACGGTCAGCGTCGTCGGGTTGCCGTGGGTTACCAGCAGGAAGGTGCCAAGCAGCGAGGTACCAATGGCCGCCGTCACCGGCAGGCTGGGCTTCTTTTTACGCACCAGCGCAAACCACATCACGATGATGGTCGGCGAGAGAAATTGCAGCACGGTCGCGGTGGCGGCGTTGGATTTTTCGATGGTGACCAGGAAGGTCAGTTGCACGATAAGCGCACCAAACAGTGAGAAAAACAGCAGGCTCAGGGTGTCTTTGCGATTTTTAACGATCGAGAAAATCTTGTCGCCGTTAAAGAACGAGAGGATGAGCAGTACCACACCGCCAGACAACAGACGCACCATTGTCAGCCACGGGGCATCAATATGACTTCTCTCCATGATGTACTGCGCGCATACGCCTGAACTACCCCATAGAACGGCGGCCGCCAGTACGTAAAGCATCCCTTTCTTTGTGGAACCCATTTTCCAGTCCTGCCATGCTGATTGCTTATTATTAAGCCGCGCATCATAGCATAAGGAGATTGTGATCGGGGTCGCATCCGTGCTCCTCAAACGGAGAGACTTCTCCGGTAATTTTCATTTCGCTGCAATGGCTATTTGGCATGAGAATAAAAAACTTACAGCGATGACAGGGTCCGGCTGAAGATCGATGAAGCGTATCCGTAAGGACGGGGCGCCGCGCAGGGATGCGCGGAGAGGGCGACTTTACAGGGACGTTACCTTCGCCCGTCCCCGATAAGCCTGAAGGCACACGCTGAGTGGACCGCGCGAGCGGCGATTTTCCTGGCGGGGAGCGCGGGGG
>DFPL01000207.1:0-608 GCA_002377245.1 Enterobacteriaceae bacterium UBA3516
TGCGTGTAAAAATGCTATTTTCTGGATTTTTGTAATATCCATACTTCTTGCCACTTGTTAAATCTCACGTTATCAGCCGCTTAATGACTTTATGGCACCTAAACGTGATGCAGATCATGCTTTGATTCGGACATTACATTTGTCCAGTTTTTGGCAGAAATGTCGCGTAGCGTCCCCTCTCATTCCCCTCGTATCCTGTAGGCAGAAATTATTCGGGGAAATTAAGAGGAAGCATCATGGAACTGTATCTGGACACCGCCAATGTGAACGAAGTTGAACGCCTGGCGCGTATCTACCCGCTGGCCGGCGTTACCACCAACCCGAGCATCATCGCTGCGGGTAAAGCGTCCATTTGGGATGTGTTACCGCGCCTGCAAAAAGCGGTCGGCCCGGAAGGTATTTTGTTCGCCCAGACCATGAGCCGCGACGCGCAGGGCATGGTTGAAGAAGCCAAACGTCTGAGCAACGCCGTACCCGGTATCGTGGTAAAAATCCCGGTGACCTTTGAAGGTCTGGCCGCTATCAAGCTGTTGAAAAAAGAAGGCATTCCAACACTCGGCACTGCGGTATACAGCGCCTCCCAGGGTCTGCTGGCTGCGCTGGCCGGA
>DFPL01000207.1:657-9273 GCA_002377245.1 Enterobacteriaceae bacterium UBA3516
CTGGACTGCCTGCTGGCAGGTTGTGAAGCGATCACCCTTCCTTTAGACGTAGCGCAACAAATGCTCAATACCCCCGCGGTAGAGTCAGCAGTAGAAAAATTTGAACAGGACTGGAACAACGCATTTGGCAATCTCAACCTGTAACCCGGCGAAAAGGCCGCAACCCGCGGCCTGAAGAGCCAGAATGGAGGACATGTATGGACCGCATTATTCAATCCCCAGGCAAATATATTCAGGGTGCAGATGTTATCACCCGTCTCGGTGAATACCTCAAACCACTGGCAGCACGCTGGCTGGTTGTAGGAGACAAATTTGTTTTAGGTTTCGCTCAGGAAGCGCTGCAAAAAAGTCTGGCGGATGCCGATCTCGCCTGTGAAGTGGTGCCTTTCGGGGGCGAATGTTCGCAAAATGAAATCGATCGGCTGCGCGCGATAGCAGAAAGCGCACAGTGTGGCGCCGTGCTCGGTATTGGCGGCGGTAAGACGCTGGATACCGCGAAAGCGCTGGCCCATTTTATGGGCGTTCCGGTGGCGATCGCCCCGACTATTGCCTCCACGGATGCACCCTGCAGCGCGCTGTCGGTCATCTACACCGATGATGGCGAGTTTGATCGCTATTTGATGCTGCCCAATAACCCGGACCGCGTGATTGTCGACACCAAAATTGTGGCAGGGGCGCCGGCACGTTTACTGGCGGCGGGGATTGGCGATGCGCTGGCAACCTGGTTTGAAGCCCGCGCCTGTTCCCGCAGCGGTGCCACTACGATGGCCGGTGGCCAGTGCACTCAGGCAGCATTAGCACTGGCAGAGCTTTGCTATAACACGCTGATCGCTGAAGGCGAGAAAGCAATGCTGGCCGCCGAGCAGCATGTGGTCACTCCCGCGCTGGAGCGGGTTGTAGAGGCAAATACCTTTCTGAGCGGCGTCGGCTTTGAAAGCGGTGGCCTGGCAGCAGCACATGCTATCCACAATGGCCTGACGGCTATTCCGGATGCACACCACTATTACCATGGTGAAAAAGTCGCCTTTGGCACACTCACCCAACTGATACTGGAAAATGCGTCAGCGGAAGAGATTGAAACCGTTGCCGCACTCTGTCACACCGTTGGTTTGCCGATCACCCTGGCACAGCTGGATATCACTGACGATATCCCGGCCAAAATGCGCATCGTGGCAGAAGCGGCCTGCACCGAAGGGGAAACCATCCACAATATGCCGGGTGGCGCGACAGCAGATCAGGTGTACGCCGCGCTGCTGGTCGCCGACCAGTACGGTCAGCGCTTCCTTGCAGACTGGGAATAACCCTTTCACACTCCCGGCATCCCCGGGAGTGTTTCTTTATGTTCCTTTCAGGCCATATTGTCACGGCAATGTATGTGCTTTATAGTGCGTTTTTCCCTTTGTGAATCCTCCTCATGCAATCATCAGACAGAAGAATGAGCATCTATGCCATTCTGCAACAGGAAAAAAAGGTTGTGGTTAACGAGCTGGCGGAGAAGTTTGGCGTCACCAAAATGACCATTCGCCGCGACCTCTCCTTCTTCGAAAAGCAGGGCATTGTGAAAACCAGCTACGGCGGCGCTTATCTCACCAGCGGTGCCAGCGTAGAACCCAGCTTTCAGCTCAAATCCATACAAATGGTTGATGATAAGCACCTGATCGGGCAAAAAGCGGCTGATTTAGTGGAAGATGGCGATACGATCATTATTGACTGCGGCACAACGGCACTGGCCTTCGCGCAATGTATTTTCGACAAGAAAATCATGGTGATAACCAACTCTGTGCCGGTCGTTAACCTGCTCAAGGGGCGCAGCAACATCAAGCTGATTGTCGCGCCTGGCGAGTACGAGGACGATACGCAGGGAATGGTCTCTTTCAGCACCGCCGAATTCTTCAGTACCCTGCATGCCGATAAAGTCTTTCTGAGCACCCAGGGTATCAACGAACAAGGTGAACTGACCGTCCCGAAAATGACTGATGCCCATGTGAAGCGTGCGCTGGCGCGTGCCGGGCGGCAGAAAATTCTGTTGGCCGACAAAAGTAAATTCGGTCAAACCTTCCTGGCAGCCCACGGACAACTTGGCGACTTTGATGTAGTGATTAGCCAAAGCGGCATTTCAGCCGACGTTTTATCCCTTCTCGCCAGCCACTCTGCTGAACTTATCCTGGCCGACAGCGCCGAATAACCTCCTGCGCCCTGAACGGGCGCTTGTGTTTTTTAGTGCTCTTCTATGTTCTATTTAGATTTATTTGTGACAAAAAGAACAAAATAGATCACTTTTTGATTGACAAAAACACACCCCAGGCATGAAATACATAAAAACCACTTCACCAGTGAGGGAATTTATGAACGGATTGCTTAGCTTCAAACCCACCAACAACGATTGCGATTTTGATCGTATCGCCAAAAAACAGGATCAGATGTTTCATCGCGTGGCAACCCTTTGCCCGGAGCGCGCCGAGATCATCACCGAATCCTTCAAACGCTCCGAAGGCAAATCCATTGTGATTCGCCGGGCGCTTGCGATGGCCGATATTCTGGAAAAAATGACCATCTATATCGAACCGGACATGCTGATCGTTGGTAACCAGGCGAGCGCCAATTTTGCCGCCCCCGTCTTCCCGGAGTTCTCATTTAACTGGGTTATCGATGAACTGGACGAGTTTGATAAACGCTCCGGCGATAGCTTCCAGGTGAGCGAAGAGACCAAAGCACGTCTGCGTGTATTGCAGGATTACTGGCAGGGCAAAACCCATCAGGACGAAGTGCTGGCTAACCTGCCGCAAATTAACCGCCTGGCAGAAAAACAGGGGGTCTTGCACCGCGGCGGCATCAGCATGTCTGGCGACGGGCACATTATCCCTAACCATGACTTTGTCCTGGAAGTGGGCTACGGCGGGATGCGCGATATCGCCAAACAGCATCTGGCGGAAGACAAAGACCTGACCGAAGAACAGACCGATTTCTATAAGGCCGTCATCATCACCATGGATGCCGCGCTGAATTACTGCAAACGTTTCTCGCTACTGGCGAAAGAGGAAGCCGGGAAAACCGCAGACGCTAAACGCCGCGATGAGCTGCTGGCGATGAGCGACATGTTCGCCCACCTGATGGAAGGCAAAGCACAGAATTTCTACGAAGCCGTCGAAACCGTCTACCTGACTCACCTGCTGATGATGATCGAAAGTAACGGTCACTCCTTCTCCTTCGGCCGTTTCGACCAGTACGTCTGGCCGTTCTACGAAGCGGATATCAACTCTGGCAAAATCAGTAAAGAGAAAGCGCTGGAGATCCTGACCCACTTCTTCATCATGACCAACAGCCTGAACAAAGTGCGCCCGTGGGGCCACACCCAGTACAGCGGCGGCTACCCGCTCTACTCTAACCTGATGGTTGGGGGTATGAAGCCGGACGGCACCGACGGTACCAACGACCTTTCCTATCTGTCTCTGGAAGCGATGGCGTTGACCGGCCTGCCGGAGCCAAACCTGAGCGTGCGCTTCTCCAAAGATACTCCGCACTCGCTGATGCAGGACTCCGCGAAGCTTATCCGCAAAGGTTTCGGTATGCCGTCCATCTTCTGTGACGAAGTGGTTATCCCGGCGATGATGACTCTCGGCCTGACTGAAGAAGTGGCGCGCGAATATGCCTCAATGGGCTGCGTGGAAACCGCGATCCCGGGCCGCTGGGGACACCGCGCTACCGGTATGACCTACGTTAACTTCGGCAAAATCCTTGAGCTGGTGATGAACAACGGCTGCGATCCAGCAACTGGCGTACAGCTGGTGAAAGTGAACGGTAAAGAAGGTCGTGAGATCAATTATGCATCTTATGACGAAGTCTGGGCCGCGTGGAACCAACTGCTGGAGTTCTACTCCGACCTGGCGGTGGACTGCGACCTGGTCTGCGACCGCGCGCTGAAATATCACGATGCCGATGCCTTTGCTTCAGCCACGATTAACTGCTCGCTGGAACGCGGCAAAACCCTGAAAAACGGCGGCGCCGAGTATGACTTCGTCAGCTCCTCCAATATCGGGCCTTCAGTGGTTGGCGATAGCCTGGCCGCGGTGAAAAAGCTGGTCTTTGATGACAAGGTGCTGACGCTGAAACAGCTGCGCGATGCCATGGACAGCAATTTCGACGGCATCGAAGGCGCCCGCGTGCGCAAACTGTGCCGCAACGCGCCGAAGTTCGGTAACGATATCGACTATGTCGACCATATCGTCGCCGACGTGTTCGAGTCCTATCTGAAACTGCTGCCGAAGTACAAAACTGACCGTTATGGCAAAGGTCCGAAGGGCTGTGGATACACCATGTCCACCTCCAACATCACCTCTTATGTGCCAAACGGTTTTGACGTCGGCGCAACCCCGGACGGTCGTCTGGCGACCCTGCCGCTGAACGAAGGGGCATCACCGTGCCTTGGCGCAGACAAAGAAGGCCCAACGGCGGTGATCAACTCCGTGGCCAAGCTGCCGAATCAGAAAATCGCCGGCGGTCAGCTGCTGAATATGAAGTTCACCCCGAGCGCGCTGGAAGGCGATGACAACCTGGAGAAATTCACCAACTTCATGGAAGCCAGCCGCGAGAAGAATATCTTCCACAACCAGTTCAACATCATCGACTCGAATATCCTGCGCGCCGCCAAAGCGCACCCGGAAGATTATCCGAACCTGATGGTCCGCGTAGCCGGTTATTGCGCGCTGTTCTCGACGCTGATGCCGGAAGCGCAGGACGCGATTATTGCCCGTACAGAACTGGCCTGGTAAACAGCCAGGGTATATATGGAGGTAATATGAAAACTGGCCTGATTTCCCGCATTCAACGCTACTCCACCAAAGACGGCCCGGGGCTGCGAACGACGGTTTTTATGCAGCAGTGCAATCTTCGCTGTTTGTGGTGCGCGAATCCGGAGACGCTCAGGCCTGGTTTCAACGTCTTCTGGTTCAAAGAGCGCTGCCGCCAGTGCGGTTCCTGCGTACAGGCGGCGGTCAATAATTCCATCACTCTCGCCGAACCCGGCGAGGGGGTAAACATTGACCGTAAGCAGTGCAGCAACCTGATCGAGATGGTGGACGTCTGCCCTTACGACGCCTACGAAAAAGCTGGCAGAGAGATGACCTCCCGTGAGCTTGCCGATCTGCTGTTGCGCGACAAAGCCTTTTACGACACCAGCGGCGGCGGCGTCACCTTCTCTGGCGGTGAACCCGCGTTACAGGCGGAATTTGTCCATGAAACGGTGCAGTTGCTCAAAGCCGAGGGCGTGCATGTATGTCTCGACACCGCTGGCAATATTCGCCGGGAGAAACTATTGCCGCTCGTAGACGCGGTCGACCTGGTTTCTTACGACATTAAAGCCTTCGATCCCGAAATCCACCTCGCCTGCACCGGTGTCGATAACCGCCTGATCCTGGAAAACGCCAAAGCGATCGCCGCGATGGGGAAACCTATTCTTGCGCGTATGGTGATCGTGCCCACGCAAAACGATCGACCAGACGATATCCGTAAACGCCTCGATTTTATCCACAGCCTCGGCAGTGCCGTGCTGCAAGTGGATATCCTCGCGTACCACATTTACGGTATCGGCAAATATCACAAGCTCGATATGCCTTACCTACTCAACGATCTTCCCCCCCTGGTACCGGAGATCATTGACCAGACAAAACAGTACGCCGAAGAGATCGGCCTGACAGCCACCCTCGGCGGCTAAGGAAAACAGATGCTGAATTTCACTGTCACTGAAAACTATGACGCCATGAGCGCGCTGGCTGCCTGGCGTGTGGCGAAAGCGCTGGAACGCAAGCCCGAGCTGGTGATGACGCTGCCCACGGGCGGCACCCCCATCGGCATGCTGCAGGAAATGAGCCGCATGGCGCAGCAGAAAAAGGTTGATTTCTCCCAGGCTTATTCATTCAACATTGATGAGTACATTCCGTTGAAAAAAGAGGATCCCCAGAGTTATTACTGGTTCCTCGACCACTATTTTTATCAGCATGCCAACCTGCCGGTGGAAAACCGCTTTGTACCTGACGTGCTGGCAGATGACCTTCTCACCGAGTGCGCCCGCTATGAACAGGCCATTGTCGATCACGGTGATTTTGATCTGACCGTGCTCGGTATCGGTCATGACGGGCATATTGGTTTTAACGAACCCCATGCCACTCATAGCCCGGTGTGTCATATTATCGATCTCAATGAAGAGACCATTGAAGCCAACGCCCGCTTCTTTACCCATCGTGAAGAGGTGCCACGCCAGGCCATTACCCTCGGCATGGGCACCATCCTCAAAAGCAAAGAAATCGTACTGATTGCCAACGGCTTATCGAAAGCGCAGGTCATGAAACAGCTCTTTGATTGCAAGCGCGTCGACCCGTTATTCCCCGCCTCCTTCCTGTTGCTTCACCCTGACGTAACCATCATTTGCGACCAGGAAGCGGCATCACTTATTCCTTCTCTGAGGTGAGATATGGTTATCCAAAGTGAACGAGTCTGGTTGTTCGGCGGTTTTTACCCGGCGCACATTGCCGTTGAGGAGGGCCGTATTAGCCACATCGCCCTGGGCCTGGCAGACAACGCGACCTATGATTTTGGCAAGCGGCGGATCATCCCCGGCCTGATTGACAGCCACGCTCACGGCGGATGGGATTACGATACCAATGAAAACGACCCGCAAGGTCTGCGCCGCTGGGCTGCGAATCTGCCTGCTGAAGGTGTGACCGCATTCTGCCCCACCACGGTGACGGACGAAGATGCCACGCTGCTTGCCGCACTTGGTAATATCTCACGGGTGATGGATGAGGATTACCGCGGCGCGGAGATCCTCGGCATTCATCTTGAAGGCCCGTTCCTGTGCCAGCAATATCGCGGCGCTCAGCCGGAAAAACAGATTCGCCCGGCAAGTATTGCCGGGTTCGAAGCCTTCGAGAAAGCGGCGCATAATCGCATTATCGCGATCACTCTCGCACCGGAAGAAGATGCAGGTCTTGCCCTGACCCGCTACTGCGCGCAAAAAGGAATAGCCGTCAATATGGGGCACTCAAACGCCTCGTTTGAGCAGGCGCTGGAAGCCGTCGCCAATGGCGCGAAGAACGTTACTCATGTCTACAACGGTATGGCAAAGTATGTAAATCGTGAACCGGGGCTTCTCGGGGCCGCTTTTCGTCTGGACGGGCTGTACGGCGAAGTGATTGCCGACGGCATCTTCGTTAGCCTGGTGTCGGCTTCTCATCTCTATCGGGTGAAAAATGACGATGATGTCATCATGATCAGCGACTCGATGAAGGCGAAAGGCTGCCCGCCCGGCCGCTATATGTTTGGCGGCGAGCCGATGATTCTGGGTGAAGATGGCGCAACACGACGGGAAAATGGCGTGCTGGTCGGCAGTACGCTGCATCTTAACCGCGGTTTATACAATATGGTGGAAGGGGCCATGGTGCCTTTTGGCGCAGCGCTAAAATCCTGCACGCTCAATCCGGCACGGCTTCTCGGCGTTGATGGACATAAAGGAAAACTACAGCGCGGATACGATGCCGATATTGTGGTGCTGGAAGATAATTATGATGTGCACACCACCTTTTGCGCAGGAAAGGTGGCGTTTAGCATGGCCGGATGACGCGAACACCCGGCCTGAAGGGCAAAATCAGAGCGCCGGGCGTACGCCCAGGGTATGGCAAATGGCGTAGCTCATTTCCGCACGGTTCAGCGTATAGAAGTGGAAATCTTTTACCCCTTCACGACTGAGAATTTTCACCATGTCCATGGCGATGCTCGCCCCCACTAACTTGCGGGTTTCAGCATCGTCATCCAGCCCGGCGAACATTTGCGACATCCATGCCGGAATGCGCACGTTGGTCATGTCAGCAAATTTCTTCGCCTGTTTGAAGTTAGAGACCGGCAGAATGCCCGGAATGATCTCTACATCGATGCCCGCCGTCACGCAGCGGTCACGGAAGCGTAAATAGCTTTCCACATCGAAGAAGAATTGAGTAATCGCACGGTTAGCCCCGGCATCCACTTTGCGCTTCAGGTTCAGCAGGTCCGCCTGCGCGCTTTTCGCTTCCGGGTGCACTTCCGGGTAGGCCGCAACGGAGATATCAAAATCCGCCACCTCTTTCAGTAAGGTGACCAGGTCCGCAGCATACATATCCGGCTTACCGCTGCCCGGCGGTAAATCACCGCGCAGCGCTACGATATGGCGAATGCCGTTATCCCAGTAGTCTTTGGCGATAGCACGCAACTCATCACGGGAGGCGTCGATACAGGTCAGATGCGGCACGGCTTCAAGACCGGTACGGTCTTTAATGCCTTTGATAATGCTATGGGTGCGGTCGCGCTCGCCGGAGTTCGCACCGTAAGTCACGGAGACAAACTTCGGCTTAAGGCTGCTCAAACGATCGATGGAGCTCCAGAGAGTCTGTTCCATTTCACTGGTGCGCGGCGGAAAAAATTCAAAGGAAACATTTATCTGTCCGTGCACTTCAGCCAGGCTCTGATTCAGGGCTTCTCGCTGGTTGGCGTGAAAAAAGCTCATACCTTACCTCATCAATCGCGTGTTGTTATTTATTGCGCTACAAACATCTATCCGTTTAGACGTCTGGATGTAAAAATGACGGAAAA
>DFPL01000206.1 GCA_002377245.1 Enterobacteriaceae bacterium UBA3516
AGGGCAGTATTAATGTCGTCAACTATTCACAGCATGATGAACAGGATGGAGTTAAGTAATGAATCCACTGAAAGCCGGTGATATCGCACCGAAATTTAGCTTGCCGGATCAAGACGGAGAACAAGTAAATTTGGCCGACTTCCAGGGACAGCGTGTACTGGTCTATTTCTACCCGAAAGCAATGACCCCAGGCTGTACCGTGCAGGCATGCGGCCTCCGCGATAACATGGACGAGTTAAAAAAAGTCGGTGTCGAAGTCTTAGGCATCAGCACCGATAAGTCGGAAAAATTGTCCCGTTTCGCCGAAAAAGAGCTGCTCAATTTTACGCTGCTGTCCGATGAGGACCACCAGACGTGTGAACAATTTGGCGTGTGGGGTGAAAAAACCTTTATGGGGAAAACCTATGACGGGATTCATCGCACCAGCTTCCTGATTGATGCAGACGGTAAAATCGAACATGTCTTTGATGATTTCAAAACCAGCAATCACCATGACATTGTGCTGAACTGGCTTAAAGAAAACGCCTGACTAACGCATAAATCACTGCAGGGCGACCCGTCATGGGTCGTCTTTTTTGCCCTCGCTCCGCCCCAATTTTGTGATCAATATCACATTCATTGTGTCAGCTCGACACAAGTGCCGACCCTGACTTTACGCCCCCTTCCCTGACCATCAATTTTGTTCACCCCAGACGCCCGCATCCTGATATCCATTTGAATTTCATCATTTTTTAAGATTGGCACACCTTATGCTTAAGGAGGCTCAACGTTTTTTGCTTTCTTCTCAAGGAGCCGACATGAACCGCTTTGTGATTGCAGATCCCGAGTGGTGTATAGGGTGCAATACCTGTCTTGCCGCGTGTTCGGATGTACATAAAACGCAGGGGCTACAACATCACCCACGTTTAACTCTGGTAAAAACCGACAGCAAAACCGCACCGGTAATGTGTCGGCATTGCGATGATGCGCCCTGCCAGCAGGTGTGCCCGGTTAATGCAATCACCTTTCAGGATGCGTCCGTTTACCTCAACGAAACGTTATGTATCGGTTGCAAACTCTGCGGCCTGGTTTGTCCGTTCGGGGCCATTACGCCGTCGGGTAGCCGCCCGCTGGATGCGCCTTCCCGCTACGCGCATTTCGTTCCCGACGCAGAGCTCAGAGACGTCCCCGACAGCCCGCATACCGTTCATCCTTTTCTTCGCTGGAACGCTGGCGTACAGACCGTCGCCGTCAAATGTGACCTGTGCCATTTCCTGCCGGAGGGGCCCGCTTGCATCAGATCCTGCCCGACCCATGCGTTACATCTGGTCGCCGAGGATTTGCTCGCTAAACAGCTGAAAGCCCGCAGGCTACAGGCCGCACTGAGCAGCACGGATATGGCCTTCGTCTCCCCTTCACTTTCGCCGGAGCAACGCTAATGGATGCCCTGCAACTATTGATGTGGTCAATATTGTTATACGTAGCCGGTGGCATCCTTTCGCTGCTGCTGGCCCGTCAGGAAGAGATAGCAATTAAAATAGCGGGCTTCTCAGCCATGGCAGGCGGGTTACTCGGCCTTGCCAGTGCGCTCACCGCGCTTTCCGTCGGTGAAACGCTCACCTGGCAGGCCGTTGGCCCCTTCGCTTTTGCCCATTTCATCGTGCGGCTGGACAGCCTCGCCGCCTTTATGGTGCTGGTGATTTCGCTGCTGGTGGCGGTTTGCGGCCTCTACTCGCTCTCCTATGTGCGTGAATACATCGGCAAAGGCGCGGGCTCGATGGGGTTCTTTATGAATCTGTTTATCGCCTCGATGGTCGGCCTGGTGGTGATGGACAATGCCTTCTGGTTCATCGTGCTGTTCGAGATGATGTCGCTGGCTTCCTGGTTTCTGGTGATTACCGATCAGGATGACGAATCCATCCACGCGGGCCTGCTTTACTTCTTTATTGCTCATGCCGGTTCGGTACTGATCATGGTGGCCTTCTTCCTGATGTGGCGGCAGAGCGGCAGCCTGGATTTTGCCAGCTTCCGCACGCTATCGTTATCGCCCGGCACCGCCTCCGCGGTGTTCCTGCTGGCATTCTTTGGCTTTGGGGCAAAAGCGGGGATGCTGCCGCTGCACAGCTGGCTGCCGCGCGCGCACCCGGCCGCGCCGTCACACGCCTCGGCACTGATGTCCGGCGTGATGGTCAAAATCGGTATTTTTGGCATCATCAAAGTGGGCATCGACCTGCTTGGTCACAGTGGCATTCCTTTATGGTGGGGCGTGGTGGTGCTGGCCTTCGGTGCGGTCTCCTCCGTGCTGGGAGTACTCTACGCACTGGCGGAGCACGATATTAAGCGTCTGCTGGCCTGGCACACGGTGGAAAACATCGGCATCATTTTGATGGGGGTAGGCACCGGCATGGCGGGCATTGCGCTCAACCATCCGGTGATTGCCGCCATCGGTCTGCTCGGTGCGCTCTTTCATCTGCTCAACCATGCGCTGTTCAAAGGACTGCTGTTCCTCGGGGCCGGGGCGATTATTTTCCGTCTGCATACCCGCGACATGGAAAAAATGGGGGCACTGGCAAAACGGATGCCGTGGACCGCAGGGGCATTTCTGATTGGCTGTCTGGCGATTTCCGCCATGCCGCCGCTCAATGGTTTTATCAGCGAATGGTACACCTACCAGTCACTCTTCTCCCTGACCCGCGTGGACGCCATGATCCCGCGCCTGGCGGGGCCAGTCGCCATCGTGATGCTCGCCATTACCGGGGCTTTAGCCGCGATGTGCTTCGTCAAAGTGTATGGCGTGAGCTTCTGCGGCAACGCCCGGAGTGAAAAAGCAGAGCAGGCGCGCGAAGTACCCTGGCCGATGGTCATTGCCATGTGTCTGCTGGCGCTGTTTTGCGTGCTGGCGGGCGTGGGGGCAAGCGTGGTGGCACCTCATCTGCTGCTCATCGCGCAATCGCTCACCACGGCGGAAACCCTTTCTGTCGCCGAGGGCGCGACGCTGATACCGGGCGACGCACAACAGGCGGTGCTGATGCCGTCAGCCATCTTCCTGCTGCTGCTTGCCCTGCCGCTTTTGCCGGGTCTTTTCTGGTATGTCAATCGCCAGACCCGCGGCCAGTTCCGGCGTACGGGTGACGCCTGGGCCTGCGGGTACGCATGGGAAAAAGGGATGGCGCCGTCAGCGGGCAGCTTTACCCAGCCGCTGCGCGTGATGTTCGGTCCGCTTTACCGCATGCGTAAGCAGCTCGATCCCGCCGTGCCGCTCAATCGCAGCCTGAGTGGCATCACCGTTGCCGCCACGCGAACCGAACCCTTCTGGGACGACAACATCATTCAGCCCCTGGTCGGGATGACCAAACGCATTGCCCGCACGGTGCAGTATCTGCAGAGCGGCGATTTCCGTCTTTATTGCCTGTATGTGATTGCCGCCCTGGTGATCCTGCTGCTGACTATTGCCGTCTGAGGAGGGAGAGAATATGTCACAACCAACCCCTGACTGGTCGCTGGCGGTGTTTGCCCTCTTCCAGGCAGCACTCTTGCTGGTGCTCGCGCCCCTGTTTACGGGTATTTCCCGCCAGATCCGCGCGCGGATGCACTCGCGACGCGGGCCAGGAATATTGCAGGACTACCGCGATTTGCAAAAACTACTCAAGCGTCAGGAAGTCGCCCCCGCCTCTTCCGGCATGATGTTCCGCATCATGCCCTGGGTACTGCTCAGCAGCATGCTGGTGGTCGCCATGACCTTGCCGCTATTGACTCGCGCCTCCCCGTTTGCCGGGGCGGGTGACCTTATCACCCTGATTTACCTTTTCGCGCTGTTCCGCTTCTTCTTCGCCCTGTCCGGGCTGGACACCGGCAGCCCTTTTGCCGGTCTCGGTGCCAGCCGTGAACTGACGCTCGGTATTCTGGTGGAGCCGATGCTGATCCTCTCGCTGCTGGTGCTTGCCCTGTTGGCCGGTTCCACCAACGTGGGAACAATCGGTACCACGCTGGCAGCAGGCTGGATCTCCCCGGTGGCCACGCTGCTGGCCATGCTGGCCTGCGGGTTCGCCTGTTTTATTGAGATGGGCAAAATCCCCTTCGATGTGGCAGAAGCCGAGCAGGAATTACAGGAAGGGCCGCTCACCGAGTACTCCGGCGCAGGCCTGGCGCTGGTGAAATGGGGCATCGGGCTTAAACAGGTCGTGATGGCCTCACTGTTCCTCGCGCTGTTCTTTCCGTTTGGCAATGCCGACACGCTGAGCACGGGAGCGGTGGTGCTGGCGCTGGTCGTCACGTTTCTCAAACTGCTGGTGGTGTTTGTGCTGGCGTCAGTGGTGGAAAACTCGCTGGCGCGTGGGCGTTTCCTGTTGACGCACCACCTTACCTGGCTCGGTTTCAGTCTTGCCGCGCTGTCGTATGTCCTTTGGTTAACCGGTCTGTAAGGAGCACGGAATAACTATGGAAACTCTTGCCCTGACGGTCCTGTTGCTGCCCTTCGTCGGCGCGCTGGTCGTCTCACTGGCGCCCCGACAGACTGCGCCCATGCTTGCCACAGCGATGGCCCTGTTGGCAACGATTGCCACGGTTACGCTGGCCGCGGGTTTTCATGCCGCTGGCAGCGTAACCGTCGATATCCCGATGCTGAGCATTGGACAGGTGGCCTTGTTTGGCATGACGGTCGACCGGATAAGCACCCTAATTCTGTTTGTCGTGGTGTTCCTCGGCCTGCTGGTTGCCCTTTACTCCACGGGCTATTTAACCCGGGGCAACCGCGAGCATCCGCATGACGGCAGCAACCGCTACTACGCCTTTCTGCTGATTTTTATCGGCGCGATGTCCGGTCTGGTGCTCTCATCCACGCTACTGGGTCAGTTGTTGTTCTTCGAAATTACCGGCGGCTGCTCCTGGGCCTTGATCAGCTACTACCAGTCTGAGAAATCCCAGCGTTCGGCGATGAAGGCGTTACTCATTACCCACGTCGGTTCCCTGGGGCTTTATCTGGCCGCTGCCACGCTCTTTTTGCAAACCGGTACGTTTGCGCTGAGCGCCCTCGGCCAGTTAAACGGAAGTACTGCCTTGATTGTTTATGGCGGGATCCTGTTTGCTGCCTGGGGTAAATCGGCGCAGCTACCGTTACAGGCCTGGCTGCCGGATGCGATGGAAGCGCCAACGCCGGTCAGTGCGTACTTACACGCCGCCTCGATGGTGAAGGTGGGCGTCTACATCTTTGCCCGCGCCATTTCAGAAGGCGGGGAGATCCCGCACATTATCGGCTGGGTGGGCGTCACCATGGCAACGATTACCCTGGTGTACGGCTTCTTAATGTACCTGCCGCAAAAAGATATGAAGCGGCTGCTCGCCTGGTCGACTATCTCGCAGCTGGCGTGGATTTTCCTCGCCCTCTCGCTCTCCATTTTCGGTTCAAAAATGGCGTTCACTGCGGGGATTGTTTACATCTTCAACCACGCTTTCGCCAAGAGCCTGTTCTTCCTGGTGGCGGGCGCGCTCAGCTACAGCTGCGGCACCCGCATGCTGCCACGGCTGCGCGGAGTGATGCGCACCCTGCCGCTTCCGGGGATCGGCTTTTGCGTTGCGGCACTGGCCATTACCGGCGTACCGCCGTTCAGCGGCTTTTTCAGCAAATTTCCGCTGTTCGCCGCCGGGTTTGCCCTCTCTGACCAGTACCCCATTTTACTCGCGGTGATGATTCTGGCGCTGGTGGAGTCGGTCGCCAGCTTCGGCTGGTTCATTTACTGGTTTGGACGGGTGGTGCCGGGAGAACCGAGTGATGAGGTGGCTCAGGCAGCCCCACTGCCATGGTCGATGCGAGTGGTGCTGGTAATTCTGGTGGTGATGTCGCTCGCCTCGAGCGTGATTGCCGCAGCGTGGATGGGATAAGGGAGTCGAACATGACGGGAACACTGATCGTTAACAATCTGGCGGGGCTGATGATGTTCACCTCGCTGCTGGTGACCTGCGCCAGACGCTACACCGTCTCCTGCTGGTTGTACGCGCTGCAATCGCTGGTACTGGTGTCGATATTTTTTACGTTGTCAGAACTGCTGGACGCAGAGCAATTGCGCATGTGGTCCATTAGCGCTTTCTTCACCAAGGTGCTGATGGTGCCGCTCATCATGGGCTACGCCTTTCGCAAAATGGCACCGGCCGGTCAGGGAGAACGCCTGTTTGGCCCCGCTGCGCTGGTGCTGATGGCCGCCGGGATCGTGCTGCTGTGCTGGTTTGTGGTGCGCCCGGTGCAACTGCCGATGGTGGCCCAGCTCAAACCTGCGCTCGCCGTGGCGCTCGGCCACTTCCTGCTCGGCCTGCTGTGCATCATCAGCCAGCGCAATATTTTGCGTCAGGTATTTGGGTATTGCCTGATGGAAAACGGCTCGCATCTGGTGCTGGCGCTGCTGGC
>DFPL01000208.1 GCA_002377245.1 Enterobacteriaceae bacterium UBA3516
CGCATGTTTCCCCTCACCCTAACCCTCTCCCACGGGGAGAGGGGACTGTCCGTGCTCGTATTATTTTGTGGGCATCCCTCTACTTCGAACTGGGGGCAAAATCAGGCAATACGCAGGGTATCCGCCTGGCGTGACGGTGTCACAACAACCGGGATGGATTTTGAGGTAGGCGTGCCGGTGCCATCACCAAAGCGGGTAAGCGGAACCAACGGGTTAGTTTCCGGGTAATAAGCCGCCAGGTTACCGCGCGGAATGGCGTAGGCCACCAGACGGAATCCTTCAACGCGGCGTTCAATACCGTCGGTAGAAAGCGTAGTGATATCGACTCTGTCGCCATCACTTAGTCCCAGTGCCTGAATATCCGCTTCGTGCATAAAGAGTACGTCGCGCTGACCGTAGACACCGCGATAGCGATCGTCGAGACCGTAAATGGTGGTGTTGTACTGATCGTGTGAACGCAAGGTTTGCAGGACAAAGGGCGCGTCGGCTTCCGGGCAAACAGCAACCGGAAGCGGTGCCTGACTGAATTCTGCTTTCCCGGATGGTGTTGCAAATTTCAGTGCCGCGGCGTTGTTGCCCAGCCAGAAGCCGCCCGGCTCATCACAACGCACATTAAAGTTCTGGAAGCCGGGGATCGTCGCGGCAATATGATCGCGAATCAGGTCGTAATTGTCGGCCAGTGCCAGCCAGTCTACCTTCTCACTGCCCAGCGTGGCATGGGCAATCCCGGCCACAATTGCCGTTTCCGAACGCTGCATTTCGCAAAGCGGTTTGCCGATGCCTTCGGAGGCATGAACCATGCTGAAAGAATCCTCAACGGTGACATACTGACGACCGCTTGCCTGCACATCTTCTTCCGTGCGCCCAAGGGTCGGCAGAATCAACGATGCTGCACCCGGCATCAGATGACTGCGGTTAAGTTTGGTGCTGATGTAGACGGTTAAACCACAGCGGGTCAGGGCTTCGCAGGTCAGCGGCGTGTCAGGTGCCGCCGCCGCGAGGTTGCCGCCTAACGCGATGAGGACCTTGACTTCATCACGCAGCATAGCCTGAATCGCCTCAACGGTATGATGGCCGGGCTCACGAGGCGGTTCAAAATTAAAGTGGCGCGCCAGGCTGTCGAGCAGCGCGGCAGGCGGCTTTTCATCTATGCCCATTGTGCGATTGCCCTGCACATTACTGTGTCCTCGCACCGGACACAGGCCCGCCCCCGGCTTACCGAGATGTCCACCGAGCAGTTGCAGGTTAACGATCTCGCGCACGGTATCGAGCGAATGTTTGTGCTGAGTGATGCCCATTGCCCAGGTGATAATCACCCGTTTAGCGTGCTGCCAGACTGCCGCCGCATCGCGCAGCTGCTGCTCGCGTAAACCCGACTGCGTTTCGATGGTGTTCCAGTCGGTGGCATCGATTTGCGCAAACCAGTCATCAATACCCTGCGTGTGTTCGGCAATGAATGCCTCGTCGAAAATACCGGGTTCACCGTTCGCCCGTTTCTGACGCTGGGTCTCCAGCAGCGCTTTTGCCATGCCGCGCACCGCGGCCATATCGCCCCCGAGGTTGGGCTGGTAATAATCGGTGCTAATGACCCCGGCCATGGGGGTGACCACCTCCAGCGGTTTTTGCGGATCGGCAAAACGCTCAAGCCCACGTTCACGTAGCGTATTGAAGGTCACAATCCGTGCACCCTGGTCGGCGGCATGGCGCAGACTATGCAGCATGCGTGGATGATTGGTCCCCGGGTTTTGCCCGAAAACGAAAATGGCATCGGCTTTATCAAAATCGTTCAGGTGAATCGTTCCTTTACCCACGCCAATACTGCGTTTAAGGCCCGCGCCGCTGGCTTCGTGGCACATATTGGAACAGTCGGGGAAATTATTGGTGCCTACCATGCGGCCAAAAAGTTGATACAGATAAGAGGATTCGTTACTGGCGCGACCCGAGGTGTAAAGTTCCAGCTGGTTCGGGTTATCCATCGCCTGAAGATGTTGCGCAATCATCGCAAATGCCTCTGTCCAGCTTATCGGTTCGTAGTGGTCAGTTTGCGGGTTATAGCTCAGCGGTTCGGTCAGACGACCCTGGTATTCGAGGAAATAATCACTCTGACGATTCAGGGCTTCAACGCTGTGTTGCGCAAAGAATTCGGCACCGATCTGGCGGCGAGTGGCTTCCCAGGTCACGGCTTTCGCGCCGTTTTCACAGAAGCTGAAGGTACTTTTATTATCGTCTCCCCAGGCGCAACCGGGGCAGTCGAAGCCGCGTGCTTTATTCATGCGCATCAGGTTGCGCATGTTTTTGAGGGCATTTTTGCTGTCGAGGACGAAACGCGTGGTGGCTTCCAGTGACCCCAGGCCACCAGCAGCGGCGTGGTAGGGTTTAATGGCGGTTTTGAATTTCATGTGGTTTTCCGAATAACGGATGGCTTACCGTTAAGTGTACGCTTCTTAACAACAACCGTTTATCAATAACCAACATTTATCACACGATTAACACATTACTTACCTGTTGCGCAAAAGCGCAGCCGGAGATCAATCCGGCACGGTTTTACGAATGGCGTTAATCAGCGATTGCACACCCGCAGAGAGCGGCGCATCGACGCGGGTAATAATGCCAATGGGGTCGCCCACACCGGCAGGCACAATCGGCAGGGCGACCAGTGAGCCCTGACGGAGATCGTTTTTCACGGCCCCGGAGGGCACAAACCAGACGTAATCAAAATTGGCAGTAAGCTGGCGGGAAAGCGAAGCGGAGAGGGTCTCGATGCATCCAGCCGGCAGCGTGCACCCATGACTGTGCAGCAACTCTTCGGCGTTCTGGCGCGGCACGGTACCGGTGGGGAGCACCACGACAGGCCACTCCAGCACCCGACTCAGGGTAATCGTGGTCTGTAATAACGGGTGATCCGGGCGGACCACCAGCTTGAGCGACTCCAGGAACAGCATCTCGTAGGTCAGCCCGCTCATCATTTCCGGGTCTGACATTCGACCGATACCCACGTCCAGTTCACCGGATTTCAGTCCGGCCAGCAGCATAGGATTATTGGTGGTCGCGACCTGAAGGTTGAGATCGGGTTGCTGTTTATGCACCTGGCCGATGACCTCCGGCAAAATGCCCAGCGCGGCAGTGGGCAGGGCGCCAATCCGAATCACCGCATTGTTTTGCTCTGGCTGATAGTTAAGGGACTGGCCAGCGGTATTAAGCGCGTCAAGTACCCGAATGGCATGGGTCAGAAACTGCTCGCCGACAAGCGTCAGTTGCGCCCCCAGACGACCACGGTCAAGAAGACGGGTGCCGGTGAGTTGTTCCAGTTCATTCAGTGTCTTGGACAACGCCGGTTGACTGAGCTTAAGGGTTTCAGCCGCACGCCCCAAGGTACCTTGCTGGGCGACGGCGACAAATGTATGCAGATGGCGCAAGCGGATGCGCTGAGAGAACAGACCGTTTTTTTCCATAAGATGATCTAAAACGAGGCGATGCCTGTGACAAGTAAAGTTGTTTAATTTTGATAACTTGATAGCAAAATATTTTTAACATTTAATCTTCTTAAGTTACAAACACATTTTGTGTGCAGTGTGACCTTACCCGCATCTTTCCAGGGGTCTATTCATAATCTTTGGTTATGCAACTTCGCGGAATAACGGCATTTTTTGATTAATGCTGTGATCACAGTTTGTAAATTCTCCCTCACGGGCCTCCAGGGGCTTCCTACACTCCAGGTAACAGACACCGGAGGTAAAACAACATGGCGAACCCCATCACGGCTGATGATATTCGGGAACAATTTTCACAGGCAATGTCGGCGATGTACCAACAGGAGGTGCCCCAGTACGGCACATTACTGGAGCTGGTAGCCGACGTGAATTTATCCGTACTGGAGAATAATCCTCGCCTGCATGAACAACTTGTCAACGCCGACGAACTGGCGCGACTGAACGTGGAACGTCACGGAGCGATTAGGGTGGGCACCGCAGAAGAGCTTGCCACGTTGCGAAGGATGTTCGCCATCATGGGGATGTTTCCGGTCAGTTATTACGATCTTTCACAGGCCGGCGTGCCGGTCCACTCAACCGCCTTTCGGCCCGTTGATGACGCTGCGCTGGCGCGTAATCCGTTCCGCATTTTTACCTCTCTGCTGCGCCTTGAACTGATTGCGGACGAACCGCTCAGGGAGAGAGCTGCGGCTATTTTGCGCAAACGGGATATCTTCACCCCGGCCTGCCGCGCGCTGATTGCGTTGTGGGAGCGGGAGGGGGCGTTTAACGAGCAACAGGCTGCGGATTTTGTGCGTGAAGCACTGGAAACCTTCCGTTGGCATCGGCAGGCCACGGTGGATGAAGAGACGTATCATGCGTTGCACAATGAGCATCGTCTGGTCGCGGACGTGGTCTGTTTCCCTGGCTGTCACATCAATCATCTGACGCCGCGAACGCTGGATATCGATCGGGTGCAGTCGCTGATGGCAGAGTATGGCATTGAACCTAAAATTCTGATTGAGGGCCCGCCGCGTCGTGACGTGCCCATACTGCTGCGCCAGACCAGTTTTAAAGCGCTGGATGAACCGGTGCAGTTCAAAGGTGAACATACCGGAACCCATACCGCACGCTTTGGCGAGATTGAGCAGCGCGGCATTGCGCTGACGCCAAAAGGACGTGCCTTGTACGACAGGCTGCTGGCAGAGGCCGGAACCGGTAAAGACAATCTGACGCATCAACATCATTTACAGGCGGTATTTAAACCTTTCCCGGACAGCGAAATGCTGTTGCGCCACCAGCAGCTGGCCTGGTTTCGTTACCGTCTGACGCCTGCCGGTGAAGCTCATCGTCATGCGATTCGTCCGGGTGATGATCCCCAGCCGCTGATTGAACGCGGTTGGGTAAGCGCGCAGCCCATTATCTATGAAGATTTTCTCCCGGTGAGTGCGGCCGGTATTTTCCAGTCGAACCTGGGCAATGAAACCCAGCCGCGAAACCACGGCAACGCCAGTAAAACGCAATTCGAGACCGCGCTGGGGTGTGAGGTGCTGGACGAGTTCGTGCTGTACCAACAGGCTGAGGAGCGGAGCAAACGACGTTGCGGTCTGTTGTAAAAACGGTACTCTGCTCAGGTGTTCATCAACAGGATGTTGTTATGGAAAACCCTTGCGCGCCACTCGCCGAAACCCGTCAGGGCACCGTTGTGGGTGTCACTGACGGCGGCTGTCACGTCTGGCGTGGCCTGCCTTATGCCAGGCCACCCGTCGGCGCATTGCGCTGGCGCTCACCTCAACGGGCTGAAGCCTGGACAGGGATTCGCGTTGCCGACACCTTTGGCGCCTCAAGCTGGCAGAACCGCGAGATTTGTACGCAACTTGCTGGCGGCGATCCCGGCCGCTTATCGGAAGATTGTCTTTATCTGAATATCTGGTCCCCCGTAAACCGCACCGGGCCGCTACCGGTAATGGTATGGATCCACGGAGGCGCATTTACCATGGGAGCAGGCGACCTGCCGCCCTATGACGGTAAAGCGCTGGCCGGACGCAACGTGGTTGTGGTGACGTTCAATTACCGCCTCGGTCATTTGGG
>DFPL01000151.1 GCA_002377245.1 Enterobacteriaceae bacterium UBA3516
CGCAGCATCTGCTGCGTGCCCAAACCGTAATTCGAGCTCAAACCGCGCAACTCAATGTTGAAACCGATGACGTTGTCATACTTGCTTTGGTTGTTTTCCCAGCCGTTGATCTTGCGTTCATACCCAACGCGAAGGGCATAACAGCAGGAGTTATACTGCAGACCCAACATCTGGTCGGCAGGTTTGCTTGTGTTGGTGTCGTAATAATAAGCGCCGACGACAGACCAGCGGTCGACGACCGGCCAGCTTGCAACCACACCCACTTGCGAGATCCCATCTTTATACTGTTCTGTTGTCGCATAGTTTGGCAGCGTGGCCTGAATGTATTCCGGGCTGGCGTAGCGGTAGCTGAACTGCACCAGACGGTCTTCATCACGGCGATACTCAACGGCAGCGGTACTGTTGGCAATGTTGTCCAGGCGTGTGTCGTACTGCACACCGCCACGTAAGCCCCAGCTATCAGAAATGCGCCAATAAGTATCTCCTGCCCACACCAACGAACCTGTTTTGCTGTCTTTCTCCCAATTTATATTGTCATCGCCGGTGCGTGACTCAGTGAAATAGTAGATTTGACCAACAGAAACGTTAAAACGTTCAACAGAAGCGTCATCATATACGCGAGATGTGACGCCGGAGGTAACCTGGTTCGCTGACGCGATACGATCCAGACCGCCATAAACGCGATCGCGGAACAGGCCGCTATAGTCCGACTGGAGCAATGACGAGTCGTAGTTGTTGATGTGGCTCTGGTCGCGATACGGTACGTAAAGGTACTGCGCGCGCGGCTCCAGCGTCTGGGTATAGCCGCTGGCAAAGGACATGTCGCGTTCGAAAATCAGTTTGCCATCAACTTTAAACTGCGGCATGACGCGGTTAACAGACTCTTTATAATCCGTGCCGTTAGCGGTGTTGTAATCATCAACATTGGTTTGCTGATAGTGGGTCGCCATTAACTTGGCTTCCGTATTCAGGCTACTCCATGCATTCGACAACGGCAGATCGAGCGTTGGTTCCAGATGAACACGCGTCGCTTCCGGACGGCTGGAGTTCGTATTCACAAAATTAACGGCCTGCCCGTAAATACGCGCATCGAACGGACCGAGATCGTTTTTATAGTAATTCACATCCAGCTGCGGTTGAGCGGAGTAGGAGTTACTGTTGGTACGATCAAAGACCTGGAACTGTTTGGTCGATACGGTGGCGTCAAAGTTATCAATCGCATAGCCAAGGCTGAATTTTTGCGTGGCGTAACCATCGGTACTGGAACCGTATTTCGATGAAAAATCATTGAAGTAGCTTGGGTCACTGACTTTGGTGTAATCGACATTGAAACGCCAAACTTGATCCATCACGCCGAAGTGATTCCAGTAGAACAACCAACGATGGCGGTCGCCTTCCGTAGGGTGTTCATCCTGATAGACATCATCTGAAGGCAGATAATCAAATTCAACCAGACCGCTGCCCGCCTGGGTTAAGTAACGGAACTCGTTCTGCCACTGAATGTTGCCACGTTTTTGGATGTAATGCGGCGTAATGGTGGCATCGAAGTTAGGCGCGATGTTCCAGTAATACGGCAGGTAAAACTCAAACGAGTTGTTGGTGCTGTATTTAGCATTGGGGATCAGGAAACCTGAACGGCGTTTATCGCCAACCGGCAACTGCAGGTACGGGCTATAGAAAATAGGTACCGGGCCGAGCTTAAAGCGCGCGTTCCAGATCTCTGCCACCTGCTCTTCACGGTCATGGATCACTTCGCTACCCACCACGCTCCAGGTATCTGAACCCGGCAGGCAGGAAGTAAAGGTGCCGTTATCCAGAATGGTATAGCGATTGGCGCCACGCTGTTTCATCAGGTCAGCGGTACCGCGGCCCTGACGACCCACCATCTGGTAGTCACCTTCCCAGACGTTGGTATCTTTGGTATTCAAATTCGCCCAGGCTTTAGGACCTTTCAGGATGACCTGGTTATCGTCGTAGTGCACATTACCCAGTGCATCCACCGTACGAACCGGGGCAGTCTGACCATCAGCCTGCTGCTGATGAAGTTGCACCTCATCAGAACGCAGTCGACTATTACCCTGATTAATATCTACATTGCCGCTGAACACAGCATCGTCAGGGTAATTGCCTTTCGCATGATCGGCATTAATGGTAACAGGCAGATTGTTAGTATCGCCTTCAACCAAAGGACGGTTATAGCTGGGTACGCCAAGCATACATTGCGAGGCGAGATCGGCTGCCAACCCTTGTTGAGTGTAGAGGGCAGTACCAATCATTGTGGCCAGGAGGGTGGGAATACGTTTTTTCATACGTTGTATTTGTTGTTCCGTCATCTGTGGCTTTACGCTGGCAAACGGTCAGAGACTAACGTACTCATCTTCGCTGCGCTAGTTTTAATCCTGCCCGTTTTCGAGCCAGGTGAGAGAAGACTGTACCTGTGCACGGCATAGAATGACGGGTATGATAAAGCAAATTTTAGCCGACGGCATGACGATTTGGGGAGTATATGCAGTATTGGGGTAAAGTGGCGGGTTTGGTCATCGCTCTGATCATGGGCGGAGGCTTTTGGGGCGCGGTCCTCGGGCTATTAATTGGCCATATGTTTGATAAGGCTCGCAGCCGCAAAATGGCGTGGTTTGCCAATCAGCGTGAACGCCAGTCGCTCTTTTTCGCCACCACCTTTGAGGTGATGGGGCATCTGACCAAATCGAAAGGGCATGTCACTCAGGCAGATATCCAGGTCGCCAGCTTATTCATGGACAGAATGAATTTGCACGGTGATTCGCGTACGGCGGCGCAACAGGCCTTTCGAGTCGGTAAAGCGGATAACTACCCGCTACGCGAGAAAATGCGCCAGTTCCGCAGCGTCTGCTTTGGGCGTTTCGACTTAATTAGGATGTTTCTGGAAATCCAGATTCAGGCGGCGTTTGCCGATGGTTCACTGCACCCGAACGAACGTGAAGTGCTGTATGTCATCGCCGAAGAGTTAGGCATTTCCCGCACCCAGTTCGATCAGTTCCTGCGCATGATGCAGGGTGGCGCGCAGTTTGGTGGCGGGTATCAGCAGCAACAAGGCGCTGGTGGCTGGCAACAGGCACAACGCGGCCCGACGCTTGAAGATGCGTGTAACGTGCTCGGTGTGAAGCCAACCGACGACGCAACGACGATCAAACGCGCGTACCGTAAGCAAATGAGCGAACACCACCCAGACAAACTGGTGGCGAAAGGGCTGCCACCAGAGATGATGGAGATGGCGAAGCAAAAAGCGCAGGAAATTCAGAAGGCCTACGAGCTGATTAAAGAGCAAAAAGGCTTTAAGTAGATTAACGGGCTATTTTACTTGCCATTTTGAACCTGGGCAGTGCTCACCGCAGTCACGTACTACGTGTACGCTCCTGCGTTTGCGCGCTGTCCGAGTCCAAACTGGCTGCGACAATGACGCCCTCAGCATTTATTTCTTGCTGACCACTTCATCCGTTTGCTAAAAATCCACCGGGGCTTTAAACGTCATGCTATTGCCAAATGTCGGGTGGGTGATGGTCAGGGTCTCTGCATGCAGCAACAAACGCGGGGCCAGCGCCAGCGCCTCTGGCGTCGCGTAGAAGCGGTCACCCAGAATCGGGTGACCCAGTGCCAGCATGTGCACGCGCAGCTGATGGGAGCGCCCGGTAATCGGCTTGAGCCGGACCCGCGTCGTATTGTCAGAGGCAAACTCCAGCACCTCATACTCCGTTTGCGCCGCCTTACCGGTCTCAAAACAGACTTTCTGCTTTGGACGATTTGGCCAGTCGCAAATTAACGGCAAATCCACCAACCCTTCTTCCTTTTCCAGGTGCCCCCAGACGCGAGCCACGTACTGTTTCCTGGGCTCGCGATCGCGGAACTGCCGCTTAAGCTCACGCTCAGCGGCTTTGGTCAGCGCCACTACAATCACGCCACTGGTCGCCATATCAAGACGATGCACCGACTCCGCCTGCGGAAAATCACGCTGCACGCGCGTCATTACGCTGTCTTTGTGCTCGTCCAGACGGCCCGGCACGGACAGCAGGCCGCTCGGCTTGTTGACCACCATGATATGTTCATCCTGATACAGAATGACCAGCCAGGGATCCTGAGGCGGATGGTAGGGCTCCATTAACATAACCTGCTCCGTTACTGATGCGTCACGACGATGAGACGCAGCGCATCAAGACGCCAGCCTGCCTGTGACAGGCTTTCCAGCACCTGCTGACGATTGCTCTCAATAGCCGAAAGTTCGTCATCACGGATGTTGGGGTTCACCGCTCGCAGGGCTTCAAGGCGAGAGAGCTCGGCAGACAGCTTCTCATCGGCTTCGGTTTTCGCCGCTTCGATAAGCGCCAGTGCGGCTTTCTCCACCTGAGCTTCGCCTTTCTGCAGGATGGTATGCACATCCTGATGCACTGCATTCACCAGTTTGCTGCCGGTGTGACGGTTGACCGCACTGAGCTGGCGGTTAAAGCTTTCAAACTCCACCTGGCCTGCGAGGTTCGTCCCGTTTTTATCGACCAGCAGACGGATTGGCGTCGGCGGCAGGAAGCGGGTTAACTGCAGCTGTTTCGGTGCCTGCGCTTCAACCACGTAAATCAGCTCAAGCAGCAGAGTGCCGACGGGCAGCGCTTTGTTCTTCAGCAGCGAAATGGTGCTGCTGCCCGTGTCGCCGGAGAGGATCAGGTCCAGACCGTTACGGATCAGCGGATGTTCCCAGGTAATAAACTGCGCGTCTTCGCGAGACAGCGCCACATCACGTTCAAAGGTGATGGTGCAGCCATCTTCCGGCAGACCCGGGAAATCCGGCACCAGCATGTGATCTGACGGGGTCAGAACAATCATGTTCTCGCCACGATCGTCCTGGTTGATGCCGACGATATCGAAGAGGTTCATGGCAAAGTTAATCAGGCCGGTGTCGTCGTCCTGTTCCTCAATGCTGTCTGCCAGCGCCTGCGCTTTTTC
>DFPL01000150.1 GCA_002377245.1 Enterobacteriaceae bacterium UBA3516
GCAGCTCGACGGCATCCCATGGCACACCGCTAATACCGGCGACCCCTGGGGTTTCGATGCGAGTCAGCATATGGTGCAGACCATGACCGAACTCATGGAACAGAGTGATCACTTCATCATGCGTGAAGAGCGCAGGCTTTCCATTGACCGGACGGTTGAAGTTACAGGTGAGGTAGGCCACCGGTTTTTGCAGTGAACCATCCGCCAGACGCATCTGCCCGACACAGTCGTCCATCCAAGCACCGCCGCGTTTGTGCTCACGGGCATAGAGATCAAGGTAGAAGCTGCCACGCAGTTCGTTATTGTCGTCATACAGCTCAAAGAAGCGCACTTCCGGGTGCCAGACGTCCACATCCGTGCGCTCTTTCGCCGTGATGCCATAAATGCGTTTCACCACTTCGAACAGGCCGCTGACGGCTTTGTTTTCCGGGAAGTAGGGGCGCAGTTGCTCGTCACTGATGCTGTACAAGTGCTGTTTCTGTTTTTCGCTGTAATACGCAACATCCCACGGCTGCAGGTCGTCGACGCCGAACTCTTTGTTGGCAAAGGCGCGCAGCTGTGCCAGCTCTCTCTGCCCCTGTGGGCGCGCACGCTTCGCGAGATCGTTCAGGAAGTCGAGTACCTGCGATGGATTCTCCGCCATTTTGGTTGCCAGAGACTTAAAGGCATAACTTTCAAACCCAAGCAGCTGTGCCAGTTCATGACGCAGGGCGAGGATCTCTTCCATCACCGGGCTGTTATCCCATTTGCCCGCATTCGGACCCTGATCGGACGCACGCGTACTGTAAGCGCGGTACATCTCTTCACGCAGCGCCTGATTGTCGCAGTAGGTCAGCACCGGCAGGTAGCTTGGGATATCCAGAGTTAACAGGTAGCCCTGCTGTTCTTTGGCTTCGGCCTGCGCTTTCGCTGCGGCAAGGGCGCTTTCCGGCATCCCGGAGAGCTCGGCTTCGTCGGTAATCAGTTTGCTCCAGCCCATGGTCGCATCCAGCACGTTATTGCTGTACTGATTGCCCAGTTCGGAGAGACGCGCGGCAATTTCACCGTAACGTTTCTGTTTTTCTTTATCGAGACCAATCCCGGACAGCTCAAAGTCACGCAGGGCGTTATCGACAGATTTTTTCTGAGCGGTATTCAACGTGGCGTAATGCTCGCCGTCACGCAGGTCACGATACGCGTTATACAACCCTTCGTTCTGACCGACCCAGGTGCTGTACTCAGAGAGCAGCGGCAGGGTTTGCTCGTAGGCTTCGCGCAGTTCCGGGCTGTTTTGTACGGAATTCAGGTGGCTGACCGGGGAGAAAAGGCGGCCCAGGCGATCGTCAACTTCAGCCAGCGGCTGGCAAAGGTTGTCCCAGGTAAAAGGCCCGCTTTGTGCGACCACGCTTTCCACCGCCGAACGGCAATCATCCAGTGCCTTCGTAACGGCAGGTACGACATGCTCAGGCAGGATTTTTGAAAATGGCGGTAATTCGAAAGGCGACAACAATGGGTTGGTCATATGCGCAGTCCTGTCCTGTTTAAGAAAGTGAATGAAGCGCACAATCCGGCGCTCTGCATAACGTTGTAGCATGGGGTTAAGTGTAGAGGATTTCAATGGCGGACGTTGCGCGTAACGGCTAATTGCTGCCATCGCTGTATCGTCATACTCTGCCATTTTTACTCAGGAATCAGGGTCATAACTCGGCCTCAGTGCGTATACTTAGCATAACGTTTACAAGGAGAGCGTATGTTGAATTTCATTCTGGCGATACTGCCCCTGCTGGCGCTTATCGGGCTGGCACTCACTTTCCCGAAATGGCGGCGTCGTAAAAAGGGGGCAGAAGCGGATAAGGGCTTACGAAAGATATCTATCCCCACCAAAACCTTCCGCCCCGGCAAAGGCGGGCAGTTGTTACCCACAACCTATTATTTTGATGAAGAGAACTTTTATGAGATTCAGGTGGATGTGAAAAAATCCGTGCCCCTGAGCGCCATTACCAAAGTCGAACGGGACAGCATCAAAGTCAATAACCGCTCATTCTGGATTGTCACTTACTCCACCGAAGGCCAGACGAAACAGGCACGTTTTCGCCACAACTACACCCTGTTTCACACCGATTTCGCCGACTTTCTGGAGGCGGTGAAACGCGCCAACCCCGCTGCCAGCGTGCGCCAACTGAACGCATTCACTCTCTGAACTACACAGGACGCCAGCGCCGGGAGCGACTGCGCTTCCATGGCGTCAAACGACGGGCTAATGGAAGTCGGAGTGGTGGTGTTAGCCATCTCCTGGGCCACGTTCACCGGCACATCTTTTGCCATTGCCTGTTACGCCAGCAGCAGGGAGGCAATTAACAGCGTCGTACGAATTTTCATTTTTTAGCCTTTCATTCAAACGATTACCTTGCCTGCCCACGACGCCAGGCCTGGCGTTTGACGCTTTTGTGACACGGATAAATTTTGAAACGCTTTAACGGGAGTTGAAACAAGCGCATCGGGCAACGGCATTTCAACGCAATCTACGGTAAACTGTGCTGAATCACGTTCATTTTCTGGAATCTCTGCCTCCATGCTCAGTTATCGCCACAGCTTTCACGCTGGCAACCATGCCGACGTCTTAAAACACACCGTTCAGAGCCTGATCATCGAATCGCTCAAAGAAAAAGATAAACCCTTTATCTACCTGGATACCCATGCGGGCGCGGGGCGTTATCAGCTTTCCGGCGAACATGCCGAGCGTACCGGGGAGTATCTGGAAGGTGTTGCGCGTATCTGGCAGCAGGACGATTTGCCTGCAGAGCTGGAGCCTTATATGAGCGTACTGCGCCACTTTAACCGCAATGACACCCTGCGCTACTACCCTGGCTCGCCGCTGATTGCCCGCCAGTTGCTTCGCGAGCAGGACAGCCTGTTTCTCACCGAACTGCACCCGAGCGACTTCCCGTTACTGCGTCAGGAGTTCCAGAAAGATGAGCGTACCCGCGTTGAACGTGCCGACGGTTACCAGCAGTTGAAAGCCAAGCTGCCGCCGGTTTCCCGTCGCGGTATGGTGCTGATTGACCCGCCCTACGAGATGAAATCTGATTATCAGGCCGTGGTTGCGGGCATCCATGAAGGCTACAAACGCTTTGCCACCGGCACTTACGCCCTGTGGTACCCGGTTGTTCTGCGTGCGCAAATCAAACGCATGATTAAAGATCTGGAAGCCACCGGCATTCGCAAAATCCTGCAAATTGAACTGGCCGTGCGCCCGGACAGCGACCAGCGCGGCATGACCGCGTCCGGCATGATCGTTATTAACCCGCCGTGGAAGTTAGAAGCACAGATGAATAACGTGCTGCCGTGGCTGCACCGTACACTGGTGCCGGGCGGTACCGGGCACACGCTCGTTAACTGGGTTGTACCTGAGTAACAGAACCGGAGTAATCGCAGCGATTGAGGGAACCTTCGCCGCTGCGCGCTACAATCGCGACAGTTTTCAACCTCGTTCAGGACTATGGATATGAGCAAACACTACAACTACATCGCCATCGGCGGCGGCAGCGGCGGGATCGCCTCCATCAACCGTGCGGCGATGTATGGCCAGAAATGCGCGCTGATTGAAGCCAAAGAGCTGGGCGGTACCTGCGTGAACGTGGGTTGTGTGCCGAAAAAAGTGATGTGGCATGCAGCGCAGATCCGTGAGGCCATCCATCTCTATGGCCCGGATTATGGTTTTGACACCGCCAGCAATACCTTCGACTGGGATCGCCTGATCGCCATCCGCACTGCGTATATTGACCGAATCCACACCTCCTACGACAACGTGCTGGGTAAGAACAACGTCGATGTGATCCGTGGCTTCGCCCGTTTTGTTGATGCGAAAACCATTGAAGTGAATGGCGAGACGATCACTGCGGATCATATCCTGATCGCGACCGGCGGCCGTCCGAGCCATCCGGCGATCCCGGGTGCGGAATACGGTATCGACTCCGACGGTTTCTTCGAACTGCCTGCCCTGCCGAAACGCGTTGCCGTTGTGGGCGCGGGTTATATCGCTGTAGAACTGGCTGGCGTGATTAACGGCCTGGGCGCGGAAGCGCATCTGTTTGTGCGTAAACACGCCCCGCTGCGCAGCTTTGACCCGCTGATCGTCGATACGCTGGTCGAAGTGATGAACGCTGAAGGTCCACATCTGCATACGGAAGCCATTCCGAAAGCGGTTGTGAAGAACGCCGACGGCAGCCTGACCCTGGAGCTGGAAGATGGTCGCAGCCAGACCGTGGATTGCCTGATCTGGGCCATTGGTCGTGAACCCGCAAACGACAACTTCAACCTGTCCGTTACTGGCGTCGAAACCAATGAGAAGGGCTATATCGTTGTCGATAAGTTCCAGAACACCAGCGTGCCGGGCATTTATGCCGTGGGCGATAACACCGGTGCCGTTGAGCTGACCCCAGTGGCGGTGGCCGCAGGTCGTCGTCTCTCCGAACGTCTGTTTAACAACAAGCCGGACGAGCATCTGGACTACAGCAATATCCCGACCGTGGTCTTCAGCCACCCGCCAATCGGCACCGTCGGTTTAACCGAACCGCAGGCGCGCGAGCAGTATGGTGATGAACAGGTAAAGGTTTACCGTTCATCCTTTACCGCCATGTACACCGCCGTCACCTCGCACCGCCAGCCGTGCCGCATGAAGTTAGTCTGCGTCGGCCCGGAAGAGAAGATCGTCGGCATTCACGGTATTGGCTTCGGTATGGATGAGATCCTGCAGGGCTTCGCCGTGGCGCTGAAAATGGGTGCCACCAAGAAAGACTTTGATAACACCGTGGCGATCCACCCGACTGCGGCGGAAGAGTTTGTGACTATGCGCTGATCCGTCTGATCCGCAACAAAACCGGCCAGCTGGCCGG
>DFPL01000322.1:0-15537 GCA_002377245.1 Enterobacteriaceae bacterium UBA3516
TCAAACAGACGGGCAGGGGGCACATCGTTGATCAGCGTCGCCAGACGCGGAATCGGCTCAGCGGTCTCTGCACTGATACTCATGCCCAGCTTAGCGGCAAAGCGAACCGCACGGAGCATGCGCACCGGATCTTCCCGATAGCGGGTTTCCGGATTGCCGATCAGGCGAATCACGCCATCTTCCAGGTCACGCATGCCGCCGACATAATCGCGGACGGTAAAATCGGCAACGCTGTAGTACAGGCTGTTGATGGTGAAATCGCGGCGCTGAGCATCTTCTTCGATCGAACCGAAGATGTTGTCACGCAGCAACATACCGTTTTGCCCACGCTGTGACGTGGTACGATCGGCTTCGGTATCTTCATGGTGACCACGGAAGGTGGCAACCTCAATGATTTCTGGGCCAAACATCACATGGGCCAGACGGAAACGGCGACCAACCAGACGGCAGTTGCGGAACAGTTTACGCACCTGATCCGGCGTGGCGCTGGTGGTCACGTCAAAATCTTTTGGTTTCTTGCCCAGTAATAAGTCACGCACACCGCCACCTACAAGGTAGGCGTCGTAACCCGCTTTATTCAGCCGATAGAGCACTTTGAGCGCGTTTTCACTGATATCTTTGCGGGAAATAGCGTGCTGCTCACGCGGAACAACCGTCATCTGAGGTTGTACAACAGCCTCAACGACCATGCTTTCTTCGCGGCTTAGCACCTTACGGCAAAAATTAGCGACTCGGGTAAAAATAGTGCACCTCGTAGTGTCAAACGTCGGGACAAAAAAATAGCGGCTAATCATAGCTCAGCGCGAAGCGTTTGAGAATGCTGTATTCGCATCCACTGCACCAGGCACTCGGGAAAGCGTCCAGTTTGCCACCGCCAGGGAGAGCAAATCGTCTATGTTGAGATCCTGCCATTCGTCTGTGGCGTGTTGGTTTAGGAACTGTAACGCCCTGATTATTATGGGGCGCGGATCGCCGCCCGGCAAGGCGGGCGCGTGGTTTTGCTTGGAGAGTTTATCCCCCGCGCTGTTCAGCGCCAGCGGGAGATGAATGTAGTCAGGGGCGGGCCAGCCAAGGTGTTTATAGAGCGATAACTGTCTCACGGTGGGGTCGATTAAATCTGCACCGCGCACAATTTCCGTCACCCCCTGATAATGGTCGTCCACCACAACGGCAAGATTATAAGCAAACAGGCCATCCCGGCGGTGGATAATAAAGTCTTCACCCGCCAGATGCGGGTCGACATGAATATCGCCGCGTAGCTTGTCATGAAATTGCGTAACCGGATGGTGTTGCAAGATACGGACGGCTGCGTTTTCCGGACCGTGATTCAGCGTGCGGCAATGCCCGTCGTAAAATCCGCCCACGCTCTGAATGCGTGCGCGGGTACAGGTGCAGTAATAACTGAGGTGCTGCGCGTTAAGCCAGGTCAGTGCCTCGCGGTAAGCCGCGTGACGTTGAGATTGCCAGAGCACCTCGCCATCCCAGTGAAGACCATAGTGCTCAAGCTGACGCAAAATGGTGTCTGCAGCGCCAGGAACTTCGCGTGGAGGATCGATATCTTCGATGCGAACTCGCCAGACACCCTGGTTGGCACGCGCCTGCAGATAACTGCCCAGTGCGGCAATCAATGAGCCGAAATGAAGATCACCAGAGGGTGATGGCGCGAAGCGCCCGATATAGTGGGGTTCAGACATATTGACAGGCAAAAAGACCAATACGGGAAAAAATTTTCCCGACTATAGCACAGCCTGAATTGATGGCGCAGGCTGATATCAGCGCTGCGCCGTCAGAGGGTTGACCGGCTGTCGGTCATCAAAAACTTAACCCGCCATCTGTTTTTCGCGGATTTCAGCCAGCGTTTTGCAGTCGATGCACAGGTCGGCAGTCGGGCGCGCTTCCAGGCGACGAATACCGATCTCTACGCCGCAAGACTCGCAGAAGCCAAAATCTTCGTCTTCTACTTTTTTCAGCGTTTTTTCGATCTTTTTGATCAGTTTACGTTCGCGGTCACGGTTACGCAGTTCGAGGCTGAACTCTTCTTCCTGGGCCGCGCGGTCTACCGGGTCCGGGAAGTTTGCTGCTTCATCCTGCATGTGGGTGACGGTGCGATCGACTTCATCCCTAAGTTGATTACGCCATGCTTCAAGAATGCGCTTGAAGTGCGACAGCTGGGCTTCGTTCATATACTCTTCGCCCGGCTTCTCTTGATACGGCTCCACCCCAGCGATGGCGAGAATACTCAGGGACGATGTTTTACGGTTTTGCCCTTCTTGCATGTTGTTTCTCCTTAACACGCACTATCGATCCCCGTGTTCGGGGGAAAATCAGGCCGCTATAAATAGCAGATGCTTTTGAGGATGGCAAATATCTAAACGTAACACTTGACAAGCCTGTGAAGAAAAGCGTATTTGCGCACGCGACCAGAACACTTAATAATCATTGTTTTCCTTCATAACACGAAGGGTAGCGGAAATCTCAGAGTCATATTTTTAGCAGAAAGTTCCGCTTTATAAGCCAGAATTTCTACGCCCTGACGGTGTGCGTCATTTAACAATTGTGCGTATTGCTCATCAATATGGCGCGCTGGAGAGAAATGTTCAACGGCTGAATGCAGAACGGCGAAGAGGATAACGGCACGTTCGCCATTAGCTGCCACACCCATTAACTCACGCAGATGTTTTTGACCGCGCAAGGTCACCGCATCAGGGAAGAAACCGTTCCTTTGCTCAGCGAGCGTTACTGATTTCACTTCAATATAGCAGTTGCGGCGATCCTCTGCCTGTAACAGGAAATCAATTCTGCTGGCTTCAGAACCGTATTTTACCTCGCTTTTCAGCACGCTATAGCCGGCCAGTTCTGGCAGTTGGTTATGCAGAATCGCTTCTTTAGTCAGGCTATTTGCCCGGAGGGTGTTAACACAAATATATTCACCCTGCTGGGTTTGAGTTAATTCCCAGGTGTGCGGATATTTGCGTTTAGTACTTTCTGATGTCGAATACCAGACGGTGTCACCGGGGGTGGCGCAACCGGTCATTGCACCCGTATTCGGGCAATGAATGGTGAGCGTTTCTCCCTCCGGGGTAACAATATCGGCGAGAAACCGCTTATATCGCTGGATGAGCGTGGCGGGTTTCAGGGCAGGGGAAAACTCCATGAGGCGGTCCTTGTTATGTTTTCAGTGTCCAACGATTCAATGGGGCGTAGCGCAGGCGACCAGCGGTAAAATGAGACTCATAGAGCACAAACGCCTTCACCGGCACCGTCCAGCTAAAACCCGGCGGCGGCAGTGCGACCGTATGGGGTGTGTCACGCAACAGAGTGATGTGCGGATGAAACGGGGTCGGGCTCTGGTAACACCCACTTCGCGATGCCTGGGCGCGAAGCATATCGGCTAACTGAATAAGCCCGCGAGGCGACTGGCGGCACCCCAGCCAGACCACGCGAGAACGCAGCCACTGCCCGGCGTCATCCAGCCGCAGGGTGAAACCGGGTTGCGTAATCCGCCCGGCCATCGCCTCCAGCGCTTTCTGCTTCTCGGCACTGACTTCACCGAGGAAAGCCAGCGTCAGGTGCAGATTCGCCCCTGCCACCGGTCGACCGGCATCCTGCGCTAAATGGTCGGCTCGCCAGCGCACGATATCCTGACGGGTCTCATCGGGCAGGTCGAGGGCAAAAAACAGCCTTTTCGATTCGGGCATAGCGGGCTCTCCATAAATATCTGCTGGGATGCTACAGCGATGGGCCGTAACCCGCAAATGTGAAGGGACTGCAAAGGCACCGAGTTGATGTACAATTGCGTTCCACTGCCTTTTTTCAACGTTATCTCTCTGGAGCCTTGCGTGTCCTCTTTGCCGGTTGCTGCCGTCCTGGCCGATCTTTTCGCCGCTTTACACCGTGCGCCGCAGGTGCTGCTTATTGCACCGACGGGGGCAGGGAAATCCACCTGGCTGCCATTACAACTGCTGCAGCAACAGGAAGGCCAGGGGCGAATTCTGCTGCTCGAACCGCGCAGGCTGGCGGCGCGGAATGTCGCGCAGCGGCTGGCGGAGCAGCTTAATGAGCAGCCTGGCGAGACGGTGGGGTATCGTATGCGGGCACAAACCTGTGTTGGGCCCACTACCCGTCTTGAGGTGGTTACCGAAGGCATTCTCACCCGCATGATCCAACAGGATCCTGAGCTCAGCGGCGTTAGCCTCGTGATCCTTGATGAATTTCATGAACGCAGCCTGCAAGCGGATCTGGCCCTGGCGCTACTACTGGATGTACAGCAAGGGTTACGCGACGATCTTAAACTGCTGGTGATGTCCGCAACGCTGGATAACACGCGATTACAAACGCTGTTGCCTGACGCACCGCTTATTGTCTCCGAAGGCCGTATGTTTCCGGTCGAGCGCCGTTACCAGCCGCTCAATACCCATGCCCGTTTTGATGAGGCCGTGGCCTTAGCGACGGCTGAACTGCTGCGTTCTGAAACCGGTTCTCTGCTGTTGTTCTTGCCCGGCGTGGGCGAAATTCAGCGTGTGCAGGAGCAACTGGCTTCTCGCGTTGGCAACGATGTTCTGCTCTGCCCCTTATATGGCGCACTGGCGCTGAATGAACAGCGTAAAGCGATTTTGCCTGCCCCGAGCGGGCTTCGTAAAGTCGTGCTCGCCACCAATATTGCCGAAACCAGCCTGACCATCGAAGGGATCCGGCTGGTCGTAGACTGCGGTCAGGAACGTGTGGCACGTTTTGATCCCCGAACAGGGCTCACCAGGCTTATCACTCAGCGCATCAGTCAGGCCTCGATGACCCAGCGGGCAGGGCGCGCCGGTCGTCTTGAATCCGGTATTTGTCTGCACCTGATAAGCAAGGAGCAGGCAGAGCGTGCGGCTGCGCAAGCCGATGCGGAAATGACGCAGAGTGATTTATCGGGTCTGTTGATGGAATTATTACAATGGGGGTGCCAGGATCCTGCGCAGCTTCACTGGCTGGATTTACCTCCTGCGACTAACCTTGCTGCCGCGCGTAAGGTATTAACTCAACTGGGAGCGCTGGAGGGCGAGCGGCTGTCGGCACTGGGGCAAAAAATGGCTTCGCTGGGTAACGACCCACGGCTCGCGGCAATGCTGGCGGGCGCGAAGGGTGCCGATGAAGTCGCTACGGCGGCTAAACTGGCGGCAATCCTTGAAGAGCCCTTACGCGGGGCGAATACCGATCTCAGTGCGGCTTTTGCCCGTCATCAGCCGCAGTGGCAGCAGCGCGCCAGGCAGTTTGTTCGTCGCCTGAAAAGTGCGGGTGGCGAGCCGGACGCTGCGCCCGTTGCCCCCTTACTGGCCCGCGCATTTGCCGATCGTATTGCAAGACGACGTGGCCAGGACGGGCGTTATCAATTAGCAAACGGCATGGGGGCGATGCTTGATCCTGACGATGCGTTGAATCGTCATGAATGGCTGCTTGCCCCGCTGTTGTTACAGGGAAGTCAGTCGCCGGATGCCCGTATTTTACTGGCGTTACCCATAGATATTGATGCGTTGATTGCGGCATGTCCGGCGATTTTGCAGCAGTCTGACACCGTTGAATGGGATGATGCCCAGGGCACCTTAAAAGCCTTTCGTCGTCGCCAGATTGGCCAGTTGACGGTGAAGGTGCAGCCGCTGGCAAAACCTTCGGAAGACGAGTTGCATCAGGCGATGCTAAACGGCATTCGCGAGAAAGGCCTCAACGTGCTGAACTGGACGCCGGACGCCATCCAGCTGCGTTTACGTCTTCATTGCGCCGCGAAATGGCTGCCGGAAGCGGCGTGGCCAGCGGTAGATGATGAAGCGCTACTGGCTGAGCTTGAGAGCTGGTTACTGCCGCAGATGAAGGGGGTACATTCTCTGCGTGCCCTGAAGGGGCTGGATATGAAAGGCGCTTTGCTGAGCTGGCTTCCCTGGCCTTTGCGTCAACTGCTGGAGAGTTCGTTGCCCGCGCATTACACTGTCCCAACGGGAAGCCAGATTGCCATTCGATATCATGAAGATAATCCTCCGGCGCTGGCGGTACGTATGCAGGAGATGTTCGGCGAAGCCTCGACGCCCACCATTGCACAAGGGCGCATTGCGCTGGTGCTGGAACTGCTGTCGCCAGCCCAGCGGCCGCTGCAAATTACCCGCGATTTAGCGGCGTTCTGGCAGGGGGCCTATCGCGAGGTGCAAAAGGAGATGAAGGGACGCTATCCCAAACATGTCTGGCCGGACGACCCGGCGAATACGGCACCGACCCGACGTACCAAAAAGTATTCCTGATTGCGGTTTAGATGAGTGCGGTGTGATGCCCTCACCCCGACCCTCTCCCACAGGGAGAGGGAGCAAAGACTATAAGATTTTCTCTTTGAGAAAAGCTTGCGGTTTAGATGAGTGCGGTGTGATGCCCTCACCCCGGCCCTCTCCCACAGGGAGAGGGAGCAAAGACTATAAGATTTTCTCGTTGAGAAAATCTTGCGGTTTAGATGAGTGCGGTGTGATGCCCTCACCCCGGCCCTCTCCCACAGGGAGAGGGAGTAAAGACTATAAGATTTTCTCGTTGAGAAAATCTTGCTGTTTATTTTGAGAGATTTCTTCTTCCTCCACCTGGAGCAAGAACTGAGAATCGGGCCTTTGCGCCTGAATGTTGCGGAGAGAGAGCATGGCGGGGAATGACCGCGAGCCAATTGGACGTAAGAGTAGAACGACGCGTCCGGCGAAAGAGAAAATCAGTCGTCGTCGAGCCAGAGAAGAGCAATACGACGACTATGACGATGAGGATGGCGACGAAGCGCCAGCCCCACGTAAAGGCAAAGGTCGGGGCGGTAAACCGCGGGGCAAGCGCCGCTGGTTGTGGTTGCTGCTGAAGATCTGTCTTGTCGGTGCGGTCCTGTTAGCCATTTACGGCGTCTATCTTGATCAAAAGATCCGCGCGCGTATTGATGGCAAAGTCTGGCAGCTTCCGGCAGCGGTCTATGGCCGGATGGTCAACCTTGAGCCGGATATGCCCGTCAGCAAGAATGAAATGGTCAAACTGCTGGAATCCACCCAGTACCGCCAGGTGACGAAGATGACGCGTCCTGGCGAATTTACCGTTCAGGCCAAAAGTATTGAGATGATCCGCCGCCCGTTCGATTTCCCGGACAGCAAAGAGGGGCAGGTACGCGCACGTCTGACCTTTGATGGCAACAGGCTTGATACGATTGAGAACATGGATAGCAACCGCCAGTTCGGTTTCTTCCGTCTCGACCCGCGTTTAATCACCATGCTCTCCTCGCCTAACGGTGAGCAGCGCCTGTTTGTGCCGCGCAGTGGCTTCCCGGATTTGCTGGTTGATACCCTGCTGGCGACCGAAGACCGCCACTTCTATGAGCACGACGGTATCAGTTTCTACTCCATCGGCCGTGCGATGCTGGCAAACCTCACTGCCGGACGCACCGTACAGGGCGCGAGTACGCTGACTCAACAGTTAGTGAAAAACTTGTTCCTGAGCAGCGAGCGCTCATACTGGCGTAAGGCCAATGAGGCCTTAATGGCGCTCATTATGGATGCCCGATACAGCAAGGATCGCATTCTTGAACTGTACATGAATGAGGTTTACCTCGGTCAGAGCGGTGACAATGAGATCCGTGGCTTCCCGCTGGCAAGCTTGTATTACTTTGGCCGTCCGGTTGAAGAGTTAAGCCTTGACCAGCAGGCGATGCTGGTGGGGATGGTGAAAGGGGCGTCCATCTATAATCCGTGGCGCAACCCGAAACTGGCCCTCGAACGCCGCAACCTGGTGCTTCGTCTGATGCAAGAGCAGAAGGTGATCGATCAGGAACTGTATGACATGCTGAGTGCCCGTCCGCTTGGCGTCCAGCCGCGCGGTGGCGTTATCTCTCCGCAGCCTGCATTTATGCAGATGGTGCGCCAGGAGCTGCAGGCTAAGCTCGGCGATAAAGTCAAAGACCTCTCAGGGGTGAAGATTTTCACTACCTTTGACTCGCTGGCTCAGGATGCGGCAGAAAAAGCGGCGGTAGAAGGGATCCCGGCGCTGATCAAACAGCGCAAACTGGACGATCTTGAAACCGCGATGGTCGTGGTGGATCGCTTTAGCGGTGAAGTTCGCGCCATGGTTGGCGGCGCCACGCCGCAGTTCGCAGGTTATAACCGTGCGATGCAGGCGCGCCGCTCCATTGGTTCTCTGGCGAAGCCGGCGACTTACCTGACCGCGTTGAGCCAGCCGGACAAGTACCGTCTGAACACCTCAATTGCCGATGCCCCCATCTCTCTGCGCCTCTCTAACGGGCAGGTATGGGCACCGCAGAACGACGATCATCGCTTCAGCGGACAGGTGATGTTGGTGGATGCGCTGACCCGCTCCATGAACGTGCCTACCGTAAACCTGGGTATGGCATTGGGCCTGCCTGCGGTGACCGATACCTGGCTGAAACTGGGTGCGCCGAAAGATCAGCTGAACGCGAACCCGTCGATGCTGCTGGGCGCGCTGAACCTGACACCTATTGAAGTGGCCCAGGCGTTCCAGACGATCGCCAGCGGTGGTAACCGTGCCACCTTGTCTGCGTTGCGATCGGTGATTGCCGAGGACGGTACAGTGCTTTATCAGAGCTTCCCACAGTCTGAGCGAGCGGTGCCAGCTCAGGCCGCCTATATGACGTTATGGACCATGCAGCAGGTCATTCAACGTGGTACCGGTCGTCAGCTCGGGGCTAAGTATCCGAACCTGCATCTGGCAGGGAAAACCGGGACCACCAACAATAACGTGGACACCTGGTTTGCGGGTATTGATGGACGTGAAGTGACCATTACCTGGGTAGGGCGCGATAACAACCAACCGACCAAGCTTTATGGTGCAAGCGGGGCGATGGCGATTTATCAGCGCTACCTGGCGAATCAGTCGCCTATTCCGTTGGACCTGACGCCGCCGGAAGACATTACCACCATGAGCGTCGATGACATGGGCAACTTCATGTGTGCCGGCGGTGGGACGCGATCGTTGCCGGTATGGACGACCAATCCGGATGCCTTGTGCCAGCAAAGTCAGATGCTGATGCAGCAACAACAGCAGCAGCAACAGCAGGGCAATCCTTTTGATCAGTCTGCACAGCCGCAACAGCAGCCGCAACAGCAGCAACAGCCGAAGCAAGAAGAGAAAAGCGATGGCGTAGCGGGTTGGATCAAAGACATGTTTGGCAGTAATTAATCCCTCGAACCCTCAGTCAACAGACTGAGGGTTTTTTCTTACCACCCCGGCATTGCAAACAACTTTATAACCTCGTTTTAAACAATAGATCATTCTTCATTAACGCCCTGCATTTCCTCTGGTTATTTCTTGTGCCTGCTCGCCGCTGAGCGCCCCTTATTGCTTGCTATAGCGATAATGGTTCGCATATTATGCTGCCGTCATAATAATAATTATCGTTTACGTTATCATTCACTCATCGTCAGAGAAAACTATCATGGCGCGTCCAAAAACTGCTCAGCCAGTCAACATCTCACTGCGTAAAATCGCAGTAGTTGTAGCCACAGCGGTTAGCGGCATGTCTGTTTATGCACAGGCTGCTACGACCCAAAAAGAAGATACCATCACCGTTAATGCTGCCGCCGCTCCGCAGGAGAGTGCGTGGGGGCCGGCTGCGACCATTGCGGCACGGCAATCCGCAACGGCGACCAAAACGGACACCTCTATTGAGAAGGCGCCGCAGTCTATCTCGGTGGTGACCAGCGAAGAGATGGCGTTGCACCAGCCAAAGTCGGTTAAAGAAGCCTTAAGCTATACACCGGGCGTGGCCGTGGGAACCCGTGGCGCCTCTAATACCTATGACTACCTGGTCATTCGTGGTTTTGCCGCTGATGGACAGAGCCAGAACAACTACCTCGACGGTATGAAGATGCAGGGCAACTTCTATAACGACGCGGTGATTGATCCTTATATGCTTGAACGTGCCGAAGTCCTGCGTGGGCCGTCTTCCGTGCTGTATGGAAAGAGCAGCCCGGGTGGACTGCTGAATATGGTCAGCAAGCGTCCAACCACGACGCCGCTGTACGAAGTGCAGTTCAAAATGGGCACCGACAATCTCTACCAGACCGGGTTCGATTTCAGCGATGCGCTGGATGATGACGGTGTTTATTCTTACCGTTTAACCGGTCTTGCACGTTCAGCTAATGCGCAGCAGGAAGGCGCAAAAGAGCAGCGTTATACCATTGCGCCCTCATTTAGCTGGCGTCCGGATGACAAAACGAACTTCACCTTCCTCTCTTATTTCCAGAACGAGCCGGACACCGGTTATTACGGCTGGTTGCCAAAAGAGGGTACGGTTCAACCGCTGCCGAATGGCAAACGCCTCTCCCGGGATTTCAACGAAGGCGCGGAAAACAATACCTACTCTCGTAATGAGAAAATGGTGGGCTACAGCTTCGAACACGGCTTTGATGACACCTTCACCGTGCGCCAGAACCTGCGCTTTGCAGAGAACAAAGTGGCGCAGAACAGTGTGTACGGCTACGGAATGTGTTCCGATAAGTTGTATACCAAAGATGCCGCGTCGCTTGAGAAAAGTCCTTGTCTGAGCGTTCCGCAGTCTGACTGGGATCACACGCTGACCCGTCAGTATGTGATTGACCGCGAGAAACTGCAGACCTTTACCGTTGATACCCAACTGCAGAGTAAATTTGCGACCGGCGCCATCGATCACATCCTGCTGACCGGTGTCGACTTCATGCGCATGCGGAACGATATCAACTCATACTTTGGCTATGCAGGCTCTGTCGCGCCGTCAGATATTTATCATCTCGATCGCAGTGATTACGACTTTGGTGCACATGACGGGCCGTCTGGTCCTTACCGGGTGCTTCTAAACCAGAAGCAGACCGGTGTTTATGCCCAGGATCAGGCGCAGTGGGATAAAGTCCTGGTCACGCTGGGGGGCCGCTACGACTGGGCGAAGCAGGATTCCTTTAACCGTGACTATGGCACTCAGGCCGCACGTGACGATAACCAGTTCACCTGGCGTGGTGGTGTGAACTACCTGTTCGATAACGGTGTCACCCCGTACTTCAGCTACAGCGAATCCTTCGAACCGGCCTCTACAACCGGTGCTGATGGTGCAATTTTTGCGCCGTCTAAAGGTAAGCAGTATGAAGCCGGCGTGAAATACGTGCCGAAGGATCGCCCGATTGTGTTAACCGGTGCTGTATATCAGTTGACCAAAAGTAACAACCTGATGGCCGACCCGGCGGGTTCCTCATGGTCCGTTGAAGGCGGCGAAATTCGCGCGCGTGGCGTTGAAGTGGAAGCGAAAGCGGCACTGTCCGCCAGCATTAACGTGGTCGGCTCTTATACCTACACCGAAGCTGAGTACACCACCGATACCAACTACAAAGGCAACACGCCTGCTCAGGTGCCAAAACACATGGCGTCTGCGTGGGGCGATTACACCTTCTATGATGGCGCACTGTCTGGCCTGACGTTAGGGACGGGCGCGCGCTTCACCGGTTCCAGCCAGGGTGACCCGGCGAACAGCTTCAAGGTGGGCAGTTATACCGTTGTTGATGCGCTGGTGCGTTACGACCTGGCACGCGTGGGTATGGCGGGTTCTAACGTAGCGGTACACGTAAATAACCTGTTCGACCGTGAATATGTTGCAAGCTGCTTCAACTCCTACGGCTGCTTCTGGGGCGCTGAGCGTCAGGTGGTGGCAACAGCAACCTTCCGCTTCTAATCTCTCTTCGGGCACGGTTCGCCGTGCCCTTTTATAAGTTGGCACTCATGCAGGAAAACATCGCGCTTCCCGATACTACATTTCAACTCGCCGACCTCACCTTTAGGGTGCCTGGTCGTACGCTGCTTCACCCGCTCTCGCTGACCTTCCCGGTCGGAAAAGTGACGGGGTTGATTGGCCACAACGGCTCCGGTAAATCCACGCTGCTCAAAATACTTGGTCGTCATCAGCCCCCGTCGGACGGTGAGGTGCTGCTTGATGGTCAACCGCTCGCAAGCTGGAACAGCAAGTCCTTTGCCCGCAAAGTCGCTTATCTGCCGCAGCAGTTGCCGCAGGCTGAAGGCATGACCGTACGCGAACTGGTGGCGATTGGACGTTATCCGTGGCATGGCGCGCTGGGGCGCTTTGGCGTTGCTGACCGTGAGAAAGTGGAAGAGGCGATTACGCTGGTGGGTCTGAAGCCACTGGCGCATCGTCTGGTGGATAGCCTGTCAGGGGGGGAACGTCAGCGTGCGTGGATCGCCATGCTGGTGGCGCAGGACAGCCGCTGCCTGTTGCTTGATGAGCCGACCTCTGCGCTGGATATTGCCCATCAGGTGGATGTGCTGGCGCTGGTACACCGTTTAAGTCAGCAGCGTGGGCTTACGGTGATTGCCGTTCTGCACGACATCAACATGGCGGCGCGCTACTGCGACTATCTGGTGGCGCTGCGCGGGGGCGAAAAGATTGCAGAAGGGACGCCGGAGGCACTCATGCGTGCCGAAACCCTCGAGCAAATTTATGGTATTCCGATGGGAATACTCCCTCACCCGTCAGGGGCTGCACCGGTGAGCTTTGTCTACTAATGGATGGTTTTAATCAGATTAGCCGCCGTCGTCTGCTGACGATGATGGCACTTTCCCCCCTGCTGTGGCAGATGCGCAGCGCGCAGGCCGCTGCCATTGATACTCAGCGTATTGTCGGCCTGGAGTGGCTGCCGGTCGAACTGATGCTGGCGTTGGGGATTAAGCCTTACGGCATTTGCGACATTCCCAATTACAACATGTGGGTTAATGAACCTGCGCTCCCGGACGGAGTGATTGATGTTGGGCTACGCACCGAACCGAACCTTGAACTGCTGACCCAAATGAAACCGTCATATCTCATGTGGTCTGCGGGTTACGGCCCTTCAGCCGACATCCTGGCAAAAATTGTGCCGGGTCGCGGTTTTAGCTTTAGCGACGGTAAAAAGCCGCTGGCAACCGCCAGAAAATCGCTGAATGAGATGGCACAACTGTTGAATATTGAGGCGGCGGCGCAAAAGCATCTGGATGAATTTGACCGCTTTATTGCCAGCAGAAAGCCGCATTTTGCCGGACGAGGTGAACGTCCGCTGCTCATGGTGACGCTACTGGATGCGCGCCATGTGCTGGTCTTTACCCAGAATTGCCTGTTCCAGGAAGTGATGGATGAGTTTGGTATTCGAAATGCCTGGCAGGGGGAAACCACCTTCTGGGGCAGTACCACCGTGGGCATTGACCGGCTGGCTGCATTTAAAGATGTCGATGTCCTGTGTTTTGATCACGGCAATGACGCGGAGATGCAGACGTTAATGGCCACGCCGCTGTGGCAGGCAATGCCGTTCGTGCGCGCCGGACGTTTCCAGCGTGTGCCTGCCGTCTGGTTCTATGGTGCCACGCTTTCGGCAATGCATTTTGTTCGCGTACTCGATAACGCGCTCGGGGGAAAAGCATGAGAAATCGTATTGCTCCCCTTCCGGCCATTTTGCTCTCGCTACTCTTCATTGCCGGCATCTGGCTGACGTGGGTGAATTTCAACGCTGCACTGCCGCGTGCGCAATGGGCGCAGGCCATGACCGCGCCAGATATCGAGAGTATCGAACAGATGCTGTTCCATTACAGTCTGCTGCCGCGGCTGGCCATCGCGCTGCTGGTAGGGGCAGGGCTGGGTCTGGTCGGGGTGCTGTTTCAGCAGGTCCTGCGTAACCCGCTGGCAGAACCGACGACGCTCGGCGTCTCTACCGGTGCGCAGCTTGGCATTACCATAACCACGCTCTGGACCTTACCGGGTGCGCTGACCACCCAGTTTGCTGCTCTGGCGGGTGCCTGTGTCGTCGGTGCACTGGTGTTTGGTGTTGCCTGGGGTAAGCGGCTCTCACCGGTGACGCTCATTCTCGCGGGCCTGGTGGTCAGTCTCTACTGCGGGGCGATAAACCAACTGTTGGTGCTTTTTCATCATGATCAACTGCAAAGCATGTTCCTGTGGAGCACCGGGACGCTCACGCAAACCGACTGGAGTGGAGTAGAGCGCTTATGGCCGCAACTGCTCGGTGGCGTGGTGTTGACGCTGCTGCTGCTACGTCCGCTGACGTTAATGGGGCTGGACGACGGCGTGGCGCGCAACCTGGGGCTGGCGCTCTCTTTAGCCCGCCTTGGCGCATTAACGCTGGCAATTGTGCTCAGCGCACTGCTGGTCAACGCCGTGGGGATTATCGGTTTTATCGGCCTGTTTGCGCCGTTACTGGCAAAAATGCTGGGCGCGCGGCGTTTGCTGGCCCGGCTGATGCTGGCCCCGTTAATCGGTGCCCTGATCCTGTGGCTCTCTGACCAGCTTATTTTGTGGCTGACCCGCGTGTGGATGGAAGTCTCCACCGGTTCAGTGACGGCGCTGATTGGCGCACCGCTCCTGTTATGGCTGTTGCCGCGTCTGCGCAGCATGAGCGCGCCGTCAATGGACGCAGGGGACAACGTACCCAACGAGCGCGGAAATGTGCAGTGGTTTGCCCTTGCAGGGGTGATGGTTCTGCTGCTGGGGATGTGGGTCGCGCTCTCCTTCGGGCGTGACGCTGAAGGCTGGCGCTGGTTAACGGGTTCGCTACTCAATGATGTCATACAGTGGCGTGCGCCGCGTATCGCCGCCGCGCTGACCGCCGGGGTGATGCTGGCGGTGGCGGGCTGCATTATCCAGCGCCTGACCGGTAACCCCATGGCGAGCCCGGAAGTGTTAGGTATCAGTTCGGGTGCTGCGTTTGGTGTCGTGGTGATGCTGTTCTTTGTACCCGGCAATGCCTTTGGCTGGCTGATGCCTGCCGGAAGCCTGGGCGCCGCCATTACGCTATTCATTATCCTGGTTGCCGCTGGACGTGGCGGTTTTTCGCCGCACCGGATGCTGCTTGCCGGGATGGCGCTGAGTACCGCATTCACTATGCTGCTGATGATGCTGCAGGCAAGCGGTGACCCGCGCATGGCGCAGATCCTGACCTGGATCTCCGGTTCGACCTACAATGCAACCTTTGGGCAGGTTGCGCGTACCGGCCTGATAATGGTTGTGCTCTTAACGATGGTGCCGCTGTGCCGACGTTGGTTGACGGTATTGCCGCTGGGGGGCGACACGGCGCGTTCGGTGGGGATGGCGCTGACGTCATCGCGTATCGCGCTGCTACTGTTAGCTGCCTGCCTTACCGCTGCGGCGACCATGATCATTGGCCCGCTGAGCTTTATCGGTCTGATGGCCCCGCATATCGCGCGCATGATGGGGTTCCGACGTACGATGCCGCATATCGTTATGTCGGCGCTGGTGGGAGGATTACTGCTGGTGATCGCAGACTGGTGCGGGCGGATGATGATGTTCCCGTATCAGGTTCCGGCAGGCTTGCTGTCGACCTTTATCGGCGCACCCTACTTTATCTATCTGCTGAGAAAGCAGAGTCGTTAATATGTCATCCCTCTCCCAATGGGCTGAGGGATACCCACAAAAAAATGCGAGCACGGATAGCCCCCTCTCCTCTCTGGGGAGAGGGATGGGGTGAGGGGAAACATGCGGCTCTG
>DFPL01000322.1:15598-33879 GCA_002377245.1 Enterobacteriaceae bacterium UBA3516
TAAGATTACTGGGGATTCCTCAGCCCAGTGGGAAAGGGCCGGGTGAGAGCATCAAGCCGCACAAATCTGACCTGATGCACCCCGCTTATAGCTTCGCGAACACCCGACGCGCCGCGTCGACGGTGTTGCGAATGTCTTCTTCGCTATGGGCGACGGACATGAAGCCCGCTTCGAAAGCAGACGGCGCCAGATACACGCCCTCTTCAAGCATCAGATGGAAGAAGCGCTTAAAGCGTTCGACATCGCATGCCATCACATCCTGATAGCTTGAGACTTCCAGCGCATCCGTAAAGAAAATGCCGAACATGCCGCCGACGTGGTTCACCACCAGCGGGATATCTTTGTCGCGCGCAGCATCGAGTAAACCGTCAGCCAGCAGTGCCGTTAAGTCATTCAGGGTTTCGTGAACGCCAACCTGCGACACTTCAGTTAAGCAGGCGTAACCTGCGGCCATCGCAATCGGGTTGCCTGAAAGCGTACCCGCCTGATAAACCGGGCCGGTTGGCGCCAGCGCCTCCATAATGTCGCGACGGCCACCAAAGGCGCCCACTGGCATACCGCCGCCGATGATTTTGCCAAGGCAGGTCAGGTCCGGCGTCACATCGTAGTAAGCCTGGGCACCGCCCAGCGCGACGCGAAAGCCGGTCATCACTTCATCAATAATCAGCAGGGCGCCAAACTCATCGCACACGTCGCGCAGACCTTGCAGGAAGGCCTCTTTCGGCGGAATGCAGTTCATGTTGCCCGCAACCGGTTCAACGATGATGCAGGCTATCTCCTGCGGGTACTGTTCGAAGGCTTCACGAACGGAGGCGAGATCGTTATAGGTGCAGGTCAGCGTGTGTTTTGCAAAATCTGCCGGGACGCCCGGTGAGTTCGGCTGGCCCAGCGTCAACGCGCCGGAACCGGCTTTGACCAGCAGGCAGTCAGCATGGCCGTGGTAGCAGCCTTCGAATTTGATGATTTTGTCGCGCCCGGTAAAGCCGCGCGCCAGGCGAATCGCGCTCATTGTCGCTTCGGTGCCGGAGTTCACCATACGCACCATGTCCATGGACGGCACCAGTTCGGTGACCAGTTCCGCCATTTTGACTTCCATCTCCGTCGGCGCGCCAAAGCTCAGGCCGCGTTCAGCCGCTTCTATCACGGCGCTGCGAATGGCCGGGTGGTTATGGCCCAGCACCATCGGACCCCAGGAGCCGACGTAGTCAATATAGGCTTTGCCATCGGCGTCGTAGAGATAAGCGCCGTCAGCACGCTCAATAAACAGCGGAGTGCCGCCCACGCCGGTAAAAGCACGAACCGGAGAGTTCACACCTCCCGGAATAAGCTTACGAGCGGCGCTGTAGAGGTTTTCTGACTTACTCATGAAATCGTTCCTGGTGAATTTTCGAAAGTGGGGGCCATTCTAAGGGATCCGGCGATCGTTATAAAAGTTTTGCGCACGGAAAGGATAGACAAGGCAGGGGGAGAAGACTTGAAGGATTAGTGTCTGTGATGGATAATAGCCGAAAAGATCGGGTCACTATTTGCCCAGATCGCAGTATGAATGGGAGCAAAAAATGAGTGATGACGTAGTGCTGCCGCTGCAGTTTACCGATGCAGCCGCCAGCAAAGTAAAGCATCTGATCGCAGATGAAGAAAATCCAAACCTGAAACTGCGTGTCTACATCACCGGCGGTGGGTGTAGCGGCTTCCAGTATGGTTTCACGTTTGATGACCAAATCAACGATGGCGACATGACCATTGAGAAGCAGGGCGTGGGCCTTGTTGTCGACCCGATGAGCCTCCAGTATCTGGTGGGTGGTGCCGTTGATTACACCGAAGGCCTGGAAGGTTCTCGCTTCGTGGTGACCAACCCGAACGCGACCAGCACCTGCGGCTGCGGTTCTTCCTTCAGCATCTGATTTTTAGGATGTGACAAAAAAGCCGTGTCAATGACACGGCTTTTTGCTATCTGCCATTCTCGTCCAGCGCAAAGGTGGGCAGTTTGAGGTGCCAGCGAATCGCTGCGAGACGAATAGCCAGCGTCACCACCATTCCGACCATACTGGCGGCTTCCAGCGGCATATCGAAGCCGTAAAAGGCGGTCGCATGAACAATCCCACCGGCGATGCAGGCCGTTGCATAGATTTCCGTGCGCAGGATCATCGGCACTTCGCGGGCAAGGACATCGCGAATAATCCCACCGCCGACGCCGGTTAATACGCCCATGCAAATGGCGACCAAGGGGCCGGTGCCGGCCAGAAAGGCTTTGTTAACCCCAATGCCAACGAACACCGCGAGCCCGACCGCATCCAGCACGGGTAATACCCACTTCGGCAAACGGCGTGGCTGACGAACTAACAGGATAGTCAGCATGCAGGTGACCATGGCGACCACCAGATCGGTGGGATCTTTCACCCAGAAAACCGGGCCGTGGGCCAGCGCCATGTCGCGAATAGTGCCACCGCCGACGGCGGTGACCACACCCAGAACCAGCACGCCAAAGGGATCCATCCGGAGCTTGCCGGCCAGTAACACACCTGATATCGCAAAAACAGCGGTGCCGACAATATCCAGCCAGTAGACGAGCATGGTTCGATCCCCGGTTATTTCACCTGCGCAAGGGCAGAGCAGAGTTGTTGAGCGGCGAGGATAATACGCGGGCTGGCACGTTCAAACCAGTCGCCGGTGAGAGGAATGACCGGAATATCGAGCTGTTTGCGCCAGAATTGTTCAATTTTAGGAATCTCACTCGCACCGCCTGCCACCACAATGGCCTGAGGCTGACGTGCCAGCACCTGCTCGCGGCTGACCTGAGGCCAGGGTACCCGGCTGGCGGCAAAGATATTTTCGCCGCCACACAGTTCCAGTACCTCGTTTTGCAGTGACCCTTTGCCACTGGTGAAAAGCGGTTCGCCGCCAAATTGCAGGAAAACACGTTTTGTCGGCTGGCTGGCATACTGTTTTTTCAGTGCGTTGTACTGCGCGAGAAGCGTGGCCGCAGCCTCTTTTGCCTGTTCCGGGTGCCGGCTATATTGTGCCAGTTGATTCAGAGACTCCGCGACCTGTTCAATGGTCACAGCATCAATCCACATGACCGTAATGCCCAGCCGCTCTAGCTGATTGACCTGACGTTCAGCATTACCGCCGCGCCAGGCAAGCACCACATCAGGCTTTAGCGCCACAATACGTTCAACGTTCATGCCCTGCCAGGTAGCGACCTGTTCAATACCCTCGGCTTCGGCAGGGTAGTCGGAATAGCTGCTTACAGCCACGGGCGTAATACCGGCTGCGAAAGCGAGTTCAGTATTACCGGGAGAGAGGGAAATGACGCGTGGCGCAGCGTAGAGCCATACGGGCAAAAGGAGAAACAGGGCGGCCAGCGCCCTGAAAAAATGCTTAGCCACGAGCCAGGTTCTGCACCAGCGTCTCAACCATCAGGCTGGACTGTTTCGCAGCGACCACCAGGAACTCGTCAAAGCTGAGGTGGGATTGTTGATCGGCAACGTCAGAGATGGCGCGAACCACTACAAACGGAATACCAAAGTTGTGGCAAACATGCGCAATCGCCGTCGCTTCCATTTCAACCGCGGCCGCTTGCGGGAAGTTATGCCGGATTTTAGCCAGGCCCACCGAGCCATTAATAAACGCATCACCGCTAACAATCAGGCCACGCACGGCATTCAGGTTGAGCTGTTTAATGCAGGCTTCCGCCGCAGCAACCAGTTTCTCATCGGCTTTGAAACCGGCCGGACAGCCCGGAAGCTGGCCGAGTTCGTAACCAAAGGCAGTGACGTCGGCGTCGTGGTAACGCGCTTCGTCAGAGACCACGATATCGCCCACTTTCAGGGTCGAGGCCAATCCACCGGCGGATCCGGTGTTAATAATCACGTCTGGCTTGCAGTGTTCCAGCAGCAGCGTTGCGCCCATGGCTGCTGCTACTTTACCAATGCCGGATTTCAGCAGGGCCACTTCTGTACCATTCAGCGTACCGGTGTAAATTTCACAGCCGCCCATAGTCAGCGTCTGACGATTGTCGATTTTGTCACGCAGCAGCGTAACTTCTTCTTCCATTGCACCAATAATACCAATTTTCATGGAGATACTCGCTAAAGTGATAAGACAGGATTACGTTTACAGGGCATAGTCTATCATGGCATACAGAATTGCATGTCATCCCGTGACGCCTCGCTGACAGGAGAGGAAATGACAGAGATCGATTTTCGAAAAAAAATAAACTGGCACCGCCGCTATCGCTCCCCGCTGGGGGTGAAAACCGAACGTGAAATCCTGCGCATTTTCGAAAGCGATCGTGGGCGAATCATTAATTCGGCAGCCATTCGCCGCCTACAGCAAAAAACCCAGGTCTTCCCGCTTGAGCGTAATGCGGCGGTGCGTACGAGGTTGACCCATTCGCTTGAGGTACAGCAGGTTGGGCGTTATATCGCCAAAGAGATTCTCAGCCGCCTGAAAGAGATGCGCTTACTCGAAACCTACGGGCTGGATGAACTGACCGGGCCGTTTGAGAGCATTGTCGAAATGGCGTGTCTGATGCACGACATCGGCAACCCGCCCTTTGGTCACTTTGGTGAGGCCGCCATCAATGACTGGTTCCGCCAGCGTCTTGTGCCTGACGATGCCACCAGCCAACCGCTGACGGACGACCGCTGCGAAGTGGTTACGCTGCGCCTGCGCGAAGGCGAAGAGAGTCTTAACGCATTGCGGCGTAAAGTGCGCCAGGATCTCAGCCATTTCGAAGGTAATGCACAGGGTATTCGCCTGGTGCATACGCTGATGCGCATGAATCTCACCTGGGCGCAGGTGGGCTGTATTTTAAAATACACTCGTCCTGCGTGGTGGACGGGGGAAACCCTGGCAACGCACAGTTATTTAATGAAAAAACCGGGCTTCTATTTTTCTGAAGAGGCCTATGTTGCACGGCTGCGTAAAGAATTGGATCTCGACACTTACAGTCGCTTCCCATTGACCTGGATTATGGAGGCGGCGGATGACATTTCCTATTGCGTGGCCGATCTTGAGGATGCGGTCGAGAAACGTATTTTCTCAGCTGAACAGCTTTATCAGCATCTTTATGAAGCATGGGGAGAGCATACAAAGGGTTCTCTCTTTTCTCAGGTCGTGGAAAATGCCTGGGAGAAATCCCGCGCCAATACCCTGAGTCGCAGTGCCGAAGATCAGTTCTTTATGTATTTACGGGTGAATACGTTAAATAAATTGGTGCCTTATGCGGCCCAGCGGTTTATCGATAATTTGCCGCAGATTTACCGTGGCGAATTCAATCATGCGCTGCTCGAGGACGACAGCGATTATAGCCAGCTCCTTGAATTATATAAAAACGTCGCCATTAAAGAGGTGTTCAGTCATCCTGATGTTGAACAACTGGAGCTGCAGGGCTATCGGGTGATTAGCGGCTTGCTGGAGATTTATCGTCCGCTGTTGCAATTACCCTTAGCTGATTTTACAGAGCTGGTGGAAAAAGATCGCGTACGCCGTTTACCCATTGAATCGCGACTGTTTCAAAAGCTCTCTACCCGCCATCGACTGGTTTATGTAGAAGCGGTGAGCAAATTATCCAGGGAGGACGCCGAGTATCCAATAATGGAATATTACCACCGTTGCCGTCTCATCCAGGACTATATCAGCGGTATGACCGATTTATATGCGTGGGATGAATACCGTCGCCTGATGGCAGTGGAATAACGAGTCGGGAATTGTAAAGAGAAACAATAAATTTTTACTTTTTCCAAAAACTTAATCCCGGAACTTCACGTTATAAAACGACTCTGAGTGACACATACACAGCCGTTTTGCGTTATCTGTAAAGAGATTGAGAGACATGAAAAAAACTACGTTAGCAATGAGTGCTCTGGCGCTGAGCTTAAGTCTGGCGCTGACCCCGATATCTTCCATGGCGGCTGAAACAGCCTCGTCAACAGCGACGTCGCAACAACTTCCAAGCCTCGCCCCGATGCTCGAAAAAGTGATGCCATCGGTAGTGAGTATCAACGTGGAAGGCAGCACGACGGTTAATACGCCGCGCATGCCGCGCAACTTCCAGCAGTTCTTTGGTGATGATTCCCCGTTCTGCCAGGAAGGGTCTCCGTTCCAGAGCTCGCCGTTCTGCCAGGGTGGACAAGGCGGACAGGGTGGCGCACCGGGTGGCGGTCAGCAGCAGAAGTTTATGGCGTTAGGTTCTGGCGTCATCATTGATGCGGCAAAAGGTTATGTGGTGACCAATAACCACGTTGTCGATAACGCAACCACCATTAAGGTTCAACTGAGCGACGGACGTAAATTCGATGCGAAGGTGGTGGGTAAAGACCCGCGTTCTGATATCGCCCTGATTCAGATTCAGGAGCCAAAAAACCTGACGGCTATTCAGTTGGCTGATTCTGACGCACTGCGCGTGGGTGACTATACGGTCGCTATCGGTAACCCATTTGGCCTGGGCGAAACTGTCACCTCGGGTATCGTTTCTGCACTGGGTCGTAGCGGTCTGAACGCTGAAAACTACGAGAACTTTATTCAGACGGATGCGGCGATTAACCGCGGCAACTCTGGCGGTGCGCTGGTCAATCTGAACGGTGAGCTGATCGGCATCAATACCGCGATTCTGGCACCGGACGGCGGCAACATTGGGATTGGGTTTGCTATCCCAAGCAACATGGTGAAAAGCCTGACGGCGCAAATGGTGCAGTATGGTCAGGTTCGTCGTGGCGAACTGGGGATTCTGGGCACCGAGCTGAACTCTGAGCTGGCGAAAGCGATGAAAGTCGATGCGCAGCGCGGGGCATTCGTGAGCCAGGTGATGCCAAACTCAGCCGCCGCGAAAGCGGGCGTGAAAGCCGGTGATGTCATTACCTCGTTGAATGGAAAAGCGATTGGCAGTTTTGCTGCCTTGCGTGCCGAAGTGGGCTCCATGCCGATTGGTAGCAAAGTAACACTGGGGCTGGTTCGCGATGGTAAGCCGGTCAATGTGAGCATCGAGCTGCAACAGAGTAGCCAGACGCCTGCTGAAGCGGCCACTGTGTTCAGTGGTATTGAAGGCGCTGAAATGAGCAACAAAGGCAAAGACGAAGGTGTGGTGGTCAATGATGTTAAAGCCAATTCGCCGGCTGCCCGCATTGGCCTGAAGAAAGGTGACGTGGTGATAGGTGCAAACCAACAACCCGTGAAGAACCTTGGCGAACTGCGCAAAATTCTCGACAGCAAGCCTTCCGTGCTGGCATTGAACATTCAGCGCGGCGACACTTCCCTCTATCTGCTCATGCAATAATCGCTTTAACCCTCTTCTCCCGTCCGGGAGGGGAGGGCTTCCCTCAGATTTTGTGAGGCCTTCCACAACTCCATACTTCTGATTCCTGCTTTGTGCATATGCACAATGCGCGGCATGGTTTTCTCCCATATGCTTGGGCTCTGCTCACGGGAGGGTTACATGGCTGGCTGGCATCTTGATACTAAAATGGCGCAGGATATCGTGGGACGCACAATGCGTATCATTGATACAAACATTAACGTGATGGATGCACGTGGGCGCATCATTGGTAGTGGGGATCGCGAACGTATTGGGGAATTGCACGAAGGTGCACTGCTCGTACTCGCCCAGGGTCGCGTAGTGGATATCGACGATGCCGTAGCCCGCCATCTGCACGGGGTACGCCAGGGCATCAACCTGCCGCTGCGTCTTGAAGGGGAGATCGTGGGCGTTATTGGCCTGACGGGAGAACCCGAATCGTTACGTAAGTACGGCGAGCTGGTGTGCATGACTGCCGAAATGATGCTTGAGCAATCCCGTTTGATGCACCTCCTTGCGCAGGATAGCCGCCTGCGTGAAGAGCTGGTCATGAACCTGATTCAGGCTGAAGAGCACACGCCAGCACTCACCGAATGGGCCCAGCGTTTAGGTATTGATTTGAATCAGCCGCGTGTGGTTGCCGTGGTGGAAGTCGACAGCGGTCAGTTAGGCGTAGACAGCGCCATGGCTGAGCTTCAGCAACTGCAAAACGCGCTGACCACCCCCGAACGCAATAATCTCATCGCGATTGTTTCTCTGACGGAAATGGTGGTGCTCAAGCCTGCGCTCAATCAGTTTGGCCGTTGGGATGCCGAAGATCATCGTAAACGTGTTGAGCAGCTTATTCAGCGCATGAAAGAAAACGGTCAATTGCGTTTTCGTGTCTCGCTGGGAAATTACTTTACCGGGCCGGGAAGTATCGCCCGTTCATACCGTACCGCGCGCACCACCATGATGGTGGGTAAACAGCGTATGCCGGAAAGCCGCAGCTACTTCTATCAGGATTTAATGCTGCCTGTATTGCTCGACAGCCTTCGCGGCGGCTGGCAGGCCAACGAACTCTCTCGTCCACTTCAGCGACTTAAAGCAATGGACAACAACGGGCTGTTGCGCCGGACGTTGTCGGCATGGTTCCGTCATAACGTACAGCCCCTGGCAACCTCAAAAGCCCTCTTTATTCACCGTAATACGCTGGAATATCGGCTGAACCGTATTTCTGAGTTAACGGGATTAGATTTAGGCAATTTTGATGACAGACTGCTGCTGTACGTGGCACTACAGCTGGATGAGCAGCGTTAGGTAAAAGTAAAACGGCAGCCGCAGGGCTGCCGTTTTGCTGTTGGCACCTTCTCCCGAGGGAGAGGGCCGAGGTGAGGGCATCAGACTGCACCCCTCCCCATTACTTATTGCGCGTGAGTTTTTCCAGGTCAGATTCAATTTCATTGATCTTGTTGGCAACCACGCTTTCAAGATGGCGGAGATCGTCAAGGATCTTGCGTTTCAAATCCACATCAGTGCGATCGCGCTGGCAAATCTGGTCAAGCTCATCAATCACATAGCGCAGGTTTGGACTGATCTCCTGCACTTCTTTGTAACCCTGACCGATACCATCCGCGACCACCGTCTTACGCTGACGAGGGTATTTAAACTTTACGCTTTTAGCAAAAAACTCGCCTTTGTCCTTGTGAAAATAGATTTTCAGGATGTCGTTATTGGCTTCCTGGCGGAGGCTGTAACGGTCAATTTCATCAGGATTGGTAATGCCTAAACTTTTCAGATTATCGTACATAGCGGTACCCTTAAGCTCAACATAACCTATGAATAATTAACGAAAAAATCTATTTTCGCCACTGTAATATGTTAAAAAGGCGGTATATGTCACCCTCTCCCGAACTGGAAGAGGGTATGACTTAATCGATGGTGCGCAGCAGTTCGTTGATGCCCACTTTGCCACGCGTTTTCGCATCGACTTTCTTAACGATCACAGCACAGTACAGGCTGTATTTACCGTCTTTGGACGGCAGGTTGCCGGAAACGACAACGGAGCCCGCCGGTACACGGCCATAGTGCACTTCACCGGTTTCACGATCGTAAATACGGGTGCTCTGTCCAATATAGACGCCCATGGAGATAACGGAACCTTCTTCAACGATAACACCTTCAACAACTTCAGAACGTGCGCCGATGAAGCAGTTATCTTCGATAATGGTTGGGTTAGCCTGCAGCGGCTCCAGAACACCGCCGATGCCGACCCCACCGGACAGGTGAACGTTTTTACCAATCTGCGCACAGGAACCTACTGTCGCCCAGGTATCTACCATGGTGCCTTCGTCGACGTAAGCGCCAATGTTGACGTAGGACGGCATCAGCACGGTATTACGTGCAATAAAAGCGCCCTGACGAACGGCTGCAGGAGGAACGACGCGGAAGCCTTCTTTCTGGAAGCGCGCTTCGTCATAGTTGGCAAATTTCATCGGCACTTTATCGAAGTAGCGGCTTTCCGCACCGTCGATAACCTGATTATCGTTAATGCGGAACGAGAGCAGAACTGCCTTCTTGAGCCACTGGTGAGTAACCCACTGGCCGTCAATCTTCTCTGCGACGCGCAGTGCGCCTGAATCCAACAGGGAGATAACCTGGTTAACCGCTTCACGGGTAACGGTATCTACGTTTGCCGGGGTGATCTCTGCGCGACGCTCGAAAGCGGCTTCAATAACGTTCTGTAACTGCTGCATTATGACTCTTTCCATCTCTGTAAAAAAAAACGTTACCCTTTATCGTTTGGATTGAGGGCCTCTGTCAACCGTTGTTGTACCTCGCGTTGCAGCTCATTATTAAGGCCACGCCGGTCGGCTGTCGCGATTATAAATAAATCTTCTACTCGCTCACCAATTGTCGTAATTCGCGCCCCGTGCAGTGAAATACCCAGGTCGGCAAAAACTTTCCCTACGCGGGCAAGTAGCCCTGGCTGGTCAAGGGCAATCAGCTCCAGGAAGGTGCGTCTGTCGGTATGTGTGGGCAGGAAATTGACCTCAGTATCAACATTAAAGTGGCGCAATTTGGCCGGTTGGCGACGCGGCTGCGGTGGCTGCCAGGAGTGCTGCGTAATGGCCTGTTCAAGGCCAAAGCGGGTTGCTTCGTGCCGATCGGCAGAAAGCGGGCTACCGTCGGGCTCCAGCACGATAAAGGTGTCCATCGCCATGCCGTCGCGCGTCGTGAAAATTTGTGCATCGTGAACGCTCAGGTTGCGCCGGTCCAGCTCAGCGCAGACCGCAGCAAACAGATAGGGTCTGTCCGGACTCCAGATAAAAATCTCGGTTCCGCCGCGTGTTGCCTGAGGACTAAGCAAAATCAGCGGCTTGCTGAGGTCGTGCTTAAGCAGGTGCCGCGCATGCCAGGCCAGTTGATTTGGGCTGTGGCGGACAAAATAGTTGGCGCGACAGCGTGCCCAAATCTGATGCAGTTTTTCTTCATCAATATTGTCCATGCGCAACAGCGCCAACGCCTGCAATTGATGATGGCGCACGCGTTCGCGCATATCCGGCGTATTCTGCATACCACGACGGAGCTGCTTCTCCGTGGCGAAATAGAGTTCGCGCAGCAGGCTCTGCTTCCAGCTATTCCAGAGGGTTTCGTTGGTCGCGCAGATGTCGGCCACCGTCAGGCAAACTAGGAAACGCAGACGATTTTCCGTTTGCATCTCCTCGGCGAACTGCTTGATGACTTCCGGATCCTGAATGTCGCGACGCTGGGCGGTGACCGACATTAACAGATGATTGCGCACAAGCCAGGCGACCAGTTGGGTCTCCCTGGAGTTAAGGCCGTGGAGTTCGGCAAATTTCAGTACATCCTGCGCACCCAGTACCGAATGGTCGCCGCCCCGTCCTTTGGCGATATCATGGAATAATGCGGCGATTAAAATGAGCTCAGGGTGGGTCAGACGTGGCCAGAGGTCGACACAAAGCGGATGGCGCGGACGCGTGGCTTCATCGGCAAAGGTTTCCAGTTTCAGCATGACCCGGATGGTGTGCTCATCAACGGTATAAGCGTGAAAAAGATCAAACTGCATCTGACCAACAATGTGCGACCACTGCGGCATATAGGCCCACAACACGCTGTGGCGATGCATTGGCAAGAGCCCACGTTTTACCGCACCTGGATGACGCAGCAGACTGAGGAAAATCGAACGCGCTTCCGGGATGTAGCACAATGGCTGGGTCAGGTGTCGGCGTGCATGGCGCAGATGGCGAAGCGTGGTCGAGTAGATCCCGGTGATGCTGCTATTGCGCACCATAATATAGAACATACGCAGTATCGCCTGCGGTTCACGAATGAACAGCGTTTCATCACGGAGATCAATCAGTGACCCCCGTAGCTGAAACTCATCATCAATGGCGCGTGGTTTTTCATCCGTCGTCAGCGCCAGTATGGCTTCATCGAACAGCTGCAACAGCATCTGGTTCAGTTCGGTAACCCGGCGCGTGACACGGTAGAAATCCTTCATCATATGTTCGACGGGCTGATTGCCTTCGCCGACGTAATTCAGACGCTGGGCAACGCTGAGCTGACGGTCGAACAGCAGTCGGTTGTCGTAACGGTTGAGTTCAAGGTGAAGAGCAAAGCGTATCCGCCAGAGCAGGTGCAGGCATTCGTTGAGTTCATTACGCTCGGCTTCGGTCAGGAAGCCAAAGCCGACCATCTCATCCATTGAGGTGGCGCCAAAATGGCGGCGTGCAACCCACTGCAGGGTGTGAATATCACGCAGTCCGCCGGGGCTGCTTTTAATATCAGGTTCCAGATTGTAGCTCGTACCGTGATAACGCTGGTGGCGATCGTTCTGTTCCACGACTTTTGCCGGGAAGAACTTTTCCGATGGCCAGAATGACTCGCTGAAGATGTGTTTTTGCAGCTCCAGAAATAGCGCGACATCACCGATGAGCAGGCGCGATTCAATCAGGTTGGTGGCCACGGTTAAATCGGATAATCCTTCCAGCAGGCACTCTTCTAAGGTGCGCACGCTGTGTCCCACTTCCAGCTTCACATCCCAGAGCAGAGTGAGTAATTCACCAATCTTTTGTGCCCCTTCATCGGAGAGTTTTGCCCGACTCAAAATCAGCAAATCAATATCAGAAAGGGGATGTAGCTCACCACGGCCATAGCCGCCGACGGCAACCAGGGCAATGTCACTTTGCTCACCAAAGCCGTAGTCCAGCCACAGTCGTTGCAGCAACTGGTCAATAAATTCAGTCCGTGCCTCAATGAGTTGCTCTGCTGACAACCCGGCATCAAAAACATGCCCCAGCCACTGCTGGAAGCTGTCTATACGGGCTTTGATTGTCGCGACGGTCAGTTCACTTGATGACCAGTCGCCGGGATAAGCAGGCTGACCTGGTAACGTGGGTTTTAGCGTACTGACAAATTGTTCAGAAAATGTATTGCTCATTAACAGGCCACCCTAATCTATGGGACAGCAAATCACGACACGGGGCGTAAATATGTCGGTGCGGACAAAACGTATTCAGTAAAGGTTAAGACATGCATTTCATCAGACAAGTTAAAAGAGATAACCGGAAATGAAAAGACGTTTATCTTTATGAAGCATGGCAGGAAATATAAGGGAAAATTGTGCGTGCTTACGGAAGAAATAAGCAAGTTTTCTGAGCGGGTCAATAAAAAAGCGGCCCCTTACAGGCCGCTTCATGAACGCATACGTAAGAGATTATTCCGCAGTGAGGATTGCCGGGATAGTGTCGTCTTTACGCAGGGTCAGGATCTCGCAACCGTTCTCAGTCACAACAATGGTATGTTCATATTGCGCTGACAGGCTGCGGTCTTTTGTTTTCACCGTCCAACCGTCTTTCATGGTACGGATGCGGTAATCACCGGCGTTTACCATCGGTTCGATGGTGAACGTCATGCCCGCCTGCAACACCACGCCGCCATCGTCCGCGTCGTAGTGCAGCACCTGGGGCTCTTCGTGGAAAACACGGCCAATACCGTGACCACAATATTCGCGTACAACGGAGAAACCTTCGCCTTCAACGTATTTCTGAATGGCAGCACCCAGCGTGCGCAGGCGAATGCCAGGTTTAACCATACGAAGGGACAAATAGAGGCTGTCCTGAGTGACGCGGCACAGGCGTTCGCCGAGAATCGTAGGCTTGCCTACGATAAACATTTTGGAGGTATCGCCGTGATAGTCGTCTTTAATGACGGTCACGTCGATGTTCACGATATCGCCATCTTTCAGCAGTTTTTCGTCATCCGGGATACCGTGGCAGACCACTTCGTTAATGGAAATACACACGGATTTCGGGAAACCGTGATAGCCGAGGCAAGCCGAAACTGCATGCTGCTCATTCACGATGTAATCGTTACAAATACGATCCAGTTCGCCAGTGCTTACGCCAGGTTTGATGTGTTGCTCGATCATTTCCAGCACTTCAGCGGCAAGGCGGCCAGCCACGCGCATTTTTTCGATTTCTTCTGGGGTCTTAATTGAGATAGCCATTGATTCTGTCCATCAGTGCCGATTTTCGACATTATTTAGTTCAAGTACCGCTAATGGTAACAGTCAGGCCCGCCCGCTGCCAAATTGAGAATCATTTTGCCAGGCGCCTTTTGTGCCGCATCCGTGTTCGAGGTGCTACGCTTTGCTGCGGGATGGCGCGTGTTTGTCACATGAAATTCACTGTTCAGCCGCGCGTTCTCCGTTAACAATGATTGGAGTCTGGCTGCTGTTTGTGGTATAAAGCGCGCCGGACTCACGTTCCTCTTCGGAACGAAGTCGACAAATCTCACTTTGTGTAAATAACACACACGTATCGACACATATTCCGGGGTGCCCTTAGGGGTCGGTAATATGGGATACGTGGAGGCATAACCCCAACTTTTATATAGAGGTTCTAATCATGGCAACTGTTTCCATGCGCGACATGCTCAAGGCTGGTGTTCACTTCGGTCACCAGACCCGTTACTGGAACCCGAAAATGAAGCCTTTCATCTTCGGCGCACGTAACAAAGTTCACATCATCAACCTTGAGAAAACTGTACCGATGTTCAACGAAGCTCTGGCTGAACTGAACAAGATCTCTTCTCGTAAAGGCAAAATCCTTTTCGTTGGTACTAAACGCGCTGCGAGCGAAGCGGTGAAAGAAGCAGCTAACAACTGCGATCAGTTCTTCGTGAACCATCGCTGGTTGGGCGGCATGCTGACTAACTGGAAAACTGTTCGTCAGTCAATCAAACGTCTGAAAGATCTGGAAACTCAGTCTCAGGACGGTACTTTCGACAAGCTGACCAAGAAAGAAGCGCTGATGCGTACTCGTGAACTGGACAAGCTGGAAAACAGCCTGGGCGGTATCAAAGACATGGGCGGCCTGCCGGACGCACTGTTCGTTATCGACGCTGACCACGAACACATCGCGATCAAAGAAGCAAACAACCTGGGTATCCCGGTATTTGCTATCGTTGATACCAACTCCGATCCGGACGGTGTTGACTTCGTTATCCCGGGTAACGACGACGCAATCCGTGCAGTTAGCCTGTATCTGAATGCTGTTGCTGCTACCGTACGTGAAGGCCGTTCTCAGGATCTGGCTGTTCAGGCGGAAGAAAGCTTCGTAGAAGCTGAATAATAAGGTCCATCCCTTATTAGTACCGAGTATGGATAGGGGCCACTTTTGGGCCCCTTTTTCACTTTTAAACCTGTCTGGCTGATTGCCGGGCAGGTCATCTCTCCCGAGGATTAAAGAATGGCTGAAATTACCGCATCCCTGGTAAAAGAGCTGCGCGAGCGTACTGGCGCAGGCATGATGGATTGCAAAAAAGCACTGACTGAAGCTAACGGCGACATCGAGCTGGCAATCGAAAACATGCGTAAGTCCGGTGCTATCAAAGCAGCGAAAAAAGCAGGCAACGTTGCTGCTGACGGCGTGATCATCACTAAGATCGACGGTACCTACGGCATCATTCTGGAAGTAAACTGCCAGACTGACTTCGTTGCGAAAGATGGCGGTTTCCAGGCATTTGCTAACAAAGTTCTGGACGCAGCTGTTGCTGGCAAAATCACTGACGTTGAAGTTCTGAAAGCACAGTTCGAAGAAGAACGTGTCGCGCTGGTTGCTAAAATCGGTGAGAACATCAACATCCGTCGTGTTGCTGCTCTGGAAGGCGAAGTGCTGGGTTCTTACCTGCACGGTGCGCGCATCGGTGTTCTGGTTGCGGCTAAAGGCGCTGATGAAGAGCTGGTTAAACAGCTGGCAATGCACATCGCTGCAAGCAAACCTGAATTCGTTAAACCGGAAGACGTGTCTGCTGAAGTTGTTGAGAAAGAGTTCCAGGTTCAGCTGGACATCGCCATGCAGTCTGGCAAGCCGAAAGAAATCGCAGAGAAAATGGTTGAAGGCCGCATGAAGAAATTCACCGGCGAAGTTTCTCTGACCGGCCAGCCTTTCGTTATGGATCCGAGCAAAACTGTTGCTCAGCTGCTGAAAGAGCACAACGCTGACGTGACTAACTTCATCCGCTTCGAAGTGGGTGAAGGTATCGAGAAAGTTGAGACTGACTTCGCAGCAGAAGTTGCTGCAATGTCCAAGCAGTCTTAATAAAAAGAAGAAGCCGCCTGAGGGCGGCTTCTTTTTGCGCCCATCTTGTAAATTCAGTTAACCCTTATAGTGGTTGCGCTGAAAAGCGACGTACAATGTCGCCGGAATTAACTCATTTCAATCGTTGACAGTCTCAGGAAAGAAACATGGCTACCAATGCAAAACCCGTCTACAAACGTATTCTGCTTAAGCTGAGTGGTGAAGCTCTTCAGGGTACGGAAGGCTTCGGTATTGACGCAAGCATCCTTGATCGTATGGCTCAGGAAATCAAAGAACTGGTGGAACTGGGCATTCAGGTTGGTGTGGTGATTGGTGGCGGTAACCTGTTCCGTGGTGCAGGGCTCGCGAAAGCGGGTATGAACCGCGTTGTGGGCGACCACATGGGCATGCTGGCGACTGTGATGAATGGTTTGGCCATGCGCGATGCGCTTCACCGCGCCTATGTGAACGCCCGCCTGATGTCCGCTATTCCATTGAATGGCGTGTGTGACAATTACAGCTGGGCTGAAGCAATCAGCCTGCTGCGCAACAACCGCGTGGTTATCCTGAGCGCGGGGACAGGTAATCCGTTCTTTACCACCGACTCCGCAGCCTGTCTGCGCGGCATCGAAATTGAAGCCGATGTGGTACTGAAAGCGACCAAAGTGGATGGTGTCTTTACTGCCGATCCGGCAAAAGATCCTACTGCGACCATGTACGAGCAACTCACCTATACCGAAGTGTTGGATAAAGAGCTGAAAGTCATGGATTTGGCTGCATTTACGCTGGCGCGTGACCATAAGTTGCCTATCCGTGTCTTCAACATGAACAAGCCTGGCGCGCTGCGCCGCGTTGTGATGGGCGAAAAAGAAGGCACGTTGATTACGGAATAATTCCCGTAGGCAACAAATAAAGGTAAGATTCCGCTTTATAATTTAGCGATTGTGGCAGGCATCTTTCACGGTGCCTTGTACCGAACGAGACTATACTCACCACACTGGTGATGTATGGTTTGCCCGAGACAAGTTTTCAAGGATTCGTAACGTGATTAACGACATCAGAAAAGATGCTGAAGTACGCATGGAAAAATGCGTAGAAGCGTTCAAAACCCAAATCAGCAAAATTCGTACTGGCCGTGCTTCTCCAAGCCTGCTGGATGGCATCGTCGTGGAATACTACGGCACACCGACCCCGCTGCGTCAGCTGGCACAGGTCACGGTAGAAGATACCCGCACGCTGAAAATCAACGTATTCGACCGTTCAATGGGCCCGGCTGTTGAGAAGGCCATCATGGCCTCCGATTTAGGTCTGAACCCAAGCTCTGCGGGCACCGATATCCGCGTTCCGCTGCCAGCACTGACAGAAGAGCGTCGTAAGGACCTTATTAAAGTGGTTCGTGGTGAAGCAGAGCAGGGCCGTGTCTCCGTGCGTAACGTGCGTCGCGATGCAAACGACAAGGTAAAAGCGTTACTGAAAGATAAAGAAATCAGCGAAGATGACGATCGTCGTTCTCAAGACGATGTCCAGAAACTGACTGACGCAGCAATCAAGAAAATTGATGCGGCGCTGGCAGATAAAGAAGCTGAACTGATGCAGTTCTAAGACTGCTATCCATTAAAACGCCGTACAGAGAGCTGCCATGCGGCTTTGCTGACGGCGTTTTGCTTTTTATCCGCGCAATAGTGTGAGCGTTTCATGAAGCATATAACCCTTCTGGGCTCAACAGGTTCTATTGGTTGCAGCACGCTCGATGTGGTTCGCCACAATCCCGACCGTTTTTCCGTCACGGCTCTCGTTGCTGGTAAAAATGTTGCTCGTATGGTTGAACAGTGCCTGGAGTTCAGGCCGCGTTTCGCCGTGATGGATGATGAAGCCAGCGCGCGCGAATTGCGTACCACATTGCAGCAGCACAATAGCGGTACAGAAGTGATGAGCGGTCAACAGGCTGCCTGCGAAATGGCTGCGCTTGATGATGTTGATCAGGTCATGGCGGCGATTGTGGGGGCTGCCGGTCTGGTACCGACCCTTGCTGCCATTCGTGCCGGCAAAACCGTACTGCTCGCCAATAAAGAATCTCTGGTGACCTGTGGTCGTCTTTTTATGGAGGCGGTGCAGGCGAGTGGGGCGCAGCTTCTTCCGGTAGATAGCGAACATAACGCTATTTTTCAGAGTTTGCCGGAAACAATTCAACACAACCTGGGGTACGCTGATTTAGAGCAGAACGGCGTAATGTCGATTTTGCTTACCGGGTCAGGTGGCCCATTTCGAGAGACGCCTTTGTCTGAACTGGCCGCAATGACGCCGGATCAGGCTTGCCGCCATCCGAACTGGTCAATGGGACGAAAAATCTCCGTTGATTCAGCCACCATGATGAACAAAGGTCTGGAATACATTGAAGC
>DFPL01000094.1 GCA_002377245.1 Enterobacteriaceae bacterium UBA3516
GAAGCGATGGCGCGCTGGCAGGCAGCGCAGGTGAGCGCGTTAATTACGCTGACTCCTCTGTTTACACTGCTATTTTCAGATTTATTATCAATGGCCTGGCCCGATTTTTTCGCCAGACCGATGTTAAACCTTATCGGTTATCTCGGTGCGTTTGTCGTGGTTGCGGGAGCGATGTATTCCGCCATTGGCCATCGTCTCTGGGGACGATGGCGTAAGCGTGAAGTGATCGTCACTATGCCCCGCTCAGGCGAATGAGTAACGGAGAGTAAAATGAAGTTTGTTGATGAAGCGACAATCCTGGTCGTGGCAGGTGATGGTGGCAATGGTTGCGTTAGCTTCCGTCGCGAAAAATATATTCCGCATGGCGGCCCTGATGGCGGCGACGGTGGTGATGGCGGTGACGTGTGGCTGGAAGCTGACGAAAACCTGAACACCCTGATCGACTACCGTTTTGAAAAATCCTTCCGTGCAGAGCGTGGCCAGAATGGCCAGGGTCGTGACTGTACCGGTAAGCGCGGAAAAGACGTGACCGTTAAAGTCCCTATGGGAACACGCGTCATCGATCAGGGCACCGGTGAGACCATGGGCGACATGACCAATCATGGTCAACGTCTGATGGTAGCCAAAGGTGGCTGGCATGGGCTGGGCAACACGCGCTTTAAATCCTCTGTCAACCGTACCCCGCGCCAAAAAACGATGGGTACACCCGGTGATAAACGCGAGCTGGCGCTGGAGCTGATGCTGCTGGCTGACGTGGGTATGCTCGGTATGCCGAATGCCGGCAAATCGACCTTCATCCGTGCTGTCTCGGCGGCAAAACCGAAAGTGGCGGATTATCCGTTTACTACCCTGGTGCCGAGCTTAGGTGTTGTTCGTATGGACAACGAAAAGAGCTTCGTGGTTGCCGATATTCCAGGCTTGATTGAAGGTGCCGCAGAAGGTGCCGGACTCGGTATTCGCTTCCTGAAACACCTTGAGCGATGTCGTGTTCTGCTTCATCTGATCGACATTGATCCGATTGATGGTTCAGATCCGGTTGAAAACGCGCGCATCATCATCGGTGAGCTGGAAAAATACAGCGAGCAACTGGCGGCCAAACCTCGCTGGTTGGTTTTCAATAAAATCGACCTGATGGATAAAGAAACGGCACAGACCAAAGCGAAAGAAATTGCTGACGCTCTGGGTTGGGAAGGGGAGTTCTATTTGATCTCTGCAGCCAGCCACCAGGGTGTGAAAGATCTTTGCTGGGATGTGATGACCTTCATCATTGAGAACCCGGTCGAGAAAGCGCAGGAAGCGAAGCAGCCTGAGAAAGTCGAGTTCATGTGGGACGATTACCATCGTCAGCAGCTCGAAGAGGTTGAGGTTGAAGAAGACGATCTCGATGACGACGATTGGGACGAAGATGATGAAGAAGGCGTCGAATTCATCTACAAACGTTAAGTTAATCATCACCCTGCATTGAATATGCAGGGTGTCAGATTGAGAGCCGGGTAACAGTTTGACTGCTATCCGGCTTTTTTATTAGTTGTTCTGGTAGATGTCTTTATATAAACGGCTTTCGAAACGTACCAAAGGAATGCGACGATTACGCTGGTCTGCAGGCTCAACGGCATAGCCTGAGAGGTACTGCACGAAGGCCATCCTCTGCCCGCTTGATGTCGTAATGAAACCCGCCAGGTTATAGACTCCCTGTAACGAGCCCGTCTTCGCTGAAACCTTACCGTCTACACCTGCTTCATGCAGCCCGGCACGGTATTGCAGCGAGCCATCATGACCCGCCAGCGGCAGCATAGATATGTAGTTGAGTTCACTGTCGTGTTGCGCGATGTATTGCAACACTTGCATCATTGTGGAAGGGGCAATCAGGTTATGACGAGATAACCCGGAGCCATCAGCAATAATGGTATTGCCAATATCCACACCGGCCTGCTGACGCAAAATCTGTCTGACCGCATCAGAACCGGCTCGCCAGGTACCGGGAACGCCAAAACGAGCGTGACCAATCATTCGGAAAACCGTATCGGCAATCATGTTGTCCGATTTTTTCAACATCGTTTTGAGTAAATCATGCAGTGGCGCTGATTGCGTTGTTGCAATCACGGTTCCTGACTCATTGACCAACGTCTGGCGTAACAGTGTGCCGGAATAGCTGATGCCGGCGTCTGCGAGCTCAGCCTTAAGAATTGCGCCCGCATAGCTGGCACCGTCCTGAATGGCGAACGCCAAAGGCAGCGGCTCAGCGCGTTGCGGCAGGCACCCTGTTAACGTGAAGCGATTTAAGTCGCCAGGCACCACGTCCAGCTCACAATACTGGGCTTCTGAAGAGCCGCGCGCCAGGGTCCGCACCTGGCTGAACATATTGACTGGATAGTAGGAAGCGACGCGGATATACGCCAGGTCTCCCGCTTTTTGTGCGCTGTATAACGAAATGGAAAAACAGTTACGATCGATGATGGCAGCGGCTGGTGGGGCACTGAAACATTGCGTCATGTCATTCCAGGGCCAGCCGGGTGCCTTATCATGGCTGGCAAAGACAGAGGTGTCGATAAGCACATTGCCATCGATTTTCTCTATCCCGGATTTTTTTAATGTCGCCACCATATTGCGGATATTCTGGCGTTTTAACGTTGGATCGCCGCCAAATCGTGCGATAAGATCGCCTTTGAGCACGCTGCTATTTACCGTGCCTTTGGTTTCCAGGGTGGTGGTAAAACGAAAATCGGGACCCAGTTGCAAGAGTGCGGCCAACGCCGTGATCACCTTTTGCGTACTGGCCGGCAGCGCCATTTGATTGGCGTGATAATCAATCTCCGGCCCCTGAGCACCCACTTTCTGTACCATCAACGCAAGGTTTGCACCGTCAGGCAATTGGTTAATGTATTCGTCGACATTCGCGGCCTGAACATTCAGGGCTATACTCGTGGTCAATCCGATGATAAATCTGGAAAATCGCATAATCTCGCGCTAACAACCTGGAAACAAGCCGTCATACTACGGTGCATCGACCCGGAAAGTAAACGATGACCCATAGTGAACTTCCGGTTAAAATGCGTATCAAATTGAAAAATTGCCGCTGACCTGGAGCTTTGTCTCCGGGTCAGTTTTCTATTGCTTCTGACCCGGGGCAGCGTCCTTTTTTGGTCAGACATAGCAACCGGGGCGGAAGAACTGCTCCCTACAGGAATGTTTAAGAGGTATATAAATGCAAGCTATTCCGATGACTTTACGCGGTGCCGAAAAACTTCGTGAAGAGCTGGACCATCTGAAGTCCGTGCGTCGCCCTGTAATCATTGCCGCCATTGCGGAAGCGCGCGAACACGGCGATTTGAAAGAAAATGCTGAATATCACGCGGCGCGTGAGCAGCAGGGTTTTTGCGAAGGGCGTATCAAAGACATCGAAGCCAAGCTGTCAAACGCACAGGTCATTGACATTTCGAAAATCCCGAACAATGGCCGCGTTATTTTTGGTTCTACCGTCACCGTGCTCAATCTCGACAATGATGAAGAGCAAACCTACCGTATTGTGGGTGACGATGAGGCTGATTTTAAGCAGAATCTGATCTCGGTAAATTCACCGATCGCGCGTGGCCTGGTCGGCAAAGAACAGGATGATGTGGTCAACATTCGCACCCCTGGCGGTGATGTCGAATTTGAAATTATCAAAGTGGAATACGTGTAATTTCTTCGCAAAACACGATTGTTGACGTATTGTAAAGAAAAGAAAAAGGCCGCATTGCGGCCTTTTAACAACTCCTTGAGCATGGCATTTTGCTCGTCTACTAGCGAAAACCCCTCGTTTTACACAGATTTTGTGTTCAATTAAGGATATCCTTAGCGCGGTAGCGAGATTTTGCGCTCTTTAGACGGACGATAAAGCACCAGCGTTTTACCGATGACCTGTAC
>DFPL01000093.1:0-3234 GCA_002377245.1 Enterobacteriaceae bacterium UBA3516
ATTTCGGTGTAGGCCGGGCCACGCTGCACCAGCGCGCCGCCGGAGTTGTTGCAGATCCCGCCGATCACCGAGGCACCAATACAGGACGATCCGATCACCGAATGGGGTTCACGCCCCAGCGGTTTGAGGGCCTTTTCCAGTGAATAGAGCGTGGTGCCGGGGAAGGCCAGCACCTGCTCGCCTTTATCAATCAGGTGCAGCTTATCCAGCCGCAGGGTACTGATAATAATAATGTCGCGGTCGTAATCATTACCGTTAGGCGTTGAGCCTTCGGTCAGGCCAGTGTTGGCGGCTTGCATGAGGATGATTTTATCGGCGCTAACGCAGGCGGCGAGAAGACGCCAGAGTTCCAGCAGCGAGCCGGGGAAGGCCACTGCGAGAGCCTCCCCCTGGCCGGAGCGGAAACCTTTGCGATAACGGGCCGTTTTCGCCGGGTCGGTGAGCAGATGATTTGTGCCAACAATACGGCGTAGTTCGCTGATAAAGGCGATATTTTCCTGAGAAGTTGCGGAAGACATTTTCCACTCCTTGTGGTGAAAGAACGATCTCGCCTTAAAGAATAGTCCCGGAAAGTGGGGAATTCTCAGAAAAATCAGAGAATAACTCTGCAAGCCCGACTACGATTATGGCACACTGCGTTTTTTTCACGGTCTGGTCGGTGTTTGGGCTATATAACGAGAGAATGAACGACATGAAATGGCTATGTACTGTAGGTGTCGCTGTGAGCCTGGCGCTGCAACCTGCGCTGGCAGAAGAGATGTTTGGTAATCATCCGTTAACGCCTGAAGCAAGGGATGCATTTGTCACTGATTTACTCAAAAAAATGACGGTTGACGAGAAAATCGGCCAGCTGCGTTTAATCAGCGTTGGCCCGGATAACCCGAAAGAAGCCATTCGCGAGATGATTGGCAAAAATCAGGTTGGCGCAATTTTTAACACCGTCACCCGTCAGGATATCCGGGCGATGCAGGACCAGGCCATGCAGTTGAGCCGCCTGAAAATTCCTCTGTTCTTTGCGTACGATGTGCTGCATGGCCAGCGTACGGTCTTCCCTATAAGCCTCGGCCTTGCCTCCAGCTTCAACCTTGATGCGGTAAACACCGTCGGACGCGTGTCTGCGTACGAAGCGGCGGATGATGGCCTGAACATGACCTGGGCACCGATGGTTGATGTGTCCCGCGATCCGCGTTGGGGTCGTGCGTCAGAAGGCTTCGGTGAAGACACCTTCCTGACCACCGAAATGGGCGTGGCAATGGTGAAAGCCATGCAGGGCAAAAGCCCGGCGGACCGCTATTCGGTGATGACCAGCGTGAAACACTTTGCCGCCTATGGCGCGGTAGAGGGCGGGAAAGAGTACAACACCGTCGATATGAGCCCGCAGCGTCTGTTCAATGATTATCTGCCGCCCTATAAAGCGGGCCTGGATGCAGGCAGTGGCGCGGTGATGGTGGCTCTTAACTCTCTGAACGGCACGCCTGCCACCTCGGACGCCTGGCTGCTTAAAGATGTCCTGCGCGACGAGTGGGGCTTTAAGGGCATCACGGTGTCCGACCACGGGGCGATTAAAGAGCTTATCAAGCACGGCGTGGCTGCCGACCCTGAGGATGCGGTGCGTGTAGCACTGAAGTCCGGCATCAACATGAGCATGAGCGATGAGTATTACAGCAAGTATCTGCCAGGACTGGTGAAGTCCGGTAAGGTCACCATGGCGGAGCTCGACGATGCGGCGCGTCATGTACTTAACGTGAAATACGATATGGGGCTGTTTAACGACCCGTATAGCCATCTCGGTGCAAAAGAGACTGACCCGCAGGATACCAATGCGGAAAGCCGTCTGCACCGCAAAGAAGCGCGTGAAGTGGCGCGTCAAAGCCTGGTGCTGCTGAAAAACCGTCAGGAAACGCTGCCGTTGAAAAAGGATGCCACCGTGGCCGTGGTGGGGGCGCTGGCGGACAGCAAGCGTGACATGATGGGAAGCTGGTCTGCCGCTGGGGTAGCAGGGCAGTCGGTGACCGTGCTGACGGGTATCCGCAATGCGATGGGCAACCAGGGCTCGGTGATTTATGCCCGCGGCTCAAATATCACCGACGATCAGGGTATTGTCGATTTCCTTAACCAATACGAACCCGCCGTTGTGCAGGACAAGCGCACCCCGCAGGCGATGATTGACGAAGCGGTCGACGCGGCGAAGAAATCGGATGTGGTCGTGGCCGTGGTTGGCGAAGCACAGGGGATGGCGCACGAAGCCTCCAGCCGTACAGACCTGACCATCCCGCAAAGTCAGCGTGATTTGATTGCTGCGCTGAAAGCGACCGGCAAGCCGTTGGTACTGGTTCTGATGAACGGGCGTCCCCTGGCGTTGGTAAAAGAAGATCAGCAAGCGGATGCGATTCTGGAAACCTGGTTTGCAGGCACCGAAGGCGGTAACGCCATTGCCGACGTGCTGTTCGGCGATTATAACCCGTCCGGTAAGCTGCCGATGTCCTTCCCGCGTTCCGTCGGGCAGGTGCCGGTCTATTACAGCCATCTTAATACTGGTCGACCTTACAATGCCGACAACCCTAACAAGTACACGTCACGTTACTTTGATGAGGCTAATGGTCCGTTGTATCCGTTCGGTTATGGCCTGAGCTACACCACGTTTACTGTCTCTGACGTGAAAATGTCCGCGCCGACAATGACCCGTGACGGCAAGGTCACCGCCAGTGTTGAAGTGACTAACACCGGTAAGCGTGACGGTGCGACGGTGATTCAGATGTACCTGCAGGACGAAACGGCCTCGATGAGCCGTCCGGTGAAAGAGCTGCGCGGTTTTGAAAAAGTGGATCTGAAAGCGGGTGAGACCAAAACGGTCAGCTTCCCGATTGATCTGGATGCGCTGAAGTTCTGGAATCAGCGGATGAAGTACGATGCGGAGCCGGGTAAGTTTAACGTCTTTGTTGGGGTGGATTCCGCCCGTGTGAAACAGAGTTCGTTTGAGCTGAAGTGATGGGGGAAGGGTGGAATGGGTGGAAGGGTGAAATGGGTGGAATGGTTCCGTTCACCTTAAGTTCAATGCTTCTCTGAAGCCTATCCACACGTGAACGTGTTAAGGAGGCTCTCCGCCGCCTCCTTAACAATCCTGGCTCCCGGCCAGGAAAATTGCCGCTTCGCGGTGCCTTCCGCTTATTCCTCCAGGCTATCGGGTCGGGCGCGATGTTACATTCCTGTAACTCGCACCCTCGCCGCGCATCC
>DFPL01000093.1:3333-5481 GCA_002377245.1 Enterobacteriaceae bacterium UBA3516
ACGCTTTTCTCCCTCGCCCCTTTTTGGGGAGAGGGCAGGGGTGAGGGGAACGGTCTGGCTCCACAGGATTAAAACGAACCTTTACCCTCCGTGAACGGAGCAACGCTCCACGTTATAACCGCTTCGTCTAATCAGTAACATCAAAATCTGAACCAGAGATACCCTCCCGGCTAATTCTCAACTACGCTTTTTGCACAGCCAGAATTCCGGGCATCACAAAAATAACGGGGAATACGCATGAAATCATTTTCGCAATGGAGCGCAGCAGGATTGTTAATACTGGCCGCCGGTGCGCAGGCCGCTGAGCCGGTTAAAGTGGGTTCCAAAATTGATACGGAAGGGGCGCTGCTGGGCAATATCATTTTACAGGTGCTGGAAAGCCATGGCGTAAAGACGGTCAACAAAGTCCAGTTAGGCACAACCCCGGTGGTGCGTGGCGCCATTACCTCTGGTGAACTGGATATTTACCCGGAATATACCGGCAATGGCGCGTTCTTCTTTAAACAGGAGAACGATCCAGCGTGGAAAAATGCCCAACAGGGCTATGACAAAGTGAAAAAGCTGGACGCAGAGCAGAACAAACTGGTCTGGCTGACTCCGGCCCCGGCTAACAATACCTGGACCATTGCGGTACGCCAGGATCTCGCCGAAAAGAATAAACTGGTCTCCCTTGAAGACCTCAGCCGCTACCTGAAAGAAGGCGGCACCTTCAAACTGGCGGCTTCCGCTGAATTCATCGAGCGTACCGATGCGCTGCCTGCTTTTGAAAAAGCCTATGACTTCAAACTGAACCAGCCACAACTGCTCTCCCTGGCAGGTGGCGATACCGCGGTGACCATCAAAGCAGCGGCTCAGCAGACGTCTGGCGTGAATGCGGCGATGGCTTATGGCACCGATGGTCCGGTTGCGGCGCTGGGCTTGCAGACGCTCACCGACCCGAAAGGGGTTCAGCCTATTTACGCCCCCGCGCCGGTAGTACGTGAAGCGGTGTTAAAAGAATATCCAAAACTGGACGAATGGCTGAAACCTGTCTTCGCCAGTCTTGATGAGAAAACGCTGCAAAAGCTGAACGCCAGCATTGCGGTTGAAGGCCTGGATGCTAAAAAAGTGGCAGCAGACTACCTGAAGGAAAAGGGACTCGTTAAATAAAGGTGGATATACGTTGTCATAATCGCGTTGTGCTGCTGCTGGTGATTCTGGCACTGGCAGCCACCGCGCTACCTTTTGTCAATTATGCGCCCAATCGCCTGGTGTCCGGCGAAAGCCGGGCGCTCTGGCAGTTATGGCCCAACCAGGCCCTTCTTGGGCTGATTGTGCCCGCGGGTTTGCTGTTACTTAGCTTTCTGCCACGACGCGCCCCGCTGATTGCTACATTGATGGTCGCTCAGGGCGCTTTCTGGCTGCTTATCTGGTGTGCGGGCCGTGCGGCAACCGATCTTGCGCAAACCGGTAGCCAACTGGCGCGCACGTCACCGGGCAGTGGCTGGTGGCTGTGGTTGGCGTTATCCCTTCTTGCCTGTAGCGAGGCGATCCGCCGTCTGACGCCGGATCCGGTCTGGCGTTGGGTGCTGCATGCACAAATCTGGTGGCTGCCGGTGGTGCTGTTGCTCAATGGGCAACTCGACAGCCTGTCGCTGCTTAAAGAATACGGCAATCGCCAGGATGTGTTTGATGATGCGCTGGGGCGGCACCTGCTCCTGCTCTTTTCGACCTTAATTCCCTCACTGATGATTGGACTGCTGATTGGGCTGTGGTGCTATCGCCACCCGGCGCGTCAGGGCCCGGTTTTCGCCGTGCTTAATGTGATTCAGACCGTGCCGTCGGTCGCGCTGTTTGGCCTGTTGATTGCTCCCCTGGCCGGACTGGTATCGAGCTTCCCATGGTTAGGCGCGCTCGGCGTGGCGGGCACGGGCATGACGCCTGCGTTAATTGCCTTGATCCTCTACGCCCTGTTGCCGCTGGTGCGCGGCGTGGTTGCCGGGCTGAATCAGGTACCTGCGGATGTGCTGGAGAGCGCCAAAGGGATGGGGATGAGCGCCAGTCAGCGATTCTGGCAGGTGCGTTTTCCTCTCGCACTGCCCATTTTGCTGCGTAGTATTCGCGTGGTGGCAGTCCAGACCGTAGGGATGGCGGTGATTGCCGCCCTGA
>DFPL01000223.1 GCA_002377245.1 Enterobacteriaceae bacterium UBA3516
TTTTACGCACAGAGTTATCCACAAAACGTTTCGTTTCTTCGCCAGGAATCGTGGGAAGAACACCTTTATAGAGGAGGAAATGTGGTGGTCTGGATCGAAAGATAAAAATTCGCGAGCGTTGCGCAAACGTTTTCGTTACAATGCCCGCGCAAAAAAGCAGCCCCGTAAGGGGCGTTAGCTGAGTTTTTAGAGGAAAATTCAGCTAACGCTCTCTGTTATCGTCAAATCCAGGGGATTTACCATGCAACAACGTCGTCCAGTCCGCCGCGCTCTGCTCAGTGTTTCTGACAAAGCGGGCATCCTCGAATTCGCTCAGGCACTTTCCGCGCGTGGTGTGGAACTGCTCTCTACAGGTGGCACCGCACGCCTGCTGGCAGATAAAGGCTTACCAGTGACCGAAGTTTCCGATTACACCGGTTTCCCGGAAATGATGGATGGACGTGTGAAGACCCTGCATCCGAAGGTGCATGGCGGTATCCTCGGTCGTCGTGGTCAGGATGATGCCATCATGGCTGAACACAGCATCGCTCCTATTGATATGGTTGTCGTTAACCTCTACCCGTTTGCCCAGACCGTTGCCCGTGAAGGCTGCTCACTGGAAGATTCGGTAGAGAATATCGATATTGGCGGCCCGACCATGGTGCGCTCCACCGCGAAGAATCATAAAGATGTTGCCATCGTGGTGAAGAGCAGCGACTACAACGCCATTATTGAAGAGATGGATGCCAACGAAGCCTCTCTGACGCTGGAAACCCGTTTCGACCTCGCCATTAAAGCGTTTGAACATACCGCTGCTTACGACAGCATGATTGCCAACTACTTTGGCAGCATGGTTCCGTCCTATCACGGTGAGAGTAAAGAAGCTGCTGGCCGCTTCCCACGCACCCTCAATCTGAACTTCATTAAGAAGCAGGATATGCGTTACGGCGAAAACAGCCATCAGCAGGCTGCCTTCTATATAGAAGAAGAGGTAAAAGAAGCCTCCGTTGCTACCGCCCGGCAGCTGCAGGGTAAAGCCCTCTCTTATAACAACATCGCGGACACCGACGCAGCGCTGGAATGTGTGAAAGAGTTCCATGAACCGGCATGTGTGATTGTGAAACATGCCAACCCCTGCGGCGTCGCCGTAAGCACGTCTCTGCTTGACGCCTACGATCGCGCGTACAAAACCGACCCGACCTCTGCCTTTGGCGGCATTATTGCCTTCAACCGTGAACTGGACGCCGAGACCGCACAGGCGATCATCTCCCGTCAGTTCGTTGAGGTGATCATTGCCCCGTCTGCCACCGAGGAAGCACTCAAGATTACTTCGGCCAAACAGAACGTTCGCGTTCTGACCTGCGGTGAATGGACGGCTCGTGTAGCAGGGCTTGATTTCAAACGTGTTAATGGTGGCCTGCTGGTTCAGGATCGCGACCTCGGTATGGTGACTGAAGGTGAACTGCGTGTTGTGAGCAAGCGCCAGCCGACCGAGCAGGAGCTGCGTGATGCCCTGTTCTGCTGGAAAGTGGCTAAGTTCGTTAAATCTAACGCCATCGTGTATGCCAAAGAGAACATGACCATCGGCATAGGTGCAGGTCAGATGAGCCGCGTTTATTCGGCAAAAATCGCCGGCATTAAAGCAGGTGACGAAGGACTGGAAGTGAAAGGCTCCGCCATGGCGTCTGATGCCTTCTTCCCGTTCCGCGACGGTATTGATGCGGCGGCAGCCGTGGGTGTGAGCTGTGTTATCCAGCCTGGCGGGTCTATTCGTGATGACGAAGTCATCGCTGCTGCTGACGAACACGGCATCGCGATGATCTTCACCGACATGCGTCACTTCCGCCATTAATTCACGGAGCAGACAATGAAAGTATTAGTAATTGGTAACGGCGGGCGCGAGCACGCGCTGGCGTGGAAAGCGGCACAATCGCCGCTGGTTGATACCGTATTTGTGGCGCCGGGTAATGCGGGTACCGCGCTGGAACCCGCTTTGCAAAACGTCGCCATTGGCGCAACTGACATTCCGGCCCTGCTGAGCTTTGCACAGAATGAAAACATCGAGCTGACCATTGTTGGCCCGGAAGCGCCGCTGGTAATAGGTGTAGTGGATGCTTTCCGCGCCGCAGGATTGCAGATTTTCGGCCCAACGCAGGGTGCTGCCCAGCTGGAAGGCTCAAAAGCGTTCACCAAAGACTTCCTTGCGCGTCACAACATTCCGACAGCGGAATACCAGAACTTCACGGAAGTGGAACCTGCACTGGCCTATCTGCGTGAGAAAGGCGCCCCTATTGTTATCAAAGCCGACGGTCTGGCTGCCGGTAAAGGCGTTATCGTTGCGATGACCCTGGAAGAAGCGGAAGCGGCTGTCCATGACATGCTGGCAGGCAACGCCTTTGGTGACGCAGGGCACCGTATCGTGATTGAAGAGTTCCTGGACGGCGAAGAAGCCAGCTTTATTGTGATGGTTGACGGTGAGCATGTGCTGCCGATGGCCACCAGCCAGGACCACAAGCGTGTGGGCGACGGCGATACCGGTCCGAACACCGGCGGCATGGGTGCTTACTCCCCAGCTCCGGTCGTGACGGATGTCGTGCACCAGCGCACTATGGAACGCGTGATTTGGCCAACCGTGAAAGGAATGGCCGCAGAAGGCAATACCTACACTGGCTTCCTGTATGCGGGCCTGATGATCGACAAACAGGGCAACCCAAAGGTTATCGAATTCAACTGCCGTTTCGGCGATCCGGAAACCCAACCGATTATGATGCGTATGCAGTCAGATTTGGTTGATCTTTGTATTGCAGCCTGCAAGGGCAATCTGGACGAGAAAACCTCTGAATGGGATCCGCGTGCTGCATTGGGCGTGGTGATGGCGGCTGGGGGCTATCCTGGGGATTACAACACGGGTGACGTCATTCATGGTCTGCCGCTGGAATCCTCCCCGGAAGGTAAAGTCTTCCACGCCGGCACTACACTGTCCGCAGATGACCGGGTGCTCACGAGTGGCGGCCGAGTGCTTTGCGTAACTGCACTGGGTGAAACGGTTGCCCAAGCCCAGCAACGCGCGAATGCTTTGATGACGGATATTCAATGGAATGGCAGCTTTAGCCGCAAGGATATTGGTTACCGCGCGATTGCACGCGAACAAGGGAAGTAATTTACCCTGACTCTCACCCTCTCCCCATTCGGGAGAGGGTGACGCATTACACTCGTCTCAGAAGCTTTTCTCAGTTGGCTGCCAGGTGCAAAAATCTTCATTTGCGACCAACAGCAGCTGCGCCCCTTCCGGCCCTTCAAGCCAGGCAACGCTCACATCTGCTGAAGAGTGATTCTGCCGCCGTTGAATGTGATTGATAGCCAATCTATCCAGTTCAGGCTTTATGGTTTGCCCTTCACAGGTCGTCACTGAGCCATTCGCGTGCCAACGCCCCTGACGTAGCACAACTCTGCCCTGACGCAATGCATCGCTGGTCTGGCGAATCTGATCCGCACGATAGTGGTAAAGGTCGATTTGATCGCTGGAGATCTGTTGCTTCTGACCGTTGATCTCGCGCTGCATGAAGCTGAGTTCGCCATGGTCGTCGAAGCGTACGCGAATGTGTTCCGGCTGCTTGCCGTAGATATTGAGTTCGATAAGGCTAAGCTCATCGCCCTGCCAGCGGTATTCACTCAGTGAAGTTTCGCCGCGATGCCACGGACTGAAAGCCGCAAGGATATGGGTTTCGTCCCCGGAGTCTTTACGCCATAAGCGCACCGCGCCCTGGTCACCCGCATAGCCGCTGGCGGTGAAAGGAGGTAAGGAGGAGTCGTGACTACAGGCGCTCAGTAACAGTACGCCCCCCAGCATCAATGACCGACGCCAGAAAGACAAAAGGGGCCGCAAAGCCCCTTCGATAAAACTGTTCACTGCCACGCTGTCTTACTTAACAGAGTCTTTCAGTGCCTTACCAGAAACAAATGCCGGCACGTTAGCTGCGGCGATTTTGATTTCTTTACCGGTCTGCGGGTTGCGGCCAGTACGCTCAGCGCGGTGGTTCACTTTGAAGGTACCGAAACCAACCAGTTGTACAGCATCGCCTTCTTTCAGAGACTCAGTAATCGCAGCCAGGGTGGATTCCAGAGCAGCTTTAGCCTGTACTTTAGACAGGTCAGCTTTGTCTGCAATTACATCAATTAATTGAGTCTTGTTCATAAGTTATCCTTTCAATGTGTTTATCGCTTGCTAAGCATCGAGTGCGACGGAAATGCCTCAAAAGCACCCTCCTGCATACACGCACCGATAGCCACTTTTTTTCGCCCCCCAAATGTAGACCAGACGGGGGTGCGAAGGGAAGCCTTCCAGGACGACAAAACAGGCGTTAAATCACGTTTTGTTGTCTCATTGCTGCAAATTTATACCGATATTACTGTCGCCAGCCTCACGCAGGTCTGCGCGCAGGCCTTTAATCAGTTCAATATCCCGTTCTTCGCATGCAGCCAAAAGGCGGAAGATTTCCCACTGGATGTCCCATTCCTGCTCTACTGCGGGGTTCTCTTTCAACTCTTCATCGGTCATTTCACGACCCGCCTGCGTCATCTCCAGCATTGCCACGGTAGTGATTGAGGTCTTACTCACCTCAATGGCGTACTCCAGCGCTTCACCGCTCAGCAGAGCATGAATCAAGTCGCTCAACGCGACACACGCATCGATCGCCGGGTAGACACCGTACATATCGTAGTCGTCAGCGGAAGGAATTGCCTCTTCCAGTTTCTCCAGCTGACTGTCAAAGTTCACTTTGGCATCTTTAACCGTCAGAGTTTCCCACACCAGATCAATGATTCGGCGATAGAGCTGCGGATCGCCAAACTCGGTTTGCTGACAGAACATGGCGTAATTGGGGTACATACGTTCGCACAGGCAAGCCATAAAGGTGACATGTTGCCACGTAGCGAGCTTCTCCAGACGCAGGTGAATCGGGTTTTGTAACATGATGAATTCTCAAAGGCAGAAATTAGCCGCAGTGTACCTGAATCAGCCCTGAATTGCCTGCCATCGCGTGAACGCCGGGCGCCCCGACGCCACCGCATCCGCCCAGCGGGTCGGTTCAGGAAGACGATAGCCCTTCATGCAGCGCTGAACCCATGCCAGCGCCGTATCTGTGCTTACCCGATGCCCCGTCGCCACAAACAGCGGATTGCAACGTGCTTTACTGCGCCACACCCACGCCAGCTGCTCGCCTTTGTCCATGAGCGGCGCCAGAGCGCCAGGTTCATCAGAGAGCGGCTCGAATTTCCCGCACAGCCGTTTTTTGGCCACCCCAATGGTCGGTACATCCACCAGCAGACCAAAATGGCTGGCAACACCCAGACGACGAGGGTGTGAGATGCCGTGGCCGTCGACAAACAACAGATCCGGTTTTTGTGAGAGTTGTTCCCACGCCGCCAGCAGCGCAGGATATTCACGAAATGAAAGAAAGCCGGGGATGTAAGGCATGGTGGTCGCTATACGCGCCACTTTATACTCAACCAGTTCCAGTTCAGGCCAGGTCAATAACACCATCGCCGCGCGAGTGACCTCGCCGCCTTGCTCGAACCCGACATCCGCGCCGCCGATCAGGGCGGGAGGATCTTTTTCCAGACGATCCTCACGGGAAACCGAAGAGGCGAGTTCGATTTGTTGAGCACGTAACGACGCGAGATCCATAACCACTCCTTACTTGTGATACTGGGCAGAAAGCCTGTGCACCGCCTCCACAAATACGCCAGCATGTTCTGGCGGGACATCCTGGTGGATGCCGTGACCGAGGTTGAACACATGCCCTTCGCCCTGGCCGAAACCAGCAAGTATAGACGCGACTTCCTCTTCAATGCGTGCAGGTGCGGCATAAAGCATCGAAGGGTCCATGTTACCCTGCAGTGCCACTTTGTGGCCCACACGGCGTCGTGCATCGGCAATATCCGTCGTCCAGTCGAGGCCCAGTGCATCGCATCCGGTGTCTGCTATTGCTTCCAGCCACTGGCCCCCGCCTTTGGTAAACAGCGTTACCGGTACGCGGCGACCGTCGTTTTCACGCAGCAGGCCATCGACGATTTTGTGCATGTAATAGAGTGAAAATTGCTGATAATCACGCCCGGTCAGCACACCGCCCCAGGTGTCGAAAATCATCACCGATTGGGCACCGGCTTTGATCTGCGCGTTGAGGTACAGAGTGACGCTGCTGGCAAGCTTATCCAGCAAGAGATGCAACGTTTTCGGCTCGGCATACATCATCTTTTTAATGACGGTAAACGCTTTACTGCTGCCGCCTTCCACCATGTAGGTTGCCAGCGTCCACGGACTCCCGGAGAAACCGATCAGCGGAACCTCGCCTTTCAGTTCACGGCGAATGGTACGCACCGCGTTCATGACGTAACCCAGCTCTTGCTCCGGGTCAGGCACCGGCAGTTTTTCAACGTCTGCATGACAGGTAACAGGAGAGGTAAAACGAGGACCTTCGCCCGCTTCGAAATAGAGTCCTAACCCCATCGCATCCGGGATGGTCAGGATGTCAGAAAACAGGATGGCCGCATCCAGCTTGTAACGACGCAGCGGTTGCAGAGTGACTTCACACGCCAGCTCGGCATTTTTGCACAGCGACATGAAATCGCCCGCCTGTGCGCGCGTCGCTTTATACTCCGGGAGATAGCGGCCGGCCTGACGCATCATCCAGACTGGCGTCACGTCCACGGGCTGGCGCTGGAGTGCGCGAAGGTAGCGATCGTTTTTTAATTCGGTCATGTTTACATTCCTTTAGCGTTTATGCGCCCAGTGTAACATGTCACTCATATTCTGCCCGACACTGCGCCACCGTATCTTCGATCAGACGACGGGCGACGGTGCCGGGCGGAGGCAGCAGCGGCAGGTCGTCGTAGCGGTACCAGCCTGCATCAATCAGCTCCTTAGGATCGATGACTATCTCCCCGCTGTCGTATTCCGCCATAAACGCCGTCATCAGCGATTGCGGGAAAGGCCATGGTTGGGAGGTGATGTAGCGAAGGTTTTTTACTTTGATGCCGCTCTCTTCCATGACTTCACGGGCAACGGCCTGTTCCAGCGTTTCGCCCACCTCAACAAAACCGGCCAGAACGGTGTAAATGCCATTGCGATGGCGAGTATGTTGGGCCAGGAGAATTTTATCTTCACGGCGTATGGCTACGATAATGCAGGGGGCTATCTGCGGATAATAACGTTCACGGCAGTGGTCACATAACAGGGCCCACTCGGTTTTGCTGGGGTGCATAGTATGGCCGCAATAACCGCAAAACTTGTGCGAGCGATAAAACTCAGCAAGCTGGACTCCGCGCCCGGCCAGTTGAAATAATCCGGGATCCTGCTCGATCACCTGACGAACCGATCCCATCTCCTGACGTCGATTCTGGCGGATCATCCACACCGGATCGCCTTCCCATTCTCCTATCAGGAGTGCGCTTTGCCCCACAAGATCGAAATTTCCTGCATAACCGAGTGGTAATTCTCCCCCGGGCAACCATAATTTTTGTTCATGGCTTACGATCCACCAGCCATGATCTGATGACTCGATAATACGATGCATTTGTTTGCACTACCTTAGCTTTACTGGCATGTTGTTAACATTATTATTACATTCGAGCGTTTTTTAATCTTAATATTGCGGAGTCAATTATGCTAAACCAGTTAGCCACCCTGGCGGAACGAATTGGAGGAAGTAACGAACTGGTCGACAACTGGCTGTATAATCGAAAACAGCTACTGGTTCATTACTACAACCTGGTTGGCATAACACCTGGAAAAGGCTCGTACATGCAGCTGAATGAAAAAGCGCTGGACGAATTTTGTCATAACCTGGTCGAGTATCTTTCTGCCGGTCATTTTAATATTTATGAACGGATTATCGGCGAAATGGAAGGGACCAGCCCACTTTTAGCCTCCACGCAGATTTACCCTCTCCTCGAAGCCAACACCCTGGAAATCATGGAGTACTACGACTCCAGCCTGGAAAATGCTATCGACGATGACAATTACATTGGATTCCAGCAGGCGCTGTCCGACATCGGCGAAGCCCTTGCCGCACGCTTTACGCTGGAAGATAAGTTGATCGTGCTGGCGTTCGACAACAATTTGAAAGAGAGCGCCAATGACGAAAGCGGAATGGCGCGCCCTGCTTGAGTTCTTTCTGATTAACGCGTAGTTTACATACAGCCCCCTGCGACTGAGGGGGTTTTTCTTGTCGGAGTGCCTATATTTTCACAATAGCATTCGCGATGCGTCGAGGCGGCATGTCAGTGAATCCCCGGAGCTTACATAAGTAAGTGACTGGGGTGAGCTGACGCAGCCAACAAAGAGGCAGCGTGAAGGATGAGGTGAAAAAGGCTGAGACCGTTTATTCGGGATCCGCGGAACCTGATCAGGCTAATACCTGCGAAGGGAACAAGAGTAATCCAGCTTTATGCTGCTGCCTCTACGGGCCGCGCACATCTATTACTCCATCCGTCGTCTGACAAGCCATGTCCTTAACTTTTGGAATATGAGCTATGTCTACCACTACTAAACTGACCCGCCGTGAACAACGCGCCCAGGCGCAACACTTCATCGACACGCTGGAAGGGACCGCCTTTCCCAACTCGAAACGCATTTACATCCCCGGCTCACGCGCCGACATCCGCATTCCCATGCGTGAAATCCAGCTCAGTCCGACACTCATCGGCGGCAGCAAAGAGAAACCGCAGTACGAAGAGAACGAAGCCATCCCGGTGTACGACACCTCAGGCCCGTATGGCGACCCGGATGTGCTGATTGACGTCCAGCAGGGTCTGGCAAAACTGCGTCAGCCATGGATTGAGGCCCGTGCCGACAGCGAAGCACTGACCGACCGCAGTTCAGCCTATACCAAAGCGCGCCTGGCGGATGACGGTCTGGATGAGCTGCGCTTTAGCGGTTTGCTGACGCCGAAGCGGGCAAAATCCGGTCAGTGTGTCACACAGCTTCACTATGCGCGTAAAGGCATTATTACCCCGGAGATGGAGTTTATCGCCATCCGCGAAAACATGGGGCGCGAGCGTATCCGTGGCGAAGTACTGCGCCACCAGCACCCGGGTGAAGGCTTTGGCGCCCGCCTGCCGGAGAACATCACCCCGGAATTTGTGCGTGACGAAGTGGCCGCCGGACGCGCCATCATCCCCGCTAACATCAACCACCCGGAATCGGAACCGATGATCATCGGTCGCAATTTCCTCGTAAAGGTGAACGCCAACATTGGTAACTCGGCGGTCACCTCTTCTATTGAAGAGGAAGTGGAAAAACTGGTGTGGTCAACGCGCTGGGGTGCGGATACGGTGATGGACCTCTCCACCGGGCGCTATATTCATGAAACCCGTGAGTGGATCCTGCGTAACAGCCCGGTGCCGATTGGTACGGTGCCCATCTACCAGGCGCTGGAGAAGGTTAACGGCATCGCGGAAGATCTCACCTGGGAAGCGTTCCGCGACACCCTGCTGGAGCAGGCCGAGCAAGGCGTTGACTACTTCACCATCCATGCGGGCGTGCTGCTGCGCTACGTGCCGATGACCGCTAAACGTCTGACCGGCATCGTCTCCCGCGGCGGCTCGATCATGGCGAAATGGTGCCTGTCCCATCATCAGGAGAACTTCCTGTATGAACACTTCCGCGAGATCTGCGAAATCTGCGCCGCGTACGATGTTTCCCTGTCGCTGGGCGATGGCCTGCGTCCCGGTTCCATTCGCGATGCCAACGACGAAGCGCAGTTTGCCGAGCTACACACCCTGGGCGAGCTGACCAAAATCGCCTGGGAGTATGACGTGCAGGTGATGATTGAAGGCCCGGGTCACGTGCCGATGCAGATGATCCGTCGCAACATGACCGAGGAGCTGGAGCACTGTCACGAGGCACCCTTCTATACCCTGGGGCCACTAACCACCGATATCGCACCGGGTTACGACCACTTCACCTCCGGGATTGGCGCGGCGATGATCGGCTGGTTTGGCTGCGCCATGCTCTGTTATGTCACGCCGAAAGAACATCTCGGCCTGCCGAACAAAGAAGATGTTAAACAGGGGCTGATTACCTACAAGATTGCCGCTCACGCCGCGGATCTTGCTAAAGGCCACCCTGGCGCGCAGATCCGCGATAACGCCATGTCCAAAGCACGTTTCGAATTCCGCTGGGAAGACCAGTTCAACCTGGCGCTCGACCCGTTCACCGCCCGTGCGTATCACGATGAAACCCTGCCGCAGGAATCCGGCAAAGTCGCCCACTTCTGCTCCATGTGCGGGCCGAAATTCTGCTCAATGAAAATCAGCCAGGAAGTGCGCGACTACGCCGCCGCGCAAACCATCGACGTGGGGATGGCGGATATGTCAGAGAACTTCCGCGCCAAAGGCGGTGAAATCTACCTGAAGCGGGAGGAAGCCTGATGTACCAGCCAGATTTCCCCGCAGTCCCCTTTCGCCTCGGGCTTTACCCGGTGGTCGACAGCGTGGAATGGATTGAACGCCTGCTCGACGCGGGTGTGCGAACCCTTCAGCTACGCATCAAAGATAAGCGTGATGACGAGGTGGAAGCCGACGTTGTGGCGGCCATTGAGTTGGGGCGTCGCTATGACGCCCGGCTGTTTATCAATGACTACTGGCGGCTGGCGGTGAAGCACAATGCCTATGGCGTGCATCTGGGGCAGGAAGACCTGGAAACCACCGACCTGAAGGCAATTCAACAAGCGGGGCTGCGCCTTGGGGTCTCCACCCATGATGACATGGAGATCGATATTGCGTTGGCCGCGCGTCCCTCTTACATCGCGCTCGGCCATGTTTTCCCGACGCAAACCAAGCAGATGCCCTCTGCGCCGCAGGGGCTGGCGCAGCTCGCTGCCCATATCGAACGACTGGCAGATTACCCGACAGTGGCTATCGGCGGCATTAGTCTTGCACGTGCGCCTGAGGTACTGGCCACCGGTGTCGGCAGCATTGCGGTGGTCAGTGCCATTACACAGGCTCCTGACTGGCGCGAGGCCACGGCGCAGTTGCTGAAACTTGCGGGGGTGGGCGATGAACGATCGTGACTTTATGCGCTACAGCCGCCAGATCCTGCTGGACGATATCGCCATTGACGGGCAACAGAAGCTGCTCGCCAGCCGGGTGCTGATTGTCGGGCTCGGTGGCCTGGGCTCCCCGGCAGCGCTTTACCTTGCGGGCGCAGGCGTCGGTACCTTAGTGCTGGCGGACGATGACGACGTGCATCTGAGCAACCTGCAACGCCAAATCCTCTTCACCACGGACGACCTCGCCCGCTCGAAATCTCAGGTGACGAAACAGCGCCTGGGGCGACTGAACCCGGACATTTCACTGATTGCCCTTGAGCAACGTCTTATGGGCGATGCGCTCCTTGAGGCGGTGAACAGTGCCGATGTGGTACTGGATTGTACCGACAACATGGCGACCCGCCAGGCGATCAATGCCGCCTGCGTCAGCAGCAATACGCCACTCATCACCGCCAGCGCCGTTGGCTTTGGCGGCCAGTTGATGGTGCTGACGCCGCCCTGGACTCACGGCTGCTACCGCTGCTTATGGCCCGATGAGCGCGAACCCGAACGTAACTGCCGAACGGCAGGCGTCATTGGCCCGGTGGTGGGAGTGATGGGCACGCTTCAGGCGCTGGAAGCCATTAAGCTGTTGAGCGGTATGCAGACCCATACTGGCGAGCTGCGTCTGTTTGATGCCCGCGCCAGCAGTTGGCGAAGCCTGGCGCTACGCCGGGCGCACGGTTGCCCGGTCTGTGGAGGGCTTCATGCAAATTATGTTCAATGACGCCCCTATGGTTCTCGACACCACGTTGACCGTGACGGCGCTACTCACCCGGCTCGATCAGCTCAAACCCGGCGCCGCACTGGCGCTTAACCAGCAGATCCTGCCGCGCGAGCGGTGGGAACATCATCATGTGCAGGACGGCGACCAGATCCTGCTTTTTCAGGTTATTGCAGGGGGCTGAAATGTTACGTATTGCTGATAAAACCTTTGATTCACATCTGTTTACCGGCACCGGCAAGTTCGCCTCATCAGCGATGATGATCGACGCCATACGTGCTTCGGGTAGCCAACTGGTCACGCTGGCTATGAAGCGCGTGGATTTGCGTCAGCAGAATGACGCCATTCTCGGCCCGTTGATCGCCGCAGGCGTCACCCTGTTGCCCAATACCTCCGGGGCAAAGACGGCAGAAGAGGCCATTTTTGCCGCTCAACTGGCGCGGGAAGCACTGGGCACCCACTGGCTGAAACTGGAGATTCATCCCGATGCCCGCTGGCTGCTTCCCGACCCTATCGAAACACTTAAGGCCGCGGAAGCCTTAGTCAAACAGGGATTTGTCGTTCTCCCTTACTGCGGTGCGGATCCGGTGCTATGTAAGCGTCTCGAAGAGGTCGGGTGTGCCGCCGTGATGCCACTCGGCGCGCCAATTGGTTCTAATCAGGGGCTGGAAACCCGAGCCATGCTGGAAATCATCATCGAACAGGCGACGGTACCGGTGGTGGTGGATGCCGGAATCGGAGCCCCCAGTCACGCCACCCAGGCGTTAGAGATGGGTGCCAGTGCAGTGCTGGTGAATACGGCCATCGCGGTGGCGGATAACCCGGTGCAGATGGCGCACGCCTTCCGCCTTGCGGTGGAGGCAGGCGTACTCGCCCGGCAGGCGATTCCTGGCGCGCGCCGTCAGTACGCCAGCGCCACCAGCCCGCTAACCGGCTTTCTGGAGGTCAGCGCGTGAAGACCTTTACCGAACGCTGGCGCACGCTGGACTGGGATGACATCCGGCTTCGCATCCACAGCAAGACCCCCGCCGATGTGGAACGGGCGCTGAATGCCACCGAGCTCAGCCGTGACGGTTTAATGGCCCTGCTCTCTCCTGCCGCCAGCGCATACCTGGAACCTTTAGCGCAAAAAGCACAGCGCCTGACGCGGCAGCGTTTTGGCAATACGGTGAGCTTTTACGTTCCGCTTTATCTCTCCAACCTGTGCGCTAATGACTGCACCTATTGCGGCTTCTCGATGAGCAACCGCATCAAGCGCAAGACGCTGGAGGGGGCGGAGATTGCGCGCGAGTGCGCCGCTATTCGCGAGATGGGATTCGAGCACCTGCTGCTGGTGACCGGTGAACATCAGGGAAAAGTGGGCATGGACTATTTTCGTCAGCACCTGCCTGGAATCCGCAGCCAGTTCGCCTCTTTACAGATGGAGGTGCAACCGATGTCGACGGAGGAGTATGCCGAACTGAAAACGCTGGGGCTGGACGGGGTGATGGTCTACCAGGAAACCTGGCATGAAGCGCAGTATGCCCGTCATCATCTGAAAGGGAAGAAACAGGATTTCTTCTGGCGACTGGAAACCCCCGACAGGCTCGGTCAGGCCGGTATCGACAAAATTGGCCTCGGCGCGTTAATCGGCCTTTCCGATAGCTGGCGGGTGGATTGTTACATGATGGCGGAACACCTGATGTGGCTGCAACAACACTACTGGCAAAGCCGTTATTCTGTTTCATTCCCGCGCCTGCGGCCCTGCGCGGGGGGGATAGAACCTGCGTCACTCATGGATGAGCGGCAACTGGTGCAGACCATCTGCGCCTTCCGCTTGTTCTCTCCAGAGATTGAACTTTCGCTCTCCACCCGGGAGTCGCCCTGGTTTCGCGATAATGTCATTCCACTGGCGATCAATAACGTCAGCGCGTTCTCAAAAACCCAGCCTGGTGGTTATGCCGATAATCACCCTGAACTGGAGCAGTTTTCGCCGCACGATGCTCGCCGACCGGAAGACGTGGCCCGTGCGCTGGAAGAGAGAGGGTTACAACCGGTCTGGAAAGACTGGGACAGTTATCTTGGGCGCGCGCCGCATAACGGTCAGCGCGTTGCTGCAACACGCTGATTATTTTCGCGCCGTCCCGAACAACAAGCATCAGGGAGTGGAGGTTTCGCTCCCCGATTCTTTATGCTGCTGATGTCAGCACGGGATGCTGACCGGGGTGACGCGCCATTCTCAGTCACCCCGCCTCCCTTTCAGCGGCAGACCCTCGCCTGTAAATTGACATCAGTCAGCCGCCGCGCTTACCTATACTTCCAGGATGATTGTCTAACGCTTTCAAGATAACGAATATGCATAGCCGAAAACTTTCCTTCACTACGCCCATTCTGCTGAGTTTTACCGGCATATTTTTGTGCCTGGCGGTGATCGCAGCGCTGGTTACCCTAAGCCAAAGAAAAGATATTACCGATAACTATCATAAAGTTAACCAAACCTTTACCCATAATATTGCGGTCAACTATACGGAAGCCGTTTTTCAGGAGAATGATTATATTCTCAACCAGGCAGCAGCCTACTTTTCTCGTTACAACCGTCTCGACAACGCGGTAAATCTGGCCTCACCCGAGGGGCTACAATCTCTGATGCAGCTACTGAGGCTGATGCCTTCGGTCTCCTCTATTTCACTGGCTGACCCACAGGGCCACTACCTGCGCGCACCGGCCGTTTTCGCCAGTGAAGAGAGTCAGCGTTATGACGCGAAAACACGCCCCTGGTTCGTCCATCAGGCGGAAGCGACTGCATTCAGCCAGTACACCGGCGTTTACGACGATTACTTTACCCATCACCCCACCGTTACGGTTTATAAACCTGTTGTCTCCCCGGAGGGAACACTGAAAGGTACGCTGGCCTTTCACCTCGACCTGGCCTCTATTAGCCACGGGCTAAGAACCATGCAATCTCCCATGCAGGGAGAGTTTTTTGTGGTCGACCGCAGTGGCCGGGTCATGTTGCACCCCGATACGGGCGTACTTTTTGCGCCGTTTTCACAACAGTCGCGCATGAAAGAGATGAACAGCGGCGAGGGCATGTTCCATGACACTCAACGAAATAGCTGGCTTTATTACAGCTCACTGACCATTCCGGACTGGTTCGCTATCTATATTGTGCCGGGAAACACGCTGGAAAATCTTCTGCGCGATGAAACGCTCGTCGTGGTGTGGGGCTTTGGCGCAGCCGCGCTCATTGTCCTTCTGTTCGGCCTGTATTTGCGTTACGCCTCTCGCACAGTGTTAATGAATATCCTCAATGCCATTAAGACCGGTGACGTACAACAGACGCCGAAGCTGGAGGCAATGTTAAGTAAAGCGATAGCCACTAACAAAGAGCGGGAGCAGGCCTGGGTCAGGCAGGCTACGATGGATGCGCTGACGAATTGTAAAAACCGTCGGGCTTTTGATAACGACATCGCCGCGCTGATGAACAACCATCAGCCTTTTGCGCTGGCGATGGTGGATATCGACAACTTCAAATCCATCAATGACACCTGGGGGCACCTGAGCGGCGATATTGTCCTGCGCAACGTGGCGCGTGAAGGGTTGCAGGTTTTGCAACCAAAGCACATCTCGCTTTACCGCTACGGCGGTGAAGAGTTTGCAGTGATCTTCCCACAACAAAACCTCCCCGAGGCACGGCAGATGCTTGAGCAATGGCGAATGCAGGTTGCCAGCAGGGACTGGCGCGAAGAGGGACTCTTTGTCACCTTCAGCGGAGGACTCGGCGAGTGGCGGATGGAATCGCTGGAACAACTCGTTAGCGGTGTTGATGCGGCCTTATACCAGGCCAAACAGCAAGGCAAAAATCAGATAGTCCTGCGCAATGAGTCGCTTTCCTCCCGTTCGTCAACCTCACTGTAACCGGTTTCAGCCAGAAGGGTGAATGTTTGTGATGCTATACACACATTCACGGAAATGCGGTTGTTGAAGCGGCCCTCGCGGGATAATTATCAGTTATCCCATCCACATCGAGGCTGACTATGAAAAACATCGTTTTATGCTGTGCTGCGGGAATGTCCACCAGCATGCTGGTTCAACGCATGAAAGACGCAGCGCAGAAAAAAGGGGTAGAAGTCACTATTAAGGCGGTTCCGGTAGCGGAATTTAAAGACAATATCGCCACGGCAGACATCGTACTGTTAGGGCCGCAAGTCAAATATGAGCAGGCCAAACTGCAGGCACAGGCCGATCCGTTAGGTAAAAAAGTCGCCGTTATCGACATGATGGATTACGGCATGATGAAAGGTGATGTCGTTCTGGAAAAAGCCCTCAAGCTGATGGAGTAAGCGCGTGGAAGATTTAGAAACCATTATCATGGAGCTGCTGGTTAACGCCGGTGCAGCACGTAGTCAGGCGCTGACCGCCTTGCAACTGGCACGCAAGGGCGACTTCGCCGGTGCCGAACAGGCGATGGAAGAATCACACGAATTTGTGAAGAATGCGCATAAAATCCAGACCCAGCTCATCGGTCTTGACGAAGGAACCGGTAAATTACCGGTCAATCTGATTACCGTGCATTCGCAGGATCACCTGATGAATGCCATGGTCATCCAGGATTTGGCGGGCGATATGATAGAACTGTACCGTCGCCTGCCGCCCGTTAACGCATAATAAGATTTTCATCAGTCATGCATGATGCCCGAAGTGTCGGGCATTTTGCTTTTTATACGCTGTCAACGCGCTATCTGGTGGCGTGTATTTTCCCGTCATTTATGGCACAACAGGAGCATTGTTTCTGTTAAGCCACATCAGGACCCAGGTTACCTATGCCTTCGCTCCCTTTTCCCGTCTTTACGCTTTTCGTCCTGCTTATTTTACTGGCCAAAGTTTGCCTGCAGCCGGGTGAGAAATCGCGGGGGGTGATGTACTTCATCATCGGTTGTACGCTTCTGGTCATGATGTCGGCCCTGCGTTGGGCGTTTGATGCCGTGCTATTTCGGCAGCTTCAATCGCTGCTGGCGATACTTTTCCCGCCGCTGGTATGGCGCTGCTTTACCGATCTTACCGGGCAGAAGCGCGGCTGGCATATTTCGACGTCCGTTATACCGCCCATCCTCGCCCTGCTGGTGAATCTTGCCAGGCCCGATGCGACGGATGCCGTGCTGGTGCTGCTATATCTGGGGTATGGCATTGCGCTACTCAGAACGGCCCTGTTGGGCGCTGATGCTTTTATCTTAACGCGGCTTAGCGATTCACCGACAACCTCGGTGATGGCGTTTGCCGCAGGATGCTTCCTGTGCTTTTCCAGCCTGACGGATATCGCAATAGCGTATGATTTTAGTCAGTACCATGGGCGACATGCGCCGGTGCTGGTTGCAATTTCACAAGGTCTCTTGTTGCCCTTTATTTGCCTGGCGATTTTGTTCACGGGACGAAAAATCACGTCACCCCCACCCCACATAGCCGTAGAGGCTACCGAACCCGAAGTAGAGGAACCAGAGGCTGAGGATCCTGAAGTCCATACGCTCTGTCAGGAACTGGAAAACGCGCTTACCACGCGCACGCTTTTCCTCGACCCGGATCTCTCTTTACAGGGGCTGGCACGAAAAACCGGGATACCCGCACGACAGATATCCCGGGCCATCAACCGTGTAAGGGGCTGCAATGTTTCTCAGTGGATTAATGGCTTTCGTATACAGCATGCACAGCGCTTATTAGTGCAGTCAGGCGCGCCGGTGACTCAAATCATGCTGGAGGCTGGTTTTTCCACAAAATCCAACTTTAACCGTGAATTTACGCGCGTCAGCGGGATGAGCCCTGGTGATTATCGCCGTGCGGCGGCTGATAACGCAGCGTCTGATTTAAAAACTGACTTATCGTCATGAACAACTGCTGATGGATGGCCTGCCGAGGCAGACTCCCGCCGTCGCGACACACGATGCCATCACCTGGATCCTGGGCCTCAATCAACGCCACGGCACCGGGTTTACACACTTGCATAAAGCTGAAATGCGTCGCCTCCGCCACACTGACGTAGTGACGACGATTTTTCGGGAGTGAATCGAACAGATAACCCGATTCAAGCCGGGAGGGAACGTCATCGCTGTCAGCCTGCGCGGCCATCACCAGTACGGGTAGCGAGATCTGCGCCAGGCTTTCAGGCGTGAAGCCCCGAGCCAGTCCTAAATCCAGAGAGACCACCGCTTTGATGCGCCCGTCACGCTGGCTTACCGCCAGCGGAGCCCGTGACTCAGGCTTATCAATGCCCAACACCTGCGCCAGTTTGCAGCCACCTAAAGCCTGATGGATTTTGCAATCCGCCAAAAAGCGATCCGTTGAGAACTTCCCACCCGCCAGTTCGATGACTGTCCAGCCTCCAAGAGAGTGGCCAACGGCCGCAATGCGCTCGGGGTCGACCGGCCCGGCAAGCTCAGGTTTTTTCAATAAATGGCTGAGCAAAAGCGTCAGGTCATGCGGGCGCTGCCAAAGCTGCTGTGCCGCAAGCTTGTCTTTGTTTCGGGTTGTGGTGCCGGGATGATCGACCGCGGCCACGATATAGCCCTGCTGCGCCATTCCACTGGCCAGCCAGTTCAGGTTGCGCCAGTTGCCGCCATAACCGTGAGAAAGCAATAAAAGAGGATGAGGCTGGGCGATAGGCTGGGCATCATTCAGAGCAGGCGTACCGAGAAATACACGGTTCTCACCTACCTGTGCAGATTTTCCTTTATCAGAAGTGGGATACCAAAGGGTAACGTCAGTAGCACGGTCGTCCCCATTATTGAGTGTGAACTGACGAAAACCGACGTCTGCACTGGCCAGATGACTGAATAAAGCAGTGACGAAGAATAGAAAAAAATAACGAAACATAGGGATATCCCCGGTTAATGAACACCCGGCTTTTTTAGCAGCCCTGCACATCTGGCGCGTCCTCAAACACGATCGAGGTCTTTTTTGAGGGTTTTTGGGTATTAAAAAACCCGCCAGAGCGGGTTTTTCTTTCATTCGAAGCAAAAATGTTAAGACAGAAAGTCTTCGCGTTGCGGCGTGAAGGTATCCAGTAAGGTTCCCGCCTCCAGACAAACGCAGCCGTGTTCAACATTTGGCTTTTTATAGAGAGTATCGCCGGCGCTGACCTCTTTTGTTACGCCATCAATCGTAAAGCTGAAGCGCCCCGACAACACATACGTCAGTTGCTCATGTGGGTGGCTATGCATTGGCCCTACGGCACCTTCGGTGAAATTGACTTCCACCGCCATCATGCCTCCGCCATGGGCCAGAATTCTGCGGCTGACGCCGTTACCCAGATCCTGAAGAACCGTCTCTTTTTTATAAATAAACATCATGACACCTCGCTAAAAAAGAATATGCAGGCCTGAGAGCCGGCCTGCTGCAGAATTAATGGCCTAAGCCAAACGTATATTTGATGATAGCGGACAAGAAGGTAAAGTCAGGGTCGGCAAAGGTGACGCTGTCTACGCCAAGATGGCTGAACAGCGGAAGTACCAGGGCCGGAAGAACACAAAGTAGCAGGCCATTGACAAAGCTGGCGATAATCGCGCCTCTGAATCCCCCTGTCGCATTACCGAAGATTGCCGCACTGCCACCGGTGATAAAGCTCGCCATAATGCCAGGAATAATAATCGGCAGGCCAATCATCGGGAACAGAGCCACGCAGAACAGCTCGGCCATAAAGCTGACCAAAAACCCGATCAACACGGCGTTAGGTGATTTATCGAAAAGCACCATCGGGTCCACTGCCGGGATAGAGCCCGGTGCGACGATTTGTGAAAACCCTTTGAACGCCGGAACAATTTCTTCCGTGAACATCACGACGCCTTTTTTGGCGATATATAGACCACCAGCAAAGGTTGCTGATTTTTCTAACAGCCAGACCAGATAGGGTTTACCCGCCAGCATTTTTTCGAGGTACGCCGGCTCTGCAAATAGGGAAGAGACCCCCAGCAGGCAGAACATGGTGATGAATGTCGCGACGTCCGGGTTTTTCAGGAAGCTGAACTTATCGCTGACTTTTACTTCTTCAACATTGGTAGCGGTATTACCAAACCATTTGCCGAGGTAGGAGCCAATAATGTACGAACTGGATGCCGCATGGGCAATACAGTAATCATTATGGCCTATGATCTTGCGGCTAAAGCGGGAAAGGATTGTCGGGAACACGGCCATATAGCAGCCAATAACAAGCGAACCGAAAATAATTGCAAATTGTTCACTATACCCCAGCCCGATAAGCGCAGCGGTTACTGAGAAAGACATAAAGACAATTAAATGCAGCGACAAATAGATAGCTTTAAATCGGGTATAACGTGCCATCAATATATTGATAATCATGGCAAAGAAAAGGATAAAAGCGGCAGGTCGCCCAAGTTTATCAATAGTCAGAGCCATAATTGCTTCGTGGCTGGGCACCGGGCCCCGCAGGCCGAAGGCATTGGTGAACAGGTCACTGAACATGGTCAGCACGCCGCCAAGAATACTGCCCCCGGTTTTAATCAGTACAAAACCAATAAAGGCCAAAAGTGTGCCTTTAACAATATTACTGATGCTGCTTCTTTGTAATGCCAGTCCTAAAAATGCAATAAAAGCGATAATAATGGCAGGCGTGCCAAGTATTTTTATCACGTAATCCATAGAATAAACCCTTCTCACCGTAAGTAATAATAATCAACCGTTAATTCTTTATGTCTTATAGTTAGTATTTCAGTAATATTGAAACGAGCCGATTCCTGAGAAATAAACCTCAGATTAATTATTTTTATGCTGCCGCAACCGAGGCAAGAAATACATTGTTAAAAATATAATGATGCACTGGTAAATTTAACCAGTAGCTATCAATCTGAATATAAAACTTAACAATAAGAGTTGAAGATTAAGCCCTCTCTTTGGGTCAATTAAATGGTATGGATAAAACACCTGCTAACGGTGTGCATTTTAACAAATGGCAGAAAAGAAATTGTGACGCACACAACTAAAACACCATTTCATTTTAATTAATCTTGGATTTTACTTCTTAAGAGGAGTGAGAGTTTTAATCAGAAAGAGATGAGGAAGTGAGTAGAAAAAAGGCAAAAAAAACTGCACCTTACTCAGTTGGTATCCAACCTTTGGGGTGCAGCTTAACTTAAGCTAACGTATCAGCAACGATTACTCGTTGTCAGAACCGCCCAGACCTGCGTTCAGCAGTTCTGCCAGGCTCGCGGATGCATCTTCTGCAGTGACCTGCGGTGCTGCTGGCAGTTCGCCTGCTGCACGACGACGCATACGATCCTGATGGTACGCATAACCCGTACCAGCCGGGATCAGACGACCCACGATAACGTTCTCTTTCAGACCGCGCAGTTCATCACGCTTACCTGCAACAGCCGCTTCGGTCAGGACACGGGTAGTTTCCTGGAACGATGCTGCAGAGATGAAGGACTCGGTTGCCAGAGACGCTTTGGTGATACCCAGCAGGTCGCGAGCATAGGTTGCTGCGATTTTGCCGTTCGCTTCCAGATCGCGGTTAGCAATCTTAACGCGAGAGTATTCAACCTGTTCGCCTTCCAGGAAGTCGGAGCTACCTGCATTTTCAATGGTCGCTTTACGCAGCATCTGACGAACGATAACTTCGATGTGTTTATCGTTAATCTTAACGCCTTGCAGACGGTAAACGTCCTGGACTTCATTGGTGATGTAACGCGTAACAGCGTGAACACCACGAAGACGCAGAATGTCATGCGGTGCTTCCGGACCGTCGGAAACCACGTCACCACGTTCTACACGTTCACCTTCGAACACGTTAAGCTGACGCCATTTCGGAATCATCTCTTCGTACGGATCGCTGCCATCCAGCGGGGTGATCACCAGACGACGCTTCCCTTTGGTTTCTTTACCGAAGGAAATGATACCGCTGATTTCCGCAAGGATTGCTGGCTCTTTCGGACGACGTGCTTCGAACAGATCCGCAACGCGCGGCAGACCACCGGTGATATCTTTGGTACCACTGGATTCCTGCGGAATACGCGCCAGAGCATCACCAGCACCGATCTGGATACCATCTTCCAACTGAACAATCGCTTTGCCCGGCAGGAAGTACTGAGCAGGCATATCGGTGCCTGGGATCAGAACGTCGTTACCGTTCGCATCAACAATTTTCAACGCCGGACGCAGATCTTTACCACCTGCGGTACGTTCTGCAGAATCCAGAACCACCAGCGAGGAGAGACCGGTCAGTTCGTCGGTCTGACGAGTAATCGTCTGGCCGTCGATCATATCGGTGAAGCGAATGAAGCCCGCTACTTCGGTGATAACCGGCATGGTATGCGGATCCCAGTTTGCTACGGTTTCGCCGCCAGCAACCTGCTCACCATCACCTTTCGCCATGACAGCACCGTAAGGGACTTTATAGCTCTCTTTGGTACGACCGAATTCATCGATCAGTTTCAGCTCGGTGTTACGGGAGGTCACTACCAGCTTACCGCTGGAGTTCACAACCGATTTCGCGTTGCTGAGCTTGATGCTACCTTTGTTTTTCACCTGGATGCTGGATTCAGCAGCCGCACGAGATGCCGCACCACCGATGTGGAACGTACGCATCGTCAGCTGTGTACCCGGCTCACCGATGGACTGTGCAGCGATAACGCCGATTGCTTCACCTTTGTTGATGATGTGGCCACGCGCCAGGTCACGACCGTAGCAGTGTGCACATACACCAAAGTCGGTGTCACAGGATACGACTGAACGTACTTTCACAGAGTCAACAGAGTTAGCTTCCAGCAGGTCACACATGTGCTCATGCAGCAGCGTGTTGCGCGGAACCAGAATGTCTGCAGTACCCGGCTTCAGAATATCTTCAGCAGTGACGCGGCCCAGAACGCGATCGCGCAGCGGCTCTTTAACATCACCACCCTCGATAACCGGGGTCATGGTGATACCTTCGAGGGTGCCACAATCGTCTTCGGTGACCACCAGATCCTGCGCAACGTCAACCAGACGACGCGTCAGATAACCGGAGTTCGCGGTTTTCAGTGCGGTATCCGCCAGACCTTTACGCGCACCGTGCGTGGAGATGAAGTACTGGAGTACGTTCAGACCTTCACGGAAGTTCGCGGTGATTGGCGTTTCGATGATGGAGCCATCTGGCTTCGCCATCAGACCACGCATACCTGCCAGCTGACGAATCTGTGCTGCAGAACCACGCGCACCGGAGTCGGCCATCATGTAGATGCTGTTGAAGGAAACCTGCTGCTCTTCTACGCCGTCACGGTTAATGACGGTTTCAGTCTGCAGGTTATCCATCATCGCTTTGGATACACGATCGTTCGCCGCGGCCCAGATATCGATAACTTTGTTATAGCGTTCGCCCGCTGTTACCAGACCAGACTGGAACTGCTCCTGGATCTCAGCAACTTCCGCTTCCGCTTCAGAGATGATCTCGTGTTTTTTCTCCGGGATGACCATGTCATCAATACCTACAGATGCACCTGAACGCGCTGCATAAGCAAAGCCGGTGTACATCGTCTGGTCCGCAAAAATAACGGTCGGTTTCAGCCCCAGAATACGGTAGCAGGTGTTCAGCATCTTGGAGATCGCTTTCTTACCCAGTGCCTGGTTCACGATAGTGAACGGCAGACCTTTAGGTACGATCATCCACAGAATCGCACGGCCAACGGTCGTGTCTTTCAGGCTGGTTTTCGCAACAAACTTACCGTTTTCATCTTTTTCGTATTCGGTGATACGCACTTTAACGCGCGCATGCAGAGAGGCCAGGCCAGCGCGATAAATACGCTCAGCTTCTTTCGGGCCGGTCAGCACCATGCCTTCGCCTTTGGCGTTAACACAGTCACGGGTCATGTAGTACAGACCCAGTACAACGTCCTGAGAAGGAACGATGATTGGCTCGCCGTTCGCTGGAGACAGGATGTTGTTGGTAGACATCATCAGCGCACGCGCTTCCAGCTGGGCTTCCAGCGTCAGCGGTACGTGAACAGCCATCTGGTCACCATCGAAGTCGGCGTTATAGGCCGCACAAACCAGCGGGTGCAGCTGGATTGCTTTACCTTCGATCAGTACCGGTTCAAATGCCTGAATACCCAAACGGTGCAGTGTTGGTGCACGGTTCAGCAGTACCGGGTGTTCGCGGATAACTTCGTCCAGGATATCCCAAACGACAGCTTCTTCACGCTCAACCATTTTCTTCGCGGCTTTGATGGTGGTGGCGAGGCCACGCAGTTCCAGCTTGCCGTAGATGAACGGTTTGAACAGTTCCAGTGCCATTTTCTTCGGCAGACCGCACTGATGCAGACGCAGGTATGGACCTACGGTGATAACAGAACGACCGGAGTAGTCAACACGCTTACCGAGCAGGTTCTGACGGAAACGACCCTGTTTACCTTTGATCATATCGGCCAAAGATTTCAGAGGACGTTTGTTAGAACCGGTGATCGCACGACCGCGACGACCGTTATCCAGCAGGGCGTCAACCGCTTCCTGCAGCATACGTTTTTCGTTACGTACGATGATGTCCGGCGCCGCCAGATCCAGCAGACGTTTCAGACGGTTGTTACGGTTAATGACGCGACGATACAGATCGTTCAGGTCAGAAGTCGCAAAACGACCACCATCCAGCGGAACCAACGGACGCAGATCTGGCGGCAGAACCGGCAGAACGGTCAGGATCATCCACTCTGGTTTGTTACCAGACTGAACGAACGCTTCCAGCAGTTTGATACGCTTGGTCAGCTTTTTACGTTTGGTTTCGGAGTTGGTTTCGTTCAGCTCTTCACGCAGCTGCTCGCACTCTTGCTCCAGATCCATGCTCTTCAGCAGGGCCTGGATCGCTTCCGCACCCATCTTCGCGTCAAACTCGTCACCGAACTCTTCCAGCGCATCCAGATACTGTTCTTCGGTCAGAATCTGGTTACGTTCCAGGTTCGTCATCCCGCCTTCGATAACCACATAAGATTCGAAGTACAGAACACGTTCGATATCGCGCAGCGGCATATCCAGCAGCAGGCCGATACGGGACGGCAGAGATTTCAGGAACCAGATGTGGGCAGTTGGAGACGCCAGTTCAATGTGGCCCATGCGCTCACGACGCACTTTAGTCTGGGTCACTTCAACGCCGCACTTCTCACAGATCACACCACGGTGCTTCAGGCGCTTGTACTTACCGCACAGGCACTCATAATCTTTTACTGGCCCGAAAATACGCGCACAGAAAAGGCCGTCACGTTCTGGTTTGAACGTACGGTAGTTGATGGTTTCCGGCTTCTTAACTTCACCAAAAGACCATGAACGGATCATGTCTGGCGAGGCCAGAGCAATTTTGATCGCATCAAACTCTTCGGTTTTAGTCTGCGCTTTCAGAAACTTTAATAAGTCTTTCACGGATTTGCTCCCGTCGGAGTTAGCACAATCTGGCGCTGGCTGTTACGCCAGCACCAGTGACCTGTTTGAGCGAGAATTACTCGTCTTCCAGTTCGATGTTGATACCCAGCGAACGAATCTCTTTCAACAGTACGTTGAAGGACTCTGGCATACCCGGTTCCATCTGATGGTTGCCGTCCACGATGTTTTTATACATCTTGGTACGACCGTTCACGTCATCAGACTTAACGGTGAGCATTTCCTGCAAGGTGTATGCTGCGCCGTATGCTTCCAGCGCCCACACTTC
>DFPL01000105.1 GCA_002377245.1 Enterobacteriaceae bacterium UBA3516
GTTAACTCTCAGGATCAGGTAACCCAAAAACCTCTGCGTGACTCGGTAAAGCAGGCACTGAAGAACTATTTTGCTCAATTGAATGGTCAGGATGTTAATGACCTGTATGAGCTGGTACTGGCTGAGGTAGAACAGCCTCTGTTGGACATGGTGATGCAATACACCCGTGGTAACCAGACCCGCGCTGCCCTGATGATGGGCATCAACCGTGGTACGCTGCGTAAGAAACTGAAAAAATACGGCATGAACTGATATTAATCAGAGACTGCTTCTAAAAGGCGCGAACCGGCATGGGGACGCGCCTTTTTTATTCCTCGCTCTGCCACGCAAAAACTTCTCTCCCCTCACCTTCTCCGGCGGATGATTTCGTGTATATTCCCATCGGTTAAATGCGAGATAAGGATGTGCGGAATGATTCGAAAGTACTTCTGGCTGGTTATTTTTGCCCTGTCTGTTTTATTGCTGGATTCGATTCTGATGCACTGGGTCGAGTTTCTGACAACTGAAGTAGATAAATGCCGAAACATGAATTCCGTCAATCCACTTAAACTGGTGAACTGTACCGAGCTCGACTGACATGTGCTCAAGGTGCACTCTCTCCTGCGTGCTCAGGGATGTAATCTTGGTTGTGTCATCCTCTTAGGGTTTTCGTGTCTCAGCCCTTTTCGCCCATACAAATGTAGTTAGCGTAACGCTTTTTTGTGAATGAGTTGATGACATCATGCTGGTTAGCCAATACGACCAAATCCTTGTTGTTGTTTCTTTTGTTGTGGCCATTCTGGCGTCTTACACCGCGCTGAATATGGCAGGCCGTGTCTCCACCAGCACCGGTTGTTCCGCATGGGTCTGGCTGAGTGGTGGTGGTGTGGCCATGGGCATTGGCATTTGGGCAATGCATTTTATCGGCATGCTGGCCATGGATATGTCCATGCACCTGCGCTATGACCCGCTGCTCACTGCGCTCTCCATGGTCATCGCTATTGGCGCCTCACTGTTTGCCCTTTGGCTCGTCAGTGGTGCTGCCTTAACGCTACATCGCCTGTTGCCTGGCTCGTTCGTCATGGGAATGGGCATTGCAGCCATGCACTATACCGGCATGGCCGCATTACAGGTCACCCCCGCTATCGTGTGGGATATGACCTGGGTAGCCATTTCAATCGTGATCGCTTTACTGTCATCGTTTGCCGCGCTGTGGCTCACTTTCCGGTTACGTTATGAAGCCGCACAGGTCGCGCTCATGCGCTTTGGCGCAGCCATTTTAATGGGGCTGGCCATCGCCGGCATGCATTACAGCGGTATGATGGCAGCACATTTCCCAAGCGAAGAGCCCATGGGACACCATGGGGTGAATGGTAACTGGCTGGCGGTACTGGTCAGCGTGGTCGCCTTTTCCATATTAGGAATTACGTTGCTGGTATCGATGTTGGACGCGCGTTTACAGGCCCGCACTTCCCAGCTTGCCACCTCGCTTGCTGAAGCCAACCGTGAACTTGCCCAGCTCGCGCTGCACGACACCCTGACCCGCTTGCCCAACCGCGTTTTACTTGAAGACCGTCTGGATCAAGCCATCAATAAGGCACGCCGGGAAGGAAACTTCTTTGCCCTGATGTTTATGGACCTGGATGGGTTTAAAACGGTTAATGACGCTTACGGGCATGATGTGGGCGATAAGCTCCTGATTGCGGTCGCCGAACGGCTTAAACAGCAGCTCCATGGGCAGTATACGTTGGCGCGAATGGGTGGGGATGAGTTCGTGTTGCTGACTGAAGTCAATGCCCCGGACGAGGCGGCTACGCTCGCGGGCTCGCTGGTTCGCATTATCGATAAACCTTTCAATATCGATCCTTACGATATGATGGTCACGCTTAGCGTCGGTATCGCCCTGTATCCGCATGACGGCAAGAGCGAGCGCGAACTGATGTTCAATGCCGATGCCGCGATGTATCACACAAAACATATGGGACGCAACGGCTACCACTTTTTCCAGCCGTCCATGAATACGCTCGCTCAGACCCAGCTGCAACTGATGAACGATCTCTGGCTGGCGACGGAGCGCAAAGAGTTTCGCCTGGTTTATCAACCTAAGTTCCAGGCGCCTGCCGGACCGATTATCGGATTTGAAGCACTTCTTCGCTGGCAACACCCCAAACGTGGGTTACTCACCCCGGATGCGTTTCTTCCTCTAGCAGAAAAAACGGGCTTAATCATTCCTCTGGGCAACTGGGTAATTGATGAAGCGTGCCGACAGTTAAGCGAATGGCGTCAGCAGGGCAACACCAACTGGTCCGTTGCGGTGAATTTATCGACCCTTCAGTTTGAACAGCCTTCTCTGGTGCAGACCATCATGGACAGTCTGAAAAAGCATGACGTGCCGCCTGAGACCTTAATCCTGGAAGTCACCGAAACCACCGCCATGACCAATCCGGACGAAAGCGTGCGTGTTCTCACTCTACTGACTGAAGCAGGGGTTCAGGCATCCATTGATGACTTTGGTACCGGTTATTCCAGTCTTCTTTATCTAAAGCGTTTACCTGCCTGCGAACTGAAAATCGACAGAGCATTTGTTCGTGAGCTGAGCAGCGAGGGGGACGATGCCACCATTGTCTCTGCCATCGTGGCGCTGGCAAAAACGTTAAACCTTAAGATTGTCGCTGAAGGCGTTGAGACCGCTGAGCAACAGGCCTTCCTGACAGAATTAGGTTGTAATACGCTTCAGGGGTATTTGTTAGGAAGGCCGGTGTCTGCGGAAACCATTACCGCGCAAAGCAATACAGCCTCTTCTTCACAAAGCAAAACCTAAAAGCACAATACGATATTTGCATTAAGTCACCGCTGTCTGTAACTGATTCTCAACATGCGCTTTCGAGTGCATGTTGAGTCGGGATTGAATTGCCAATTAGATTAATCTTATCTGAATCAACGGTTCTGGCTAATAAAGCACATGGTCTTTTGTTGATTAATTTTTTATATCGCGACATTTTATATTTTTTTACCAACCTCACTTTTTCTACACGATTTGATTTTTCAGTTTCCTTTTCTCCATGATGTTTACACTGCTCATAATTTGAGATTAATAACCCCCTCTCTCTCAGCTTAACGAATGATAAAATACAATATCGATTCTGGGCTGGTATCGTTTTATTTGATGCCGGGGGTCGTAATTATTAGAGGTAACATGATGAAAAGACTCATTTCCGTTGCGCTGCTAACTGCTTTACTGGCGGGCTGCGCTCACGACTCACCCTGTGTCCCCACTTACGATGACCAGGGGCGTCTGGTGCATACCAATACCTGCATGAAAGGAACAACGCAGGATAACTGGGAAACAGCGGGCGCTATCGCTGGCGGTGCTGCTGCGCTTGCAGGTTTGACGCTGGGTATCGTTGCGTTAACCAAATAGGTTAAGTTTTTAGGCGAAGCGCGGATTACCGCGCTTTGCCTTATTTAGGTGCATCATTATTTAAAAGCGTAAATTTTTAGCTTCATAAGAGAGCAAACCCGCCAGATTAAATTCATTTACATTATTTTTTCGTGTCTTTTTTCAGATCTGACTCTTCTTCTCGTGATGTATTTCACAAAGTAACGCCATTCTCTTCACTGCTTATATTAACGCTGGAAACTTGTTTGCCAGCATAATGCCCTGCATGAAAGTTTTTTGCTCTGTTTTGTGGCGTAGGTTGAAGTTTTGCACCACACCAGAGCGTTTGGTTTATTTTTTCCTGTCTACACTCTCAATATTACGCCTGCGCAATCAATTATTACCGCATTCGTAAACCTGGCACTACCTTTGCTTTAAAAAGTATGGCCAAAGCCACAGACAGGTTTCAGGCGTTTCCCGGACGCCTCATATAACGATAATTTTTCGCCACACAGGATGCATTATGAAAAAGATGATGATTGCCAGCCTGGCCGCTGCCGGTGCGCTGTTTGCTGTTGTAAATCAGGCGCATGCTGGAGCAACTCTGGATGCCGTTAAAAAGAAAGGCTTCGTACAATGCGGTATCAGCGACGGTCTGCCTGGCTTCTCTTATGCGGACGCAAACGGTAAATTCACCGGTATTGATGTGGATGTTTGCCGCGGGGTTGCCGCAGCCGTGTTCGGTGATGATTCCAAAGTAAAATATACCCCGCTGACCGCAAAGGAGCGCTTCACTGCGCTGCAATCGGGCGAAGTTGATGTGCTTTCCCGTAATACAACCTGGACCTCTTCACGCGATGCTGGCATGGGGATGTCGTTCACTGGCGTAACCTATTATGACGGCATCGGCTTTTTGACCCATAACAAAGCAGGCCTGAAAAGTGCGAAAGAACTGGACGGCGCAACCGTCTGTATTCAGGCCGGTACTGACACCGAACTGAACGTGGCGGATTATTTCAAATCCAACAATATGAAATATACGCCCGTCACCTTTGACCGCTCCGATGAATCCGCTAAAGCGCTGGAATCAGGGCGTTGCGATACACTCGCCTCCGATCAATCTCAGCTCTATGCCCTGCGTATCAAGTTAAGCAACCAGGCTGAATGGATCGTGTTGCCAGAAGTGATCTCGAAAGAACCCTTAGGCCCGGTGGTTCGCCGTGGCGATGACGAATGGTTCTCGGTGGTTCGCTGGACGCTGTTCGCCATGCTCAACGCTGAAGAAATGGGCGTTAACTCGAAGAACGTAGATGAAAAAGCCGCAAATCCGGCAACCCCAGATATGGCACATCTGCTGGGCAAAGAGGG
>DFPL01000199.1 GCA_002377245.1 Enterobacteriaceae bacterium UBA3516
TTTTGCTTACGTTGGGATTGAAAACGGGTCATTCTACCGCCATCTCCCTTATATCACCAAATCGCTGCGTGGAATTTTACGTTGCTGTATATGATGAACCCGGACGGAATGTTAAATGACAGGTAAAAAGCGTTCTGCCAGCTCGAGTCGCTGGCTTCAGGAACACTTTAGCGATAAATATGTTCAAGAGGCACAGAAAAAGGGGTTACGTTCCCGTGCCTGGTTTAAACTTGATGAAATACAGCAAAGTGACAAACTCTTTAAGCCGGGAATGACCGTTGTCGATCTCGGTGCTGCGCCCGGCGGTTGGTCTCAATATGCCGTGACGCAAATTGGTGGGAGCGGCCGTATCATCGCTTGCGATCTTTTACCTATGGATCCAATTGTTGGTGTGGACTTCCTCCAGGGCGATTTTCGTGATGAATTAGTCCTGAAAGCGTTACTGGATCGTGTCGGTGACAGCAAAGTGCAAGTTGTCATGTCTGATATGGCACCCAATATGAGTGGTACCCCGGCAGTTGATATTCCCCGGTCGATGTACCTGGTTGAACTGGCACTGGGAATGTGTAGGGATGTGCTGGCACCAGGCGGTAGTTTTTTAGTGAAAGTGTTTCAGGGCGAAGGTTTTGATGAGTACCTAAGAGAAATTCGCTCTCTGTTTACGAAGGTGAAAGTTCGTAAACCGGACTCTTCTCGTGCCCGTTCACGCGAAGTGTACATTGTAGCGACCGGGCGAAAACTATAGTAACCTGACGCTGTTTTTAACACAGTTGTAATATGAGGTTAATCCCTTGAGTGACATGGCGAAAAACCTAATACTCTGGCTGGTCATTGCCGTCGTGCTGATGTCAGTATTCCAGAGCTTTGGGCCCAGCGAGTCTAATGGCCGTAAGGTGGATTACTCTACCTTCCTGCAAGAGGTCAATCAGGACCAGGTTCGCGAAGCGCGTATCAACGGACGTGAGATCAACGTTACCAAGAAAGATAGTAACCGTTACACGACTTACATCCCGGTGAACGATCCGAAACTGCTCGATAACCTGTTGACCAAAAACGTCAAAGTGGTTGGCGAGCCGCCGGAAGAACCTAGCCTGCTGGCTTCCATCTTCATTTCCTGGTTCCCGATGCTGTTGCTGATTGGGGTCTGGATATTCTTCATGCGCCAAATGCAGGGCGGTGGTGGCAAAGGTGCCATGTCGTTCGGTAAGAGCAAGGCGCGTATGCTCACTGAAGATCAGATCAAAACCACTTTTGCTGACGTTGCGGGTTGTGACGAAGCGAAAGAAGAGGTGGGTGAACTGGTTGAATACCTGCGTGAGCCAAGCCGCTTCCAGAAACTCGGGGGTAAAATCCCGAAAGGCGTTCTGATGGTCGGCCCTCCAGGTACCGGTAAAACGCTGCTGGCAAAAGCAATTGCTGGTGAAGCAAAAGTACCGTTCTTCACCATTTCCGGTTCAGACTTCGTTGAAATGTTCGTTGGTGTCGGCGCCTCCCGTGTGCGCGACATGTTCGAACAAGCGAAGAAAGCAGCACCCTGCATCATCTTTATCGATGAAATCGATGCCGTAGGCCGCCAGCGTGGCGCAGGCCTGGGCGGTGGTCACGATGAGCGTGAGCAGACGCTGAACCAGATGCTGGTTGAGATGGATGGCTTCGAAGGTAATGAAGGCATTATCGTTATCGCGGCAACTAACCGCCCGGATGTTCTTGACCCTGCGTTGCTGCGTCCTGGTCGTTTCGACCGTCAGGTTGTTGTTGGGCTGCCGGATGTGCGCGGTCGTGAGCAAATCCTGAAAGTGCATATGCGCCGTGTTCCCCTGTCTCCGGACATCGATGCTGCGATCATTGCGCGCGGTACGCCGGGCTTCTCCGGTGCTGACCTGGCAAACCTGGTCAACGAAGCTGCACTGTTTGCTGCCCGTGGTAACAAACGCGTTGTTTCGATGGTTGAATTCGAGAAAGCGAAAGACAAAATCATGATGGGTGCGGAACGTCGCTCCATGGTGATGACGGAAGCGCAGAAAGAGTCTACTGCTTATCATGAAGCAGGCCATGCGATTATCGGTCGTCTTGTTCCGTCTCATGATCCGGTTCATAAAGTCACGATTATCCCGCGCGGTCGTGCGCTGGGCGTGACCTTCTTCCTGCCGGAAGGGGATGCGATCAGCGCAAGCCGTCAGAAACTGGAAAGCCAGATCTCCACCCTGTACGGCGGCCGCCTTGCAGAAGAGATCATTTACGGCGTTGACCAGGTCTCTACCGGTGCGTCTAACGACATCAAAGTGGCCACAAATCTGGCACGCAACATGGTGACCCAGTGGGGCTACTCTGACAAACTCGGTCCGTTGTTGTATGCGGAAGAAGAAGGCGAAGTCTTCCTGGGCCGTAGCGTCGCGAAAGCGAAGCACATGTCAGATGAAACTGCTCGCATCATTGACCAGGAAGTGAAAGCGTTAATTGAGCGCAATTACGAGCGTGCTCGCACTATTCTGGGCGAAAATATGGACATTCTTCATGCGATGAAAGACGCGCTGATGAAGTATGAAACCATTGATGCTCCGCAAATTGACGATCTGATGGCGCGCCGTGATGTACGTCCGCCAGCTGGCTGGGAAGATCCAGGCACAAGCAATTCTGACAGTAATGGTACCCCTCGTGCGCCACGTCCGGTTGATGAACCGCGTACGCCGAATCCAGGTAACACCATGTCAGAACAGCTGGGTGATAAATAAATTACCCGCTGTTGATGATCGGTTCTGCTGATGAAACCCCGGGGCGTATGCTCCGGGGTTTTTCTTTTTGACTCTCTATAAAACCCAGGTTCAACCATGAAACTTCATGCACAGGGCAGCACCCTCGATCTTTCTCATCCGCATGTGATGGGGATCCTGAACGTTACGCCAGATTCCTTTTCGGATGGTGGAACGCACAACACGCTCATTGAGGCGGTGAAACATGCCAACCTCATGATCAATGCAGGGGCAACGATCGTGGATATTGGGGGGGAGTCCACCCGACCAGGTGCGGCTGATGTCAGTGTTGAAGAGGAGCTCGCGCGTGTCATTCCCGTCGTTGAAGCTATTGCCCAGCGTTTTGAAGTGTGGATTTCGGTAGATACCTCTAAGCCTGAGGTAATTAAAGAGTCGGCAAGGGTCGGGGCTCACATCATCAACGATATCCGCTCTCTGAGTGAGCCTGGTGCACTGGAGGCGGCAGCGGAAACGGGACTGCCTGTCTGCCTGATGCATATGCAAGGGCAGCCCAAAACCATGCAGGAAGCCCCCCGCTATGAGGATGTGTTTGCTGACGTAAACCGCTACTTTATTGACCAGATTGCACGATGTGAGCGGGCAGGTATCTCAAAAGAGAAATTGTTACTCGACCCGGGATTTGGTTTCGGTAAGAATCTCTCTCACAACTATGCGCTCCTCGCCCGCCTGGCGGAATTTCATCACTTTGGCCTACCGCTACTTGTGGGAATGTCACGTAAAACTATGGTTGGCCAGTTACTCAACCTCGGTCCGAACGATCGATTGAACGGCAGCCTGGCGTGTGCAGTGATTGCAGCGATGCAGGGGGCGCATATTATTCGGGTTCATGATGTGAAAGAGACGGTAGAAGCCATGCGGGTGGTGGAAGCCACATTGTCAGCGAAGGAAAAGAAACGCTATGAGTAATCGCAAATATTTTGGTACCGATGGCATTCGCGGTCGTGTGGGTGACGCGCCTATCACTCCGGATTTTGTTTTAAAACTGGGTTGGGCGGCAGGCAAAGTATTGGCTCGCCATGGTTCACGAAAAATTATTATTGGTAAGGACACGCGTATTTCAGGTTATATGCTTGAGTCTGCACTGGAAGCAGGGCTCGCCGCTGCCGGGCTTTCTGCATCCTTTACCGGTCCAATGCCCACGCCTGCCGTGGCGTACCTGACACGCACGTTCCGTGCAGAAGCTGGCATCGTTATTTCTGCCTCGCATAACCCGTTCTATGACAATGGCATTAAATTCTTCTCCATTGATGGCACTAAATTGCCAGATGCCGTTGAAGAAGCCATTGAAGCTGAAATGGAAAAAGAGCTTACCTGCGTGGATTCTGCTGAACTGGGTAAAGCCAGCCGAATTGTGGATGCCGCTGGTCGTTACATCGAATTCTGTAAAGCGACCTTCCCAAATGAGCTGAATCTCAACGCCCTGAAAATCGTGGTCGATTGTGCCAATGGTGCGACCTATCACATTGCCCCTAGCGTGTTCCGTGAGCTTGGCGCGAAGGTGATTGCCATGGGATGCGAGCCGGATGGCGTTAATATCAATGAAGAGGTTGGGGCGACCGATGTTCGTGCGCTGCAGGCGCGCGTGGTTGCTGAAAAAGCTGACCTGGGTATTGCCTTCGATGGTGACGGTGACCGCGTGATCATGGTCGATCATGAAGGTAATAAGGTAGACGGCGATCAGATTCTTTATATCATTGCGCGTGAAGGGCTACGCCAAGGGCAATTGCGCGGCGGTGCTGTTGGCACGCTGATGAGCAACATGGGGCTTGAACTGGCATTGAAACAGTTGGGTATACCCTTTACTCGCGCGAAAGTGGGTGACCGATACGTCATGGAGAAAATGCAGGAGAAAGGCTGGCGCATCGGGGCTGAAAACTCCGGTCATGTCATTCTGCTGGATAAAACTACCACTGGTGATGGGATCGTCGCAGGCTTGCAGGTCGTTGCAGCAATGGTTCGTAACCATATGACTCTTCATGATCTGTGTAGCGGAATGAAGATGTTCCCGCAGGTGCTGGTGAATGTCCGTTACACCGCAGGTAGTAATGATCCACTTGAAGAGGCGTCCGTTAAAGCGGTTACTGCCGAAGTCGAAGCGGCGTTGGGCAATCGTGGCCGTGTACTTCTGCGTAAATCGGGAACCGAACCGCTTATTCGCGTAATGGTTGAAGGCGAAGAAGAAGCGCAGGTTGTAGATTTTGCTAATCGAATTGCCAATGCAGTGAAAGCTGTATAACGGCTGATAAGTGTTTAAAAAGGCGGCATTTGCCGCCTTATCTGTGCACAGTGTTCGCGTTTTTGCTGTTTTTTTCCTCACTTGATACAATGCGATTAAATTGCCCTTGCGAAGGTCATTCGCTTTGGTTAGTATTCACACCCGCTTCTAGTGGGAAACGCTAACAGCCCCGCTTTAATTGGTTTGAAGCATTGAGATGCGGCAACACCGCAAGGAACAGGTTGATTATGTACGAAGCTCTTTTAGTTATTTTCCTTATTGTGGCAATTAGCCTGGTTGGTATGATCATGCTGCAACAAGGTAAAGGCGCTGATATGGGAGCCTCATTCGGTGCAGGCGCTTCTGGTACGCTGTTTGGTTCAAGTGGTTCTGGTAACTTCATGACCCGTACAACAGGTATCCTGGGCACTTTGTTCTTCATCATCAGCCTGGTGTTGGGTAACATCAATACCAACAAAACCAATAAAGGAAGTGAATGGGAAACGTTGAGCGCGCCGGCGAAAACCGAGCAAACTCAGCCAGCCGCTCCGGTACAACCGAGCAGCGATATCCCTAAATAAGAAGTTGTCGTGCTGAGGTGGTGGAATTGGTAGACACGCTACCTTGAGGTGGTAGTGCCCTAACGGGCTTGTGGGTTCGAGTCCCATCCTCAGTACCAATATTCCGAAAGAAAGACGCTGAAAAGCGTCTTTTTTTTCGTCTGCACTTTCTTCATGCTTCTGTGGAACTTAAGGCACAACGTTAATTGCTGGTTTTGCTGGACGTACAGTGCAATTGAGAAAGCGAAGATAATAAAAAAGGCGCTCTAAGGCGCCTTTTGCATTTCAATATCGCGATTACTTGTCGCTATTTTCCAGATTCTCAACCTGCGGCAGACCATTACTGCTTGATGCAGAGAGCAGGCCGTTTTCGGTATAAGTGAAAAGCTTCGCGCGGGTATCGGTGATGTCCAGGTTACGCATGGTCAACTGGCCAATACGATCGTCCGGTGAGAAAACAGAATCACCTTTCTCCATGGTCAGACGCTCTGCCTGGTAGGTCAGGTTGTCAGACACGGTGTTCAGAATCGAGTAGTCGTTGCCGCGGCGCAGCTCAAGGGTGACTTCACCGGTAATAGCGCTTGCAACCCAACGCTGCAGAGCGTCGCGCAACATCAATGCCTGCGGGTCAAACCAGCGACCTTGATACAGCAGTTTGCCCAACTGGCGACCATGGGAATGATATTGTTCGATGGTGTCTTCGTTGTGAATACCCGTTAGCAGACGCTCGTAGGCGATATGCAGCAGTGCCATCCCCGGCGCTTCATAAATGCCACGGCTTTTCGCTTCAATGATACGGTTTTCAATCTGATCGCTCATACCCAGACCGTGACGACCACCGATACGATTAGCTTCCAGCATCAGCTCAACATCATCAGAGAAGGTTTGACCGTTCAGCGCAACCGGATGACCACGCTCAAAACGAACAGTGACTTCTTCAGCCTGGATTTTGACGTTTTCGTCCCAGAACTTCACACCCATAATCGGGTTAACGATTTTGACGCTGGAGTTGAGGAATTCGAGGTCTTTTGCTTCGTGCGTGGCACCCAGCATGTTTGAGTCGGTAGAGTAGGCTTTTTCGACGGACATTTTGTAGTCAAAGCCACACGCAATCATGAATTCGGACATTTCCAGACGGCCGCCCAACTCATCGATAAAATCGGTGTCCAGCCAGGGTTTGTAGATTTTGAGCTCGGCATTGGTCAGCAGGCCATAACGATAAAAACGCTCAATATCGTTACCTTTGTAGGTGCTGCCGTCACCCCAGATGTTAACACCATCTTCTTTCATCGCGGCAACCAGCATGGTTCCGGTGACCGCACGTCCCAGAGGGGTGGTATTGAAGTAGGTCAGTCCACCGGTTGTATTGTGGAATGCACCACACTGAATAGCGGCAATACCTTCTGCTACCAGCTGCTTACGGCAATCAATCAGACGGGCATTTTCCGCGCCATATTCCTTCGCACGACGAGGAATGGCGTCATAGTCGTCTTCATCCGGTTGACCCAAATTCGCAGTATATGCATAAGGAACCGCACCTTTTTTGCGCATCCACAACAGTGCCGCGCTGGTATCCAGTCCACCGGAAAAAGCGATACCGATACGTTGCCCTACCGGAAGATGCTTAAGAATCGTCGTCATAAAATAAATCCCTGCTTAATAAACCTATGGTGAGAGACTTAACAGCCACGCCATGATGATTTTTAACCATGCACTGAACAAGTATTTAGTGAATGATTATGCAAAATAAATGAGTTTTCATTTAAACATCTTTTGGCGATGACAGGAAGAGAAGAGTGTAAATTTCGTTGCCAAAATGGCGGCGAGCGCCGATGAGTTGTGGGAAAAACATTTGTCCCCATAACTATAGGGCCAGGCGCATAAAATGCAAAGCGCATGCGGTTGACAGTGGCTTGTGGTTATCAATATAATGGAGGCCGATTTAACGTCCCGTCTTCGGTACCAAATCCCAGCATTATTTGCAAATCTTCTGCTAAACGAGTAGAATTTGCCACGTTTCAGGCGCGGGGTGGAGCAGCCTGGTAGCTCGTCGGGCTCATAACCCGAAGGTCGTCGGTTCAAATCCGGCCCCCGCAACCACTTTCCCGAAGTGTTCTTTTTCAAATATACTATGAAGACTTAATGCCTTCGTCGCTGGATTTGAAAAAAATACTCCCGGAAGGTTCTCCAGGTCGCAGTTGCGACTTTAGGGTTCAGTTATTTAAAGCCCCGATTTATCGGGGTTTTTTGTTATCTGACTACGAAATAACTGGGCTATATGCCCTTTTTTTATGTCTTGGGGGTGGGCTTGTCCACATTAGAGCAAAAATTAACAGAGATGATCACTGCACCGGTTGAAGCACTGGGCTATGAACTGGTTGGCATTGAATTTGTGCGTAGTCGCACATCTACGCTGCGCATCTATATTGATAGTGAAAATGGCATCACTGTTGAAGATTGTGCTGATGTTAGCCACCAGGTCAGCGCAGTGATGGATGTCGAAGATCCCATCACGGTAGCTTATAACCTGGAAGTGTCCTCACCAGGTCTTGAGCGTCCTTTATTTACGGCGGAACACTACGAGCGTTTTACAGGTGACGAAGTGACACTGGTTCTGCGTATGGCGGTACAAAACCGTCGTAAGTGGCAGGGCATTATTAAAGGTGTCGATGGCGAGATGATCACCGTTACGGTCGAAGGTAAAGATGAAGTGTTCGCATTGAGCAACATTCAGAAAGCGAACCTGGTCCCCCACTTTTAACAGTCTGGATTGAGGTGAAAGGCCCCCGATGAACAAAGAAATTTTGGCTGTTGTTGAAGCTGTTTCTAACGAAAAAGCGCTGCCGCGTGAGAAGATTTTCGAAGCGCTGGAAAGTGCCCTGGCTACAGCAACCAAGAAAAAATATGAGCAAGAAATCGACGTGCGCGTCAGCATTGACCGTAAGAGCGGCGATTTCGACACGTTCCGTCGTTGGGTTATTGTCGAAGAAGTAACCCAACCTACTAAAGAAATCACCCTGGAAGCTGCCCGCTACGAAGACGAAAGTTTTAACGTTGGCGAGTATGTCGAAGATCAGATTGAATCGGTAACCTTTGACCGTATCACAACGCAAACGGCAAAACAGGTTATCGTTCAGAAGGTTCGCGAAGCTGAACGTGCAATGGTTGTTGACCAGTTCCGTGAACATGAAAGCGAAATCATCACCGGTGTGGTGAAGAAAGTGAATCGCGATAACATTACGTTGGATCTGGGCAGCAATGCTGAAGCTGTCATCCTGCGTGAAGATATGCTGCCGCGTGAAAACTTCCGCCCAGGTGACCGTATTCGTGGTGTTCTGTATGCCGTTCGCCCGGAAGCGCGTGGTGCACAGCTGTTCGTGACTCGCTCCAAGCCTGAGATGCTGATCGAACTGTTCCGCATTGAAGTGCCGGAAATTGGTGAAGAAGTGATTGAGATTAAAGCCGCAGCCCGCGATCCGGGTTCACGCGCCAAAATCGCAGTCAAAACCAATGATAAGCGAATCGATCCGGTCGGTGCGTGCGTGGGTATGCGCGGTGCGCGTGTTCAGGCGGTTTCAACCGAACTGGGCGGTGAGCGTATTGATATCGTCCTGTGGGACGACAACCCGGCACAGTTCGTTATCAACGCGATGGCGCCTGCTGATGTTGCATCTATCGTTGTAGATGAAGACAAGCACACCATGGATATCGCAGTTGAAGCCGGTAACCTCGCTCAGGCGATTGGACGTAACGGTCAGAACGTCCGCCTGGCGTCACAATTGAGCGGCTGGGAACTCAACGTCATGACCGTTGATGACCTGCAGGCTAAGCATCAGGCTGAAGCACACGCAGCCATTGATACCTTTACGAAGTATCTCGATATCGATGAAGATTTCGCGACTGTACTGGTTGAAGAAGGCTTTGCAACGCTCGAAGAACTGGCCTATGTGCCAATGAAAGAACTGTTGGAAATCGACGGTCTTGATGAAGCAACCGTTGAAGCGCTGCGCGAGCGTGCTAAAAACGCACTGACCACTCTGGCACTGGCCCAGGAAGAAAGCCTTGGTGATAACAAACCAGCTGACGATCTGTTAAATCTGGAAGGATTGGATCGTGAAATGGCCTTCAAACTGGCTGCCCGTGGTGTTTGTACGCTGGAAGATCTCGCCGAACAAGGCATTGATGATCTGGCTGATATTGAAGGGTTGAACGACGAAAAAGCCGGTGAGCTGATCATGGCAGCCCGTAATATTTGCTGGTTCGGTGACGAAGCGTAATAAACTGTAGCAGGAAGGAACAGCATGACAGATGTAACCGTAAAAACACTGGCTGCAGAGATACAGACCTCCGTGGATCGCCTGGTACAGCAATTTGCTGATGCAGGTATCCCGAAGTCTGCAAATGACTCTGTGTCCGCGCAAGAGAAACAGACTTTACTGGCGCACCTCAACCGTGAAAACGGTTCTGCCCCGGATAAGTTGACATTGCAGCGTAAAACGCGCAGTACTCTCAATATTCCTGGTACCGGTGGAAAGAGTAAATCGGTACAAATCGAAGTCCGCAAAACACGCACCTTTGTAAAACGCGATCCGCAAGAGGCAGAACGCCTTGCCGCGGAAGAGCAGGCACAGCGTGAAGCGGAAGAGCAGGCCCGTCGTGAAGCAGAAGAAGCTGCTAAACGCGAGGCGCAACAAAAAGCTGAACGTGAGGCCGCAGAACAAGCGAAACGTGAATCCGCTGAGAAAGCGAAACGTGAAGTTGCGGAAAAAGATAAAGTGAGCAATCAACAAACCGACGATATGACCAAAACTGCCCATGCTGAAAAAGCCCGCCGTGAAGCGGAAGCTGCTGAGCTGAAACGCAAAGCTGAAGAAGAAGCTCGTCGTAAGCTTGAAGAAGACGCTCGTCGCGTTGCTGATGACGCGCGCCGTATGGCTGAAGAAAATGCAGGTGTATGGGCTGAGCAAGAGAAAGTGGAAGAAGATAAGAGCGATTATCATGTCACCACCTCTCAGCACGCTCGTCAGGCCGAAGATGAAAACGACCGTGAAGTAGAAGGCGGACGTGGACGTACTCGTACGACTAAAGCCGCACGCCCTGCTAAAAAGGGCAATAAGCATGCCGAGTCGAAAGCCGATCGTGAAGAGGCCCGTGCCGCTGTTCGTGGTGGTAAAGGCGGAAAACGTAAAGGTTCTTCTCTGCAGCAGAGCTTCCAGAAACCTGCTCAAGCCGTTAACCGCGACGTTGTGATCGGCGAGACCATCACCGTGGGTGAACTGGCGAACAAAATGGCGGTGAAAGGTTCTCAGGTCATCAAAGCGATGATGAAACTGGGTGCCATGGCCACCATCAACCAGGTTATTGATCAGGAAACTGCTCAGCTGGTTGCGGAAGAAATGGGCCACAAAGTGACCCTGCGCCGCGAAAATGAGCTGGAAGAGGCGGTAATGAGTGACCGTGATACTGGCGCAGCAGCAGAAGCTCGCGCACCAGTCGTGACCATCATGGGCCACGTTGACCACTGTAAAAACTCACTGCTGGACTCCATCCGCTCCACGAAAGTGTCATCAGGAGAAGCGGCCGGCATTACTCAGCGCATCGGTGCGTACCACGTTGAAACTGACAACGGTATGATCACCTTCCTGGATACCCCGGGCCACGCCGCATTTACCTCTATGCGTGCTCGTGGTGCTCAGGCAACGGATATCGTTGTTCTGGTCGTTGCAGCTGACGATGGAGTGATGCCGCAGACTATCGAAGCAATCCAGCACGCGAAAGCGGCGCAGGTGCCGGTGGTTGTTGCGGTCAACAAAATCGATAAGCCAGAAGCCGATCCGGACCGCGTTAAGCAGGAACTGTCTCAGTACGGCATTATGCCGGAAGCATGGGGCGGTGAAAGCCAGTTCGTCCATGTCTCTGCGAAAGCCGGTACCGGTATTGATGAACTGCTGGACGCTATCCTGCTGCAGGCTGAAGTTCTCGAACTCAAAGCTATCCGTAATGGTATGGCGAGCGGCGCAGTTATCGAATCCTTCCTGGATAAAGGTCGTGGTCCGGTTGCCACCGTTCTGGTTCGTGAAGGTACGCTGCATAAAGGCGATATCGTTCTTTGTGGCTTCGAATACGGTCGTGTTCGTGCAATGCGCGATGAATTGGGTCGTGAAGTCACCGAAGCCGGTCCGTCTATCCCTGTTGAGATCCTCGGTCTGTCCGGTGTTCCTGCTGCGGGTGATGAAGCGACGGTTGTCCGTGACGAGAAAAAAGCGCGTGAAGTTGCGCTCTATCGTCAGGGTAAATTCCGTGAAGTTAAACTGGCTCGCCAGCAGAAATCTAAACTTGAGAACATGTTCGCTAACATGACCGAAGGCGAAGTTCATGAAGTGAACATCGTGCTGAAGGCGGACGTTCAGGGTTCTGTAGAAGCCATCAGCGATTCTCTGCTGAAACTGTCTACCGACGAAGTAAAAGTGAAGATCATCGGTTCTGGCGTAGGTGGTATCACCGAGACCGACGCAACCCTGGCTGCTGCATCGAACGCTATCCTGGTTGGCTTTAACGTTCGTGCCGATGCTTCTGCACGCCGCGTGATTGATGCTGAAAGTCTGGATCTGCGTTACTACTCCGTCATCTACCATCTGATCGACGAAGTGAAAGCGGCAATGAGCGGCAAGCTGTCTCCGGAACTGAAACAGCAGATCATTGGTCTGGCTGAAGTACGTGACGTCTTTAAATCACCGAAATTCGGCGCTATCGCAGGCTGTATGGTGACTGAAGGGATCATCAAACGTCACAACCCAATCCGCGTTCTGCGTGACAACGTGGTTATCTATGAAGGCGAGCTGGAATCCCTGCGCCGCTTCAAAGATGACGTTAACGAAGTCCGTAACGGCATGGAATGTGGTATCGGCGTGAAGAACTACAACGACGTTCGCGTTGGCGATATGATCGAAGTGTTCGAGATCATCGAGATCCAACGTAGCATCGATTAATCGTTTTGTAGGCCGGGTAAGCAAAGCGCCACCCGGCATGAATGATCAAAGGGGCTTAACGGCCCCTTTTTAGTCTGGAGAATTTATCATGGCGAAAGAATTTGGTCGCCCACAGCGCGTGTCACAGGAACTGCAAAAAGAAATTGCCATCATCCTGCAGCGCGAAATCAAAGACCCGCGACTGGGTATGATGACCACCGTTTCCGGTGTTGAAGTATCTCGCGATTTGGCTTATGCCAAAGTGTTTGTCACCTTCTTGAACGATCAGGATGAAGCGTCTGTAAAAGCCGGTATTCGTGCGTTGCAGGATGCGTCTGGCTTTATCCGTACGTTAGTGGGCAAAGCGATGCGCCTGCGTATTGTGCCAGAACTGACCTTCTTCTATGACAACTCACTGGTTGAAGGGATGCGCATGTCAAACCTCGTAACCAGCGTGGTGAAACATGATGATGAGCGTCGTGTGAATCCAGATGAAAGCGGCGATAACAAGGAGGACTGATGAGTCGTCCTCGTCGTCGTGGTCGTGATATACATGGCGTATTATTGCTGGATAAGCCACAAGGCGCGTCCAGCAATGATGTGCTGCAAAAGGTAAAACGTCTGTTCAATGCGAATCGTGCCGGGCATACGGGCGCACTGGATCCGCTGGCGACCGGTATGCTACCCATTTGTCTGGGCGAAGCGACCAAATTTTCCCAATATCTGCTTGATTCAGATAAGCGTTATCGCGTGGTTGCCCGGCTCGGCCAGCGCACCGATACCTCTGATGCAGATGGCCAGGTCGTTGAAGAGCGTCCGGTGGTCTTCAGTGACGAGCAGCTTGCCGCCGCGCTGGAGAGCTTCCGTGGAGAGACCTCTCAGGTTCCATCGATGTATTCCGCTCTGAAATATCAGGGTAAAAAGCTGTACGAATACGCGCGTCAGGGGATTGACGTCCCGCGTGAGGCACGTCCCATCATCGTGTACGAACTGCTGTTTATTCGCCACGAAGGTAATGAGCTTGAGCTGGAAATTCACTGCTCAAAGGGCACCTACATTCGTACCATCATTGATGACCTCGGTGAAAAGCTCGGGTGCGGCGCCCACGTTACTTTCCTGCGTCGTCTTGCTGTCAGCAAGTACCCGGCGGAGAGAATGGTGACACTGGAGCAGTTACAGGCTTTAGTTGAACAAGCGGAGTCACAGGCTGTTCCTTCAGCCGATCTTCTGGATCCCTTGCTGATGCCGATGGACAGTCCGGCGGCGGATTATCCCATCGTAAACATCCCTTCTGTTGTGGCGGCGTATTTTAAAAATGGTCAGCCAGTGCGTACGGATGGGATAACCCAGGAAGGGCTGGTACGGGTTACAGAAGGTGAAAATGCAGTGTTTATCGGTATGGGTGAAATGGGGGCTGATGGGCGACTTGCGCCACGCCGCCTGGTTGTTGAATACCCGCCAGTCTAAGCCTCACCTTGCGATAAACAGACACTACGAGTAGAATATTGCCGCTTAATGCCGGGCAATTGTTTAACACTGTTTTGGCATTACACTGGGGTAGCTGAATTAGAGATCGGCACCCTTTCATTTTTTTATCACTGGAGTTCAAAATGTCTCTAAGCGTTGAAGCTAAAGCAAAAATCGTTTCCGAGTTTGGTCGTGGCGAAAATGACAGCGGTTCTACCGAAGTACAGGTTGCCCTGCTGACTGCTCAGATTAACCACCTGCAAGGTCACTTTGCAGAGCACAAAAAAGATCACCACAGCCGTCGTGGTCTGCTGCGTATGGTTTCTCAGCGTCGTAAACTGCTCGACTACCTGAAACGTAAAGATGTTGCACGCTACACCGCGCTGATCGAGCGTCTGGGTCTGCGTCGCTAAGTCTGGCGAGTTTCAGAGAAAGGGGCCGTAAGGCCCCTTTTTTCAACCAGACGGCAGCAATTAACGGTACAATAATGTATTGTTGCTAAGAATGATCTTCGTTGCAGAGGTTCGCGCGGCTAATGAGAGGCTTTACCCGGAGAACACGGGTTAGGGTTGTCATTAGTCGCGAGGATGCAAAGAGGATCGGGTTTAAACGACAGCACATCTGAAGATGTGCTGCCATTCATTAAGAAAGGATAATACTTTGCTTAATCCGATCGTTCGTAAGTTCCAGTACGGGCAACATACCGTCACGCTGGAAACCGGCATGATGGCACGTCAGGCCACTGCAGCCGTTATGGTTAGCATGGATGACACCGCGGTATTCGTTACCGTTGTTGGCCAGAAAAAAGCAAAACCAGGTCAGGACTTCTTCCCACTGACCGTTAACTACCAGGAGCGTACCTACGCTGCCGGTAAAATCCCGGGTGGTTTCTTCCGTCGTGAAGGCCGTCCAAGCGAAGGCGAAACCCTGATTGCGCGTCTGATTGACCGCCCGGTTCGTCCGCTGTTCCCGGAAGGCTTCGTTAACGAAGTTCAGGTTATCGCTACTGTGGTTTCCGTAAACCCGCAGGTTAACCCGGATATCGTTGCAATGATTGGTGCATCCGCTGCACTGTCCCTGTCAGGTATCCCGTTCAATGGCCCTATCGGTGCCGCGCGCGTTGGTTATATCAACGACCAGTACGTACTGAACCCAACCCAGGAAGAGCTGAAAGCAAGTAAGCTGGATCTGGTGGTTGCAGGTACCGAAGGCGCAGTGCTGATGGTTGAATCCGAAGCTGAACTGCTGAGCGAAGATCAGATGCTGGGCGCAGTGGTCTTCGGCCACGATCAGCAGCAGATTGTTATCCAGAACATCAACGACCTGGTGAAAGAAGCCGGTAAACCACGTTGGGACTGGCAGCCAGAAGCAGCAAATGACGCGCTGAATGCACGCGTTGCTGCCCTGGCAGAATCTCGCCTGAGCGATGCTTACCGTGTGACCGATAAGCAAGAGCGTTATGCTCTGGTTGACGTCATCAAATCTGAAACCGTTGCTGCTCTGCTGGCGGAAGAAGAAACCCTGGACGCTAACGAACTGGGTGACATTCTGCACGCAATCGAGAAAAACGTCGTTCGTAGCCGCGTACTGGCTGGCGAACCGCGTATCGACGGTCGTGAAAAAGATATGATCCGTGGTCTGGATGTACGTACTGGCGTGCTGCCACGTACTCACGGTTCTTCTCTGTTCACCCGTGGCGAAACTCAGGCGCTGGTAACGGCGACTCTGGGTACCGCACGTGACGCACAGAACATCGATGAACTGATGGGCGAGCGTACTGATTCGTTCCTGTTCCACTACAACTTCCCTCCGTACTCCGTAGGGGAAACCGGTATGGTCGGTTCGCCGAAACGTCGTGAAATTGGTCACGGTCGTCTGGCGAAGCGCGGCGTGCTGGCAGTGATGCCGGATGCAGACAAATTCCCGTACACCGTCCGTGTGGTGTCCGAGATTACTGAATCCAACGGTTCTTCTTCGATGGCTTCCGTTTGTGGTGCTTCTCTGGCGCTGATGGACGCAGGTGTGCCGATCAAAGCCGCTGTTGCAGGTATCGCAATGGGTCTGGTGAAAGAAGGCGAAAACTTTGTTGTTCTGTCTGACATTCTGGGCGATGAAGATCACCTGGGCGATATGGACTTTAAAGTTGCCGGTAGCCGCGAAGGTATCTCTGCGCTGCAGATGGATATTAAAATCGAAGGCATTACCAAAGAGATCATGCAGGTTGCTCTGAACCAGGCAAAAGGTGCGCGTCTGCACATCCTGGGTGTGATGGAACAGGCTATTAACGCACCGCGTGGCGACATTTCTCAGTTCGCTCCGCGTATCCATACCATCAAGATCAATCCAGACAAGATCAAAGATGTTATCGGTAAAGGCGGTTCTGTTATCCGTGCGCTGACCGAAGAGACCGGCACGACCATCGAAATCGAAGATGACGGTACCGTGAAGATCGCAGCGACCGACGGTGAGAAAGCGAAATTCGCGATTCGCCGTATCGAAGAGATCACTGCTGAAATCGAAGTGGGCCGTATCTACAGCGGTAAAGTGACCCGTATCGTTGACTTTGGCGCATTTGTTGCCATCGGTGGCGGTAAAGAAGGTCTGGTTCATATTTCTCAGATCGCCGACAAACGCGTTGAGAAAGTGACTGATTACCTGCAGATGGGCCAGGAAGTACCGGTAAAAGTTCTGGAAGTTGATCGCCAGGGCCGTATCCGTCTTAGCATTAAAGAAGCTACCGAACAAACTCAGCCTGCAGGTGCGCCGGAAGCGCAGCAAGCAGAGCAGGGCGAGTAAGGTTGTTTTGCCCTCCACTACGGTGGAGGGCGCATTATCGGGCAGGACGCCGTGTTTGCAGCCGGGGGACAGGACGTTCATCCAATTGTTGTCTTCGGGAGTGGGAAATGAAGCCTTTTTTGCGCTGGTGTTTCGTTGCGACAGCTTTAACGCTGGCAGGATGCAGCAACTCTGCCTGGCGTAAGAGCGAAGTCCTCGCGGTGCCATTGCAACCGACTTTGCAGCAGGAAGTGATTCTGGCACGCATGGAACAAATTCTTGCCAGTCGGGCTTTATCCGATGATGAACGCGCACAGCTTTTATATGAGCGCGGAGTGTTGTATGATAGTCTCGGTCTGAGGGCACTGGCGCGAAATGATTTTTCACAAGCGTTGGCCATTCGACCCGATATGCCTGAAGTATTCAATTACTTAGGCATTTATTTAACGCAGGCAGGCAATTTTGATGCTGCCTATGAAGCGTTTGATTCTGTACTTGAGCTTGATCCAACTTACAACTACGCGCACTTGAATCGCGGAATCGCTTTGTATTACGGCGGTCGTGACAAGTTAGCGCAAGATGATCTGCTGGCGTTTTATCAAGACGATCCCAATGATCCTTTCCGTAGCCTGTGGCTTTATGTCGCTGAGCGTAAGCTTGACGAGAAGCAGGCAAAAGAAGCACTGTCCCAGCGCTTCGAAAAATCGGATAAAGAGCAATGGGGATGGAACATTGTCGAGTTCTACCTGGGCAACATTAACGAAGCTACGTTAATGGAACGCCTGAAGGCGGACGCAACGGATAACACCTCGCTCGCTGAGCATCTCAGTGAAACCAACTTCTATTTAGGTAAGTACTACCTAAGTCTGGGGGAAAAGGACAGCGCTACGGCACTGTTCAAATTAGCGGTCGCTAACAACGTACACAACTTCGTTGAGCACCGTTATGCATTGTTGGAATTATCGCTCTTGGGCCAGGAGCAAGACGACCTGGCAGAATCGGACCAGCAATAGCTGACGACATAGACATCAGCCCGTAATCTTTTGATTGCCATCATCTTAACTGGTGAGGGCGTTGTTGTTCGTCAATACATCTACTTTGAGCCGGTTCACACTTTTCAATGAAAATTGCAGATCAATTTCACGATGAGTTATGTAGACTGGCCGCCACTGACATTGAGGCACTCGTACTACATGGCTGAATTCGAAACCACTTTCTCCGATCTGGGGCTGAAAACCTCTATTATTGAAGCCCTTAACGATCTCGGTTACGAAAAACCTTCTCCGATCCAGGCTGAGTGCATTCCGCACCTGCTGTCTGGTCGTGACGTGCTGGGTATGGCCCAGACCGGTAGCGGAAAAACTGCAGCGTTCTCGCTGCCGCTGCTGAACAACATTGACCCGGAACTGCGTGCACCGCAGATCCTCGTACTCGCTCCAACCCGTGAACTGGCTGTTCAGGTTGCAGAAGCGATGACTGATTTCTCTAAACATATGCATGGCGTAAACGTGGTAGCCCTTTATGGCGGCCAGCGTTATGACGTGCAGCTGCGCGCCCTGCGTCAGGGACCACAAGTTGTTGTGGGTACCCCAGGTCGCCTGCTCGATCACTTAAAACGTGGCACGCTGAATCTGTCCGGCCTGAAAGGTCTGGTACTGGACGAAGCCGATGAAATGCTGCGTATGGGCTTCATCGAAGACGTTGAAACCATCATGGCGCAGATCCCGGCTGAACATCAGACCGCGCTGTTCTCTGCAACCATGCCGGAAGCCATTCGTCGCATTACCCGTCGCTTTATGAAAGAGCCTCAGGAAGTGCGTATTCAGTCCAGCGTGACGACTCGTCCGGATATCAGCCAGAGCTACTGGACGGTATACGGTATGCGTAAAAACGAAGCGCTGGTTCGTTTCCTGGAAGCAGAAGATTTTGATGCGGCGATCATCTTCGTTCGTACCAAAAACGCGACTCTGGAAGTGGCCGAAGCGCTGGAACGTAGCGGCTACAACAGTGCTGCGCTGAACGGCGATATGAACCAGGCACTGCGTGAGCAGACGCTGGAACGTCTGAAAGACGGTCGTCTGGATATCCTGATTGCAACCGACGTGGCAGCACGTGGTCTGGACGTTGAACGTATCAGCCTGGTTGTTAACTACGACATCCCGATGGATTCCGAATCTTACGTTCACCGTATTGGCCGTACCGGTCGTGCGGGTCGTGCTGGCCGTGCGCTGCTGTTCGTTGAGAACCGTGAGCGTCGTCTGCTGCGTAACATCGAACGCACCATGAAGCTGACCATTCCTGAAGTGGAACTGCCGAACGCAGAACTGCTGGGCAAACGCCGTCTGGAAAAATTCGCCGCGAAAGTACAGCAGCAGCTGGAAAGCAGCGATCTGGATCAGTACCGTGCGCTGCTGGCGCAAATCCAGCCGACCGCGGAAGGTGAAGAGCTGGACGTTGAAACACTGGCCGCTGCGCTGCTGAAAATGGCACAGGGCGAACGTTCTCTGATCGTTCCACCTGATGCGCCGATGCGTCCTAAGCGTGAATTCCGTGAGCGTGACGAGCGTTTCGAACGTCGCGGCGATCGTAATGACCGTGGCCCGCGTGGCGACCGTCCTGAGCGTGGTGGTGAAGATCGTCCACGTCGTGAGCGTCGTGATGCTGGCGAAATGGAACTTTATCGTATCGAAGTGGGCCGTGATGATGGTGTTGAAGTACGTCACATCGTGGGTGCTATCGCTAACGAAGGTGATATCAGCAGCCGTTACATTGGTAACATCAAACTGTTCGGTACGCATTCTACCATCGAGCTGCCGAAAGGCATGCCGGGCGAAGTTCTGCAGCACTTCACCCGCACGCGTATTCTGAACAAACCGATGAATATGCAACTGATGGGTGATGCTCAGCCTCGCGCGGACCGTGGTCCTCGTCGTGATGGCGATCGTCCTGCTGGCGGTGGTCGTAACTTCGGTGGCGGTGAGCGTCGTGAAGGCGGCCGTAACTTCGGTGGCGGCGAACGTCGCGAAGGCGGTCGTGGTGAAGGTCGTAGCTTCAGCGGTGAGCGTCGTGCTCCACGCCGCGAAGAAGGCACCAGCCGTCGTCGCTTCGGTGATGCATAATTACCGGTAGTGCTGCTTTACAAACTGTAAAGTTTTAAATACAAACCCCGATGAAACCATCGGGGTTTCTTTTATCTGTTTTGTACTCCTGTACTGGTACAATGTTGCGGTATTCATGCTTACAGGAGCAAACTTTCATGGCAACACTGACAACCACTCAAGCAACGCCTTCGTTGCTGGCCGGCGTGGTGATTATTGGCGGGACGGTCATCGGCGCAGGCATGTTTTCATTGCCCGTGGTTATGTCAGGTGCGTGGTTTTTCTGGTCGATAGCGGCACTCGTTTTTACTTGGTTCTGTATGCTGCATTCCGGTCTGATGATTCTTGAAGCTAACCTCAACTACCGCATTGGTGCGAGCTTCGACACCATCACCAAAGATCTGTTGGGGCGTGGCTGGAATGTAATTAACGGTCTCTCAATTGCCTTTGTGCTTTATATCCTCACCTATGCCTATATCTCGGCGAGCGGCTCTATCCTGCACCATACCTTTGCGGAAATGTCGTTTGATATTGCGCCGCGTGCTGCCGGGCTGGCCTTTGCATTTCTGGTCGCCTTTATCGTCTGGCTTTCTACGCGTGCTGTCAGCAGGATGACAGCGATTGTGCTCGGTGCCAAAGTCATAACCTTCTTCCTGACCTTTGGCAGCCTGTTAGGCCACGTGCAGCCAGCAACGCTCTTCAATGTGGCGGAAGCGAATACCTCCTATACCCCCTACCTGTTGATGACGTTGCCTTTCTGCCTTGCCTCGTTTGGTTACCACGGTAATGTCCCCAGCCTGATGAAGTTTTACGGGAAAGATCCACGAACTATCACGCGCTGCCTGGTTTACGGCACGCTGCTGGCACTGGGGCTGTACATGGTGTGGTTGTTGGGGACAATGGGTAACATTCCGCGTCCTGAGTTTATTGGTATCGCCCAGAAGGGCGGCAATATCGATGTGTTGGTGCAGGCGCTGAGCGGGGTGCTGAACAGTCGCAGTCTGGATCTGCTGCTGGTGGTCTTTTCTAACTTTGCCGTTGCCAGTTCATTTTTGGGGGTAACACTCGGTTTGTTCGATTACCTGGCAGACCTGTTTGGTTTTGATGACTCCGCCCTTGGTCGCTTCAAGACCGCGCTGCTGACCTTTTTACCGCCGATGGTGGGTGGATTGCTGTGGCCGAATGGTTTTTTGTACGCGATTGGTTATGCGGGACTGGCGGCCACCATCTGGGCGGCGATTGTCCCAGCCTTGCTGGCAAAAGCGTCGCGTAAGCGTTTTGGTAGCCCGGCATTTCGCGTCTGGGGCGGCACACCGATGATTGTATTAATTCTGCTGTTTGGTCTCGGCAATGCGGTGGTGCATGTGTTGTCGAGCTTTGATCTGTTGCCGGTGTATCGGTAGACAGAACAGTCTGATCCCCTCACCCTCTCCTTGCGTGAGAAGGTGAGGGGAAAACGCTACCCCAGCAGTTCCTCTTTCACCTGCATCGTCAGGTCAAATGAATGCAAACGGGCCTGATTATCAAAGATTTGTCCGTTGACCATAATCTCATCGGCCTGGGTTTCACGCAGAACGGATTCAAGCCCATGACGCACCTTCGCTTTATCGCCAACCAGCGACATGCTCAACGCCTGTTGAACGCCATACTGCTCGGAGGCCGACCAGAGCTGATGCATATTCTCCACCGGCGGTGGCAGTTGCCCGGTTTCCCCACGACGCAGCTTCACAAATGCCTGCTGCATTGAGGTAAACAGGAACTCCGCATCGCGATTGCTGTCGGCGGCGATAACGTTGATACAGACCATCGCGTACGGCTTGTCGAGGCGCGCCGACGGTTTGAACTGGGTACGATAGAGGTGCAATGCCTGGAAGAGCATATCCGGGGCGAAGTGTGAAGCAAAAGCAAACGGCAGCCCAAGCTGTGCGGCCAGCTGTGCACTGTAGAGGCTGGAACCCAACAGCCACACGGGGATGTGTTCGCCATAGCCGGGAACCGGGCGCACCTGTGGGTTCGGGTCGCGGGCATCAAACCAGTCCACCAGTTCAGCGACATCGCGCGGGAAGTTATCAACATCGCCGCTCATATGGCGGCGCAGGGCGCGCATCGTGGGCTGGTCGCTTCCAGGCGCACGGCCCAGACCTAAATCGATACGTCCGGGATAAAGAGTATTCAGCGTACCGAACTGTTCGGCAATCACCAGCGGCGAATGGTTGGGCAGCATCACGCCGCCGGAGCCCAGGTGCAGGGTGGTAGTATTAGCTGCCAGATACCCAATCAGTACAGAGGTCGCTGCGCTGGCGATACCGACCATATTATGATGTTCAGCCAGCCAGTAGCGGTGATAACCTCGCTTTTCGGCCAGGCGAGCAAGGTTCAGTGAGTGTGAAAAGGCATCTCGCGCCGAGAAGCCTTGCGGGATCGGTGCCAGATCCAGCACCGAAAACGGAATAGTTTTATCAGTCATGTCAGCTCACTTTGTTGACGGCGAATTATTTAATAGTGCATGAAAATTCGATAACCGTTGTTAACAAAGTGAGCTTTTACATTTTATCCTTCACGCCGCCTTGATGCAGCTTGCGTGATTTTGCGTATCTTTACTGCTGGAGTTGTAAGCCTGGCAGGCGTCGCCAGTAGCCGTTGCACTCGCTATTCGCTGTCAGTGGTAGCGGGGAGGTGCCCTGTTCATTGGCCCGGAAGGCATCAATCATGACAAAGGTCTCCTCGCCCATCGGAGAAAGACGCACCATATCGACAAGACCCGCCATCGATTTCAGCTCGTTACCAAGGTTATATACGTAGCCACTCATGGTCTGAATACCATTAAGCACAAACACCTGCTGATTTTCCTGCGACAGCATGTCACGCCCAAGGGGATATTTTATGCAGCAGGTTTCACACTCATCTTTCGGCTTGTCTTCTGAGCGTGCGGTGAAGCAGCGCGCAGAGTAAGCCAGCGGCAGGTGACCATAACTCAACACTTCCACTTCGAACTGTTCGCGGATGCCCAAATCGCTGCATTGATTAAGCAAATTGATTAGCCAGTCGCGTGAGAGCTCAACCGGCATGCACCAGCGCGTCATACCTTGCTTAAGCAACAGGCGCAGCGTGACCGCATTGTAAACATTCAACGCATGCCCTGCGACGAACGGCAATTTACGCTCGGCACAAAGGTTAACAACGCCAAGGTCGCTCGCTTCCAGCAAGAAGTTGTTGTTATCGACGTAGCGCTTCAGTTTGTTCAGTTCTGAGGAGGCTTGTACCAGCGCCAGGGTGGAAATAACCACCTGTTTGCCGCTGCTGGAGAGAGATTTTGCCAGAACAAGCTAGTCGCCCACTTTGGTTGCCCGACGTTTACTGCACACGGCCTCACCGAGATAAACAACATCCGCACTACTGACGGCAGCCTGCTGGTAGAAGGTCTCCAGCGTCTCTTTTGACCAGTAGTACAGCACCGGTCCGAGTGAATATTTCATCATGTTTCCTACTGCCATTTGCGATGGTACGCGCCAAGAGTCGTTTGCGTGCCTTCCGACATCGCCCCCAGCGTACTCATCCAGCCAGGCTCTGGGGCATAGTGCTGGGGATCGGTCATGCAGCGGTCAATGGCCTGTCGCCAGACTTTGGCCACCTGGCTCACATACGCCGGGCTTCGCTGGCGTCCTTCAATTTTGACGGAGGCAATATTGGCTGCCAGCAGCTCAGGCAGCAGCTCGAGGGTATTCAGGCTGGTGGGCTCTTCGAGGGCATGATAACGCTCGCCATCCACCCGATAGCGCCCCTTGCACAGCGTTGGATAACCTGCGTTTTCGCCATCCTGATAACGGTCAATCAGCACGTCATTCAGCCGTGATTCCAGCCCTTGCGGCGTTTGCTGCCAGCGCACAAACCGAGCGGGAGAACAGGCTCCGACGGTATTGGGTGATTCACCGGTCAGGTACGAAGACAGGTAACAGCGCCCCTCTGCCATAATGCACAGGCTGCCGAAAGCAAAGACTTCCAGCGGAACAGGGGTGACGCGGGCGAGTTGTTTCACCTGATGAATCGACAGCACGCGCGGGAGGACCACGCGGGCGACGTCGAAGTGGCGATGATAGAATCGGATAGCTTCTTCATTGGTGGCTGACGCCTGAACAGAAACGTGGCGTTCGATATGCGGATAACGCGCTGCGGCATACTCCAGCATTGCAAGGTCGGCCAGAATCAGCGCATCCGCCCCCATTCCTGCCGCCATGTCCACGGCCCGTTCCCAGCGTTGATAGCCATCAGGATGGGCAAAGGTATTGATAGCAATGTGCAGCTTCCGTTTATGCTGATGAACAAAACTCACCGCTTCCTGCAGTTTTTTCTCAGTAAAGTTGAGGCCAGCGAAGTGGCGGGCGTTGGTATCGTCTTTCAGACCGATATAGACGGCATCGGCGCCGTTTTCAATGGCCGCCTTGAGCGCCGGGAGGTTTCCGGCCGGGCAGAGCAACTCCATAATATTTCCTGCAATCCGGGGCACGCAGGCCCAGACAACCCGTTGGGGTCGCTAAATTGTTAATGAACTGGGATTCTAGTTAACCTGGTTGCGACAATTTTTGATTTGAGGCAGTTAAATGTGTATTGGTGGTGGCAATAATCGATGCATTCTTCTTACGTAATTGTTGATTTACGCCGCCATGTCATCTATTTGATATGGCAAAATAGCAGGAACGTTTATTTCAGGGAGTAAAGCTCGTGTTGGAAAAACTGCGCTCACGTCTCGTTCACTATGGCCCGTCTTTGTTGAGCGTGCCGGTTAAACTGACGCCTTTCGCCATCAAACGGCAGGTTCTGGAGCAGGTGCTCCGTTGGCAGTTTCAGCAAGCGCTGGAAGAGGGCGAGCTTGAGTTTCTGGAAGGCCGCTGGTTGAGTATCCAGGTTCGTGATATCGGCCTGACGTGGTATACCTCAGTAGAGAATTCACAACTGGTCGTACGCGAATCCGCCAGTGCCGATGTCAGCTTCTGCGCGGATGCCAGCGATCTACTGATGATCGCCGCACGTAAGCAGGATCCTGACACGCTCTTTTTCCAGCGTCGTCTGGTGATCGAGGGTGACACTGAGCTTGGGCTGTATGTGAAGAATCTGATGGACGCCATTGAACTTGAGCAGATGCCAAAAGCCTTACGCATCATGCTGCTGCAACTGGCGGATTTTGTTGAAGCCGGCCAGAAAACGCCGATGGAAACACCACACACTTCTGTAGGTGAACCATGCTGATTCGAGTAGAAATTGGGATTGATGCACCGGGTATCGACGCGCTGTTACGCCGCACCTTTGCGGATGAACGCGAAGCGACGCTGGTGCATGATCTTCGCGAAGATGGCTTAATTACCTTAGGTCTGGTCGCAACAGATGATGAAGGTCAGGTCATCGGCTATGTCGCGTTCAGTCCGGTGACGGTGAAAGGCGAAGATTTGCAGTGGGTCGGGCTTGCGCCGCTGGCGGTGGATGAGGCGTACCGCCACCAGGGGATCGGCCGCCAGCTTGTTTATGAGGGGCTGGATTCACTGAATGAATTTGGTTATGCCGCCGTTGTGACGCTTGGTGAGCCAGATTTTTATGCGCGTCTCGGGTTTGAGCCCGCCGCTCATCACGACCTTCACTGCCGCTGGCCGGGAACGGAAAGTGCTTTCCAGGTGCACCGTCTGGCGGACAATGCCTTCAGTGAGGTAAGCGGTCTGGTGGAATACCACACGCTGTTTAATCGCTTCTAGCGAGGGTGGCCTGAAGGTCTCCAACAAATCGTTCAAACGAATCCTCCCCGCTGACGAGGCGCTCTTTCTGGCGCTTCGTCAGTTGCTTGATGCGATATTCTGCGCGTAACGCTAACGACTTATCCCCCACGGGTGCTGAAAACACCAACGACAGCTCGCCCTTACCCCGTAGCGCCTTCGCGCCTTTGCCATTCTGATGCTGTATAAATCGGCGCGGCACATCAAGGGTGATGCCAGTGTACAGGCGATTGTCAGGGGTACGGATGAGATAAAGAAACCAGGGCGTCATAACGTTATTCACTGTGCTAATGTGAAAGAAAAATACCACGAGGATAAAGAGAAATGGAAACGCTTGCGGCCATCAATCGTTGGTTGATGAAACAGCACGTCGTCAGCTGGTGTGTGGCCAGCCGTGGGGAGTTATGGTGTGCGAACGCGTTTTATATTTATGATCCGCAGCAGGTCGCCTTTTATATTCTCAGCGACGATCATACGCGCCATTCGCAAATGACGGGCCTACAGGCCAGTGTCGCCGGCACGGTTAATAGCCAGCCGAAAACCGTCGCCTTAATCAGAGGCGTACAGTTCACCGGTGAAATCCGGCGTATGGAAGAGGAGGAAAGCGCGGGCCCTCGTGCGCAGTACAACCGACGCTTTCCTGTTGCCCGCATGCTGTCAGCCCCGATGTGGGAAATTCGCCTCACGGAGATTAAATTTACCGACAACACGCTGGGCTTTGGTAAAAAACTTCACTGGCTACGCGAGTCAGGCACCCAGCAGGCGTAACGCTTCACGGTTAAAGGCAGGGAGGTCGTCAGGGGTGCGGCTGGTCACCAACTGATTGTTATCCACCACCACTTCCTGGTCGTAGAATTCAGCCCCTGCGTTCTTCACATCAACGACGATGGGCTTCACCGTCGTCAACTTCCTGCCACGAATCACATCAGCACTTATCAGCAGCTGTGGCCCGTGGCAGATAGCAAAGACCGGTTTACCACTGTTGATGAAGTCTCGGGTAAAGGTGACAAATCGGTCATCACCGCGCAGAGAGTCCGGTGAATGGCCGCCCGGTAGCAACAATGCATCGTAATCTGCCGGGCGCGTCTCATCGATCGCTTTATCAATGGTAACAGTGGCTTCGCCTTTCTTCCCCTTCACCGTTTTTCCGGCCTGTTTTTCAATGGTAATGACCTCGTGGCCTGCCTTACGAAACTCCTCCGCCGGAGACGTAAATTCTGAATCTTCAAACTCGTCGGTGATCAAGACCGCAATTTTCTTGCTCATGTATCCTCCGTTATTCAGTTCAGGCTCGTCATTTTCAACAATAATGACTATCAGGACTATTAAGCCTGGTTCAGGGCGCTGGCATTGCAAGGCAGACTTTTCTGCAAAAGGAGATGAAATGAGTCGGATACTGTTAACCGGGGCGACCGGGCTGGTGGGCGGACATTTACTGCGCATGCTGGTTAATGACCCGCGCGTAACGGCTATTGCTGCCCCCACACGCCGGCCGCTGGAATCAGCGGCAGACGTCTTTAATCCTTATGATCCGCAACTCAGTGATGCGCTGGCACAAGTGACCACTCCGGTGGACACGGTCTTTTGCTGCCTTGGCACTACCCGCCGGGAAGCGGGCAGCAAAGAAGCCTTTATTCATGCTGACTACACCCTGGTGGTAGATACCGCGCTAACGGGATTGCGGCTGGGGGCTCAGCATATGCTGGTTGTCAGTTCCATGGGGGCCAACGCGCGTTCCCCCTTTTTCTACAACCGCGTGAAAGGTGAGATGGAAAATGCGCTGCGGGAACAAGGGTGGGAGCGGATGACTCTGGCAAGGCCTTCAATGTTACTGGGCGATCGTGAGAAGCAGCGCTTTAACGAATCACTGATGGCACCACTGTTTACGTTACTGCCAGGGAACTGGAAATCAATTGAGGCACGGGACGTCGCTGCCGCTCTGCACCGAACGGCATTCGCTCCTTCAGCAGAGCGGGTCACGATCCTGACCTCTTCCCAATTGCGCAGGCTTGCGGAAGATTAAGCGCTTTCAAAAATATTTCAAAAGCGTACTATTCGCCGGGTAATTAATTCCGCACTTATCCCCCGGAGAATGGTATGACTGGTCAGTCTTCATCTCGGGCGGCTGCTCCACGTCAATGGTGGAAACCCGCTCTCTTTTTTGTCGTCGTTATTGTCGGCCTTTGGTATGTGAAATGGCAGCCCTATTACGGCAAAGCCTTCACCGCTGCACAAACTCATAGCATTGGTAAATCCATTCTTGCCGGGGCGGACGCCAGCCCGTTTCAGGCGGCGCTTGACTACGCAATGGTCTATTTTCTTGCCGTCTGGAAAGCCGCTGTACTTGGCGTGTTGCTGGGCTCATTACTTCAGGTGCTGATCCCCCGAAACTGGCTGCTGCGTACGCTGGGCCAAAAACGCCTGCGCGGGACGCTGTTTGGCACCCTGTTTTCGTTACCCGGCATGATGTGCTCCTGCTGCGCGGCGCCTGTTGCCGCCGGGATGCGTCGTCAGCAGGTGTCGATGGGGGGCGCACTGGCGTTCTGGATGGGCAACCCCTTACTTAACCCGGCGACGATGGTGTTCATGGGATTTGTGCTGGGCTGGCACTTCGTCGCCCTGCGCCTGATTGCCGGGCTGGCGATCGTGGTGGGCGTCGCGACGCTGGTACAGCATCTGGTGAAAGACGATATTCAGCAAACTGCGCCAGTAGATATCACGCTGCCTGAGCCGCAGGGGCACTTCTTTGCCCGCTGGGGCAGGGCGCTGTGGACGTTATTCTGGAGCACCATTCCTGCCTATATCATCGCGGTGCTGGTGTTGGGCGCGGCGCGGGTCTGGCTGTTCCCTCATGCCGATGGCGCTATCGACAACACCCTGTTATGGGTGATCGCGATGGCCATTGTCGGCTGTCTGTTTGTCATTCCAACGGCGGCAGAAATCCCGATTGTACAAACCATGATGCTGGCAGGCATGGGCGCTGCGCCTGCGATGGCTCTGCTGATGACGCTTCCGGCAGTGAGCCTGCCATCGCTGGTTATGCTGCGTAAATCCTTCCCGGCCAAAGCGCTCTGGCTGACGGCTGGACTGGTTGCATTGGGGGGTGTGATAACAGGAAGTGTATTGCTTTTCTGATGAAATAGCCCGGCAAGCAGAGCGCTACCGGGCGAAGGACGCTTATTTAATAAACGTAAACGCGGTGGTGACGTGCTTCACGCCGCTTACGCGACTGGCAATATCTGCTGCGGCTTTGCCTTCACGATCGGTGACGAGACCCAACAGGAACACCTCGCCATTTTCCGTGGTCACTTTCACGTTAGACGATTTCACTTCATCGCTGCTCAGCAACTGGGTACGCACTTTCGACGTAATCCAGGTATCGCTGGCAGCCGTTCCCATACCGATTGGCTGACCCTGACGGATTTCGTTAAAGACCTCTGTCGCGCCTTCCACACCCACGGCAATCTGCTTAGCGCGAGAGGCAAGATCGGTGGTTGGCGCCTGGCCCACTAACAGGACTTTGCCCTGGTAAGCGGTCACGTTGATGCGCGCTTGTTTCTTGATTTGTTCATCTTTGGACAGGGCGCTGTTGACACGCAACTCCAGCGTACCATCATCTACCTGGGTGCCCACGGTGCGTGGATCGGTCGCTGCTTTGGTCCCCACTGCCGCTGAACCAACAACCACTGCGCCAACACAACCCTGTAAGAGCAGCGCGGAAATAAGGACTGCGAGGGGCGTAAAAGCCTTCATAGGTACTCCTTAATCGTCCTGGTGAGGAAAAAGCGTGTTATCTATCAAATCGCATAAGCAATTCACCGTCAGCATATGCATCTCCTGGATGCGTGCGCTGCGGTGAGAAGGAATACGGATTTCAACATCCTGAGGCCCCAACAGCCCGGCCAGTTCACCCCCGTCATACCCCGTGAGCGCCACAATCGTCATATCGCGCGTCACCGCAGCCTCAACGGCTTTGACGATATCGCGACTGTTGCCTCGCGTGGATATGGCCAGCAGAATATCACCGGCATGGCCTAACGCCCGGACCTGCTTGGCATAAATCTCGTCATGCAGGCGATCGTTCGCTATTGCCGTTAAGACCACATTATCGGTATTAAGTGCAATGGCGGGTAAACTTGGGCGTTCTGTTTCAAAACGATTAATCATGCTGGCAGCAAAATGCTGTGCGTTGGCGGCAGAGGTGCCATTGCCACAACAGAGGATTTTGTTGCCGTTAAGNNTTTCCGGTGAAGGCTACCACATCGAACCGGCAATCCACAGTATCAAAACTCCCATTATGCCGGGCGAGCCAGTATCGGGCGGTATGCAGTAATTTACGTTGTTTGGACGGGGTAACGCTACCGGCCGCGCCGCCAAAAAGAGACGATTTACGGTAGCGCACTTCCACAAAAACCGTTGTGGCATTGTCCTGCATTATCAGGTCAATCTCGCCGCCTCTGTCACGAACATTCGCGGCGATAAAACGCATTCCTTTGCTCTCAAGCCAGCAACGCGCGCGGGCTTCCCACGCGTCGCCGGTCTGTTTACGGGTCAACTGGCCGGGACGATTTGCCCCTGCTGGTATTTGAGCCATGATAACTTCCTGTTAATCACACAATCCTGGGTGGCGGTGAGATCGCCGGTATTGCCGTTAATTTCAAAGCCAGGCACCTGACGCATTTGCGAGAAATGATTCGCCAGCGTCCAGGCATCGGCACCCATTGCATAAAGACGCGCCAGTGAATAGTCGTTATTGACGCGGCTTAATGCTTCTTGCATCAGGGCCGGGTTGCTGCCAGCCAGCATCGGAATCTCGCTGAACTGTAATCCTTCCATCTCCAGACGGAAGTCCGGGCCTGCTCCGCCCTGAGCGCTGCGTGAACTGGCATAAAGGATAATCCCGCTTTGACTGCCGGTACGCATGGCGATCATCGGTTTAATGAGCGCCATCTCATCCTGGGTGGCAACAATATAGACGCCATCCACTTTACCGCCACCGCTAATTTGCGCATCCGTTGGCGGAGCCGGGATAGTCAGACCGCCAATGGTCACGCCTTGTTGTTGAGGCAGGCTGGCCGATACCGGGCTGCCGGTCATGGCAATGCCCGAACCGCCGTTAATGCCCATTTTCAGCTCAGCCGTTGAGCCTAATTTTTGTTGCAGAACGATGCCGCCGCCGAGTTTTTGCCACTCTTCGGCAAACGCCGTGGTCACACGATCGCCAAGCGCGCTGCGCGGCACCAGCAGCAGCGGTGACTGACGGCCTTGATCACGCATATGGCGTGCTGCATCACGGGCTTCATCTTCCGGGGAAAGCGCGTAGTAACAGATATTTACTCTGTTCTCGACCTTTTCGGGCTGGTTCAGCGCCAGCACGTTGAGGGTCGTCTGGCTACGCATCAACTCTTCGACATGGTTTTTCAGCAACGGGCCAACCACGATGCTGGCGCCGTCCTGCTGAACCTGGTTGAGGATTTGATTCATCGGCTGACTGCTGGTGTCGTAAATTTTCAGCGACGCCGAGGTATTGGCGGGCGCTGTCGCCACACCCGGCGTGGCTGCCGGTTGAGGGGCCGGGGCGGCAGTCGCTGGCTCAGCGGGGGCGTTCTGAACTGGCGTCGCGTTTTGTTCCGTTTGCTGCGCCTGTGGTGCGGTCACCGGCTCTTGCGTTTGTGGGCTCGTGAGATCGTTAACGTTGGTTTGCGATGGGCTAACCACATCGGTGGTGGTATTCACGTTTGCTGCCTGGGCAGACTGGACGGGAACGGCAGGACCAGAAACGGGCGTCGCGCCATTTTTCGCTGCCTCAAAGCCTTGTTGGATAGCGCGCCCAAAAACGGCAGCCTGGCCATTCAACGGCAGGAGCAGGGCGATTTGATTCACCGACGCCGGGCGGAAGTTCTGCACATTCGCCAGTTGGCTCGGCAGCATCAGGGCACCCGGATTGCGCGGATAACGCTGTTGCCAGTCAGCGATGCCGGCTTTAAGCATATTCGGATCGTTGCGGTTATCGAACCAGACGCGTTGCAGATCCAGCCAGCCTTGCAGCACATTCTCGTCAGCATTGATCACCAGCGTCTTCGCTTCATCAGGTGACATTGCAGAGAGGGCCTGCCAGGTCGCATCGATATTCTTCTGTTTTTCCGCCGCGGTGGTGAGCAACGGTTGCTGGGCAATCAACGCGCGGAAGAGTGTTAAAGAGGGTCTGCCCTGCGAGGCGGTAATGCCAATTTGCCAGTAACGCGCCTGCTGATTGTTATCAAGACTGGTGGGATCGAGATTCGCCAGCAGCGCCTGTGCGCCCTGAACATCTTTCTGCGACAGCTTAAGCTCGGCGGCCAGAAGCGATTGTTCACGGCGTTGGGTATCGTCCAGATTCTGCGGAAGCTGGGCAAACAGTTCGCTCGCGTGCTGAGTTTTGCCCTCTTTAATCAGTGCACGAATGGCGAGTAATTGCCAGTTGGTCTTGCTATCATCTGCGCTTTGCTGCATCTGGTGCAGGTAGTAACCCGAATCGGCCTGCGCGCTGCCCTGCATATGTGCATCGCTCTGGTCATGAGTTTGGGTGCCGCAGCCTGCGAACAGCAGAGCGGCCAGCACGACAGGCAGGCAGCGCAAGGCTTTTGAACGTAGAAATGTAGAGGGTAGCATTCTGTATCCAGTGATATTTTTTACGCAATGCTCAATATTAAATCGGCAATACGGATAGAACAATGAAACAACACGAATCAGCGGACAATTCTCAGGGCCAGCTCTATATTGTCCCTACGCCCATTGGCAATCTGGGGGATATCACCCAGCGTGCGCTCACCGTATTGCAGGATGTTGATCTGATTGCCGCAGAGGATACCCGCCATACCGGATTATTGCTCCAGCATTTTGCCATCAATGCGCGTCTGTTCGCGCTTCACGATCACAACGAGCAACAAAAAGCCGATACTTTGGTGGCAAAGCTGAAAGAGGGGCAAAACATTGCCCTGGTGTCCGATGCAGGTACGCCGCTGATTAATGATCCTGGCTATCATCTGGTACGTACCTGCCGTGAAGCGGGTATCCGTGTCGTGCCACTACCCGGCCCTTGTGCCGCCATTGCTGCGCTTAGCGCTGCTGGTTTGCCGTCCGACCGTTTCTGCTACGAAGGTTTTTTACCCGCCAAATCGAAAGGTCGCCGTGATGCCTTGCAAGCACTGGAAACTGAACCGCGTACGCTAATTTTTTATGAATCCACTCACCGACTGTTGGAAAGCCTGGAAGATATCGTCACGGTGCTGGGTGAGGCGCGTTACGTCGTTCTGGCCCGTGAGCTGACTAAAACCTGGGAATCCATTTACGGTGCCCCGGTTGGCGAACTGCTGGCGTGGGTCAAAGAGGATGAGAACCGTCGCAAAGGCGAGATGGTTCTCATCGTCGAAGGGCACAAAGCACAGGAAGAAGCGCTGCCTGCCGATGCGCTGCGTACGCTGGCTTTGCTTCAGGCAGAGTTGCCTTTAAAAAAAGCAGCAGCACTGGCAGCGGAAATTCACGGCGTGAAGAAGAATGCACTCTATAAGTACGCACTGGAGCAGCAGGGCGAGTAAATCATAGAACGTGATTAGTCAGCCATGTTTTATAGATGACATGGCTGAGCTCTATGACGGCTATCGCATCATACGATGACGACGTCTTTACCCATTTTTCCCAGTGCTGCTCTGTCTTTATCACCAATCCCTTCGTCTGTTATGACGACGTCAATTTGCGCCATGGGCAGCACCTGATTAAATCCACGGCGATTAAACTTACTGGCATCCAGCACGGCGACAACCTTATGCGCCGCTGCTGCCATCACGCTGCTGATGGAGTAACCTTCGTTAAAGGTGGTGATGCCGTTGGTGGTGTCAATGCCATCTGCCCCGACGAACATTATGTCTGCGCTGATCCCCTGCAAAGAGCGTTCGGCAATAGTGCCATGCATCGAGTGGGTTTTATGGCGCACCGTACCGCCGCATACCACCAGGGTGATGTCTTTATTTTCTGAGAGGGCAAAGGCGGCAGGAAGATTATTCGTGATAACGGTAATGTTGGCTTTCTTCGCCAGCGCCTCAGCGATGAGCATCGTCGTGCTACCGCTGTCCAGAATAATTGTCATTCCTTCTTCAATCATGGCTGCCGCCGCCTGCGCTATCCGCTTTTTCGGATCGCTGGCCAGTTTATAGCGGTCTTCCAGCGTCACTTCCTGATTATCACTCTCCATCATGTGCGTGCCGGGTTTTGCAGCACCACCGTGAAAGCGCGTCACCAGCCCCTTCTCTTCCAGTAAACGCAGGTCCGCCCGGATGGTCACTTCAGAAGTACCAAAGGTATTCGAAAGGTCGATAACCAGTACGCTTCCCTGGGCATTCACCAGTTCGACGATTTTGTTCCTTCGCTCAAATGAGTTCATATTGATTTGCCTGAGAATTAACTGCTGATAGTGTAATCGAAGGATTGTGAAAGTTGAACGCTAACTTTCGAAAGTAAATGTGAGCCAGCTCAGGTTGCTGGCTCCTTCATTTAGCCGAGCTGGAGCAGGATTTTTCCTTGCATGGGCGCGCCATTCAGCGCTTGTACCGCCTGAGCATAGCTTTCCGGTCCACCACGATGAGCGATAAGAGGGTCGAGCTTCAAACGTTTTTCCGTTAACAGTCGCGTGGCCGTTTCCCATTCCTCGCCAGGCCACGGGCCGGAATAGTTCATCCAACTGCCCAGCACGGCCAATTCTTTACGCAAAATTTGCCCGAATACGGCGGCAGTCAGCGTCAGATCATGATGCAGTGTTCCCACAAGCGCCAATTGGGCGCGTGGCCCTGCCATTTCAATTGCCAGAGAGACGGTTTGGGGCGCACCGGCGGTTTCCAGCACCAACTGGTCGAAGCGATTTTCAGAAAGCTGTTCCTGAATCTGAGATGCGCTCATTTCGCGGCTGTTAAAGGTAAAGGTGGCTCCCATCTGCCTTGCAAGCGTCAGTTTTTCCGGGTTGATGTCAATTGCCGTTACGCTTTTTGCCCCCAGGGCCAGTGCGCATTGCATTGCCAACAAGCCAATGGTGCCGGCACCGACAATCACCACGTTTTTATCCGCACACCCTCCCGCAAGATGGAAAGCATGCAGGCCGACGGTAATCGGTTCGATAAACGCACCATCTTCGATGGTCATTTTTTCGGGCAGGCGGTAGAGATTTGCGCGGCGTACCACAACGTATTCGGCGTTGCCGCCGTCGCTGCGTGAACCGACAAACTGGTAGCGCTTGCACAACGAAAAGTATTGTTTGCGGCACTCCGGGCAATCGAAGCACGGGAGTAGAGGCACACAGGCGACGGCATCGCCCACGTTAAGATCGTTAACCTGTTTGCCGCAGTCCTCCACATAGCCACTGAATTCATGCCCAAGGGTAATCGGGTAGAAATGTGCGCCATTAGCAAAAATGCGTGGAATATCAGAACCACATAAGCCGGAACTGACAACCCTGACTTTGACGTCATCATCATGTTGTAGCTGGGGTTCAGGGCGCTCTTCAACGCGCACGTTTCCCTCAGCGTGAATAACCACTGATTTCATAACACTCTCCAGGAATGAAAGCGGGGAGCGAAGGCTCCCCGAGGATCAGGATGAGACCTGAGTTTGCTGCGCGAGGGCGGCTTTTTCTGCCGTGGTAAAATTACGCGCTCTGCGCCAGGTCAGCAGGACACCCGCCAGATAAATCGCACCAATAACCGCGAAACCGACCATGTTCTGCCAGGTAAAAAGCTGGATGAGAAGCCAGGTAATCGGAGACCCGCCCTGGTCCATTGATGCCACCATCCCACCGGCTTTCAATGCGCCAGCATTAGCAGCAAGCTGTGTGTGCAGGCCAATGGTCTGAGTGGCAATCCAAAGGGTAATGCTCATAATGATCACGCCGGAAATAAGCGTGCGGAACAAATTACCCTGGTGCACCGCCACTGCCATGGCGACGAAGAAACCGATAGTGGCAAGATCGCCAAACGGCAGCACCTGATTTCCCGGGACCAGCACGGCGATTAAAATGGTCAGCGGAATAAAAATCAGGCTCGCAGAGACCACGGAAGTGTGACCAAGCAGTAGCGCAGGATCGAGACCAATCAGGAACTCCTGGCTACCGAATTTTGCCTGCAGTCGTTTGCGGGCATGCTTAGCAATCGGAGTCAATCCATCCATGATCGGTTTGATGACTCGCGGCATCAGCAGCATGACGGCGGCGGTTTTGACGGCCAGTTGCAGCACGCCTTTGGCGTCATAACCTGCCAGCAGACCGATCACAATGCCCATCACAAAGCCTACGGTTACCGGCTCACCAAAAGGGCCGAAGCGTTTCTGAATGTCGTCCGCGCTAAAGTGAATGCGATTGAGCCCTGGGATCTTTTCAATGATGGTATCTACCAGTACGGCAATCGGCCCCAGATAGGCGGAACTGCCGTGAGGGATCGCAATACCCTCCAGGCCGAAGAAGTCGCGGGTGTCTTTGGCAAACCAGTCGCCCAGTTTGTAGACGAAGGCCGCATGGGCCACTACGCCCAGAATCCCAATCCAGTAAGACCCCGTGGCGAGATGCAGCATGGCGCCCGTAAAGGTCATATGCCAGATGTTCCAGATATCAACGTTGACCACACGGGTCATGCGCGTCACCAGCATCAGGACGTTAACCCCAATCGCAATCGGGATAGCAACAAGGGCAATTTGCGAAGCCCAGGTCATGGGCGAAGAACCCGGCCAGCCCACATCAATGACATGCAGGTTAATCTGGAACTGTTCGGCCATAGCTTTCGCTGCCGGGCCGATGGAGTCAAGCATCAGGCCGATAACCAGACCGATCCCGACAAAACCGATACCGATATGCAAACCGGATTTAAAGCAGTCCCCGAGCTTCATCCCCAACAGCTTTGAAAAGATGATGATCACCAACGGCAGCATGACCGTTGGGCCTAAGTCGAGGATGTAGCGCATGATTTCGCTAAACATGACGTTACCCCACAAGAATGGTCAGTATTTTTTGTTGCAGCGCTTCGATGCCAACGCCGGAGATAAAAGGCATGCCGTGTACGACAGGAATATCGTCAAAGGTACGATCTACTTTTGCTGTTGTGCAGATAAGATCCGCACCGTCCATGTAGGTTTCGATTTCATTCACCCGACACTGCACCAGCTCAACGGTGATGTTGTTTGCTTCGCAGAGTTCACGGATCTCTTCGGCAGCCATGGTGGAGGTGGCAACCGCGCCTCCACAGGCGACAATTACTTTACGTTTCATAGGGTACTCCTTTTATTATCAGTATCTTATAAAGCCAGGACGCAGCTTTCAGGCTCAAGGACGGTTTCCCGAAATAACGTTGCCAGGCGCTCGGATGGCACACTTAACAACATTTCCAGCGTATTCGGGTTCTGTAGCTCACCAAACAGGCGGCGCAGGAGCTTAAGCTGCGCCGTAGGGTTCTCAACAATCAGGGCGATAATCAGTGAAACGGCAATTTCGCTGTCATCATCGGCCTGCTGAAATTTCACCGGTTTATCAGGACGGATCAAATAGATAGCGGCGGACTTCGCATGAACTGCTTCGCAGTGCGGAATTGCGACGGCGTGGCACTCAAGAGCGATGCCAGTCGGGTAGTTCGCTTCCCGCTCGATCAGCGCGGCCGGGTAGGTTGCATGGACTACACCTTTCGCCAGCATCTCTTCGCCAATATGCGTCAGCACCTGCTGGCGTGAGCTAAATTCAATTCCGGTTCGGACAAAAAGTTGACTCATATATTCTCCAGAAATCAGGCGGTTTCTTCGCTGCATCCAAAACGGTACGCGCGCAATACATCCTGTATTTTGTCATTGATCAGATTCTGCGGTGTCGCGGCAATCTCATTGTGTAATACACGTTCAAACTGCAAAGGCAGATACTGGCTGAGTAACCCCAGCGGCAGAGTGGTGGCGCTCAGATTAGCAATGAGCTTCTCAACGCTCTGGCGAATACGCGGATGCGGCCAGTAGTAGCGAATACGGTCGGAGAGGCTAAAGTGGATGTCCACCATGGCTTCGCTCCAGGTCGGACGATAGTACTTTTTCCAGTATCCAGGCTCGTTGAGCATCACTTCGTCGATGACGTCCAGCACCCGGCTGCGATTCTCTGGCGCAATTAACTCGTTTTCCATTTGAGCAAGGGCAAAGATGGCTTCGCGCAGCGCGAAGGTCAGTGCCGGGCCGACTTTCAAAATGGCAAAGTGATCGCCAACCAGCGCGCGATACGCCTGGCGAGACTGGTAATCGGTTGAGTGCGCTTCGTAGACCATCGGGGTCTGGCGGATCCACGCGGAGAGCGCCTCTGCTTCGTGCGGTTGGTAATGAATGATTTGCGTGTGGTCAAACTCCACGCCCGGCTGCACTACCATCCCGACAACGCGCGCCATCGCTTCATCAAGACCCAGAGCGTGGAAGGCAGTCTGGTGAGTTTCAAGCGTCATCGCCGCATCTTCCACGCGGGTGACATGCACACTGCTGATGCTGCTGGCCTCGCCGCCGGGTACCGGTACCTCAGTGCCAATAATGTAGGTCAGTGATTTTTTCAGCTCATCACTGGCGGTTTCTTCCGCGGCCTGACAAAGACGTGCGGCACGCGCAGCCACCACTTTGGGGTCCAATGGAACCGGGTCATCGGCGCATGACATGGAAGCGTCCAGATGAATTTTACTGAAGCCCGCGGCAACATAGGCTTTAATCAGATCGACAGACTTTTCCATTGCCGCAGCCGCAGGTTCGTTTTGCCAACAGTTAGGCCCGAGATGATCGCCGCCAAGAATCAACCGCTCCTGCGGGAAGCCCACCTCTTTTGCGATCGCGAAAACAAAGTCCCGAAAATCAGCCGGTTTCATTCCTGTGTAGCCGCCAAACTGGTTCACCTGGTTTGATGTCGCTTCAATCAGCACCTTGTTGTCGGTATGCGCATCGAAACGCAGTGCGGCTTCAATCACCATCGGGTGAGCCGAGCAGACTGAACAGATACCAAGATGCTCCCCTGCCTTATGACGGGCAATAATATCTTTCACTTTATTCCTCCGGGATATTTCTGATTACTTTCAATAATGAGTCAATGGCTTTCACAATTTTCCTTCGCAACCGCAGTCGGCAATAACTTTTCGCACGACGTCTTTCATGGCCGCTTTAGCCGGGACCATATAATGACGTGGGTCGCTGGCGTTGGGGTGAGCCACCAGGTAGGCCTTGAGCGCGTCGGAGAAGGCGATCTTCAGTTCAGTGGCGACGTTGACCTTGCAGATCCCCAGAGAAATAGCCTTACGAATATCTTCAGTGGCCAGGCCAGAAGCACCATGTAATACCAATGGAATATTCACGCGCTGGCGAATTTCGGCTAACCGTTCAAAATCGAGTTTAGGCGTGGCGGTATACAAGCCGTGGGATGTGCCGATGGCGACAGCAAGTGAGTCGATTCCGGTTTTTTGCACAAATTCATAGGCTTGATCGGGATTGGTGTAGAGCGCGTCTTTGCCCTCAACGACAAGGTCATCTTCCTGCCCCCCCAGCCTGCCAAGCTCTGCTTCAACGCTGACGTCGTAGCGGTGGCAGTAGTCAGTCACGGTTTTAACCAGTTCTATATTGCTTCCAAAGGGCAAGTGAGAGCCGTCGATCATTGCGGAACGAATACCCGCAAGAACCTTGCTTTTGACGTCCTCGAACTGTTCATGATGATCAAGGTGAATGGCCAGCGGCTGGTTGAATGTTTTTGCCAGATCGCCGGCAATCGCCACAATGTTGCCTGTGCCGGCGTAACTGAAAGTGCCCGGCGTTCCTGCAACGATAAGCGGTGCGCGCAGCTCTGCTGCGGTTTCTACCACAACTTGTAGCGTCTCAAGGTTATGGACATTAAATGCCGGAACGGCGTAGCCTTCCTGCTGTGCCTTATGCAGCATCGCTTTCGTTGAAATGATATACATCCTGCCTCCGAAACCTTTCGTTTGTAATCTTCGAAAGAAGATATAGGCTTTCGGAATGTTTTTATGTGATTGAAGTCAGAAAAATGAAAGAACCGAAAGTGAAAGTAAGTTTGCGAAAGTGGAAGCAAGAGGGCAATTGAGGATTAAAGGGGAGCAAAAAGCCATAAAAAAAGCATGGCCGAAGCCATGCTAAAAATACGATGAGTTTTTTTATAATGATGAATCAGGTCACCGGAGCGGGGTTGAACACCGCCAGTTGGTTGTGCAGACCCCATTGATCCGAGAAGGTTTTCTTACGGCCACTCGCCACATCCAGGATGAAATGGAACAGTTTCCAGCCCACATCCTCGATGGACTCTTCGCCTGTGGCGATGGTGCCCGCGTTAATATCCATCAGGTCAAACCAACGGTTGGCCAGTTCAGTGCGGGTCGCCATCTTGATGACGGGTACTGCCATCAGGCCATACGGTGTACCGCGGCCGGTGGTGAAGACCTGAACGGTGATACCGGAAGCCACTTGTTGCGTACCACAGACGAAGTCGCTCGCCGGGGTTGCTGCGTAAATTAAGCCTCGTTTGGTCGGGCGTTGGCCAGGAGAAAGCACTTCAACAATGGCGCTTTTACCGGATTTGGCGATAGAACCCAGGGCTTTTTCCACCACGTTAGCCAGACCGCCTTTTTTGTTACCCGGAGAAGGGTTGGCGCTACGGTCAGTTTTCCCCATATCCAGATAGTTGTCGTACCAGGCCATCTCTTCGAGCAGACGTTTGCCCACTTCTTCGGTTTCTGCACGCGGCGTCAGCAAGTGGATGGCATCACGCACTTCGGTCACTTCAGAGAACATGACGGTTGCGCCACAACGCACAAACAGGTCAGAGGCATAGCCTACGGCCGGGTTCGCGGTCACACCGGAGAATGCATCACTGCCGCCACACTGCGTGCCCACAACCAGTTCAGATGCCGGGCAGGTTTCACGCTTGCGTTGATTCAGTTTCGCCAGATGACGTTCAGCCACTTGCAGAATGTCATCCACCATAGAACGGAAGCCGACATGATGCTCGTCCTGCAGACGCACAATACTTGCGCTGTCTACCGGAATGGCTTGCACATCATCGGTGCCCTGCAACAGACGCTCTGGTTGCAGTTTTTCGCAGCCCAGACCGATAACCATCACTTCGCCACCGAAGTTCGGGTTCAGCGAAATATTATGAATGGTACGGATAGGCACCACGGCTGCAGGGGCGTTGATAGCCACACCGCAACCATACAGATGGTTCAGACCGACCACGCCATCGACGTTCGGGTATTTCGGCAGCAGGTCGCGTTCAATGATTTTCACAACATAATCAACCACGCCAGCAACACAATGTACGCTGGTGGTGATGCCGAGCAGATTTTTGGTCCCTACGCTGCCGTCCGCGTTGCGGTAGCCTTCGAAGGTATAGCCTTCCAGCGGCGGCAGTGCTTCGGGTACTTTGGTCGCTAAAGGTAATGTATTCAATGGCGGCGCTTTTGGCAGTTCGACGGTGGATTCGTCGATCCAACTGCCGCGCGCAATGTCTCGCACTGCATAACCAATGACTTCACCGTAACGAACAATCTCACCATGATGTGGAATATCTACCAGCGCAACTTTATGACCCTGCGGGATATGTTCAATTAACTCTAACCCGTCCGGGAAGCGTGTTCCCGCTTTTAAGCCATTGTCATTAACGATGATCGCGACGTTGTCGGTCTCATGTACTTTAATATAAAACGCCGTAGGCGACTGCTGTCTAATTTCAATGTCGGCCATTGTCAGGTAATCTCCAGCTAACTGTACGATGCATTACTCAAAAAGGAATAAAGTAGAAACGATTCTGTAATTATCACAAATTAAAAACTCGTTTGATGAAATAAGAATGTCAGGAGTTCTAATATTAAAATGTGATCTAAATCACTTATTTCTGCGATGACCCGCCTTGTCTGGGGAGGAATGATAAGATCTGTGCATCAGCGCCCAGGGGTATGTGCATATGCTCAAAAAAATCTTCTTTACCCCTTCCAGAATTGAGCATCACTCCAGTGCGTGGCCTATGGGTGATGATTATACTGAGCGATAATAAAATTAAATATGTCGTTACCTGATATTAGCTTCGAGAGCTTATTTATAAGTCGGGTGATTCTTACATCAAAATAATTATATTTTTAATTTAAGCCGGGCCCGAGAGGTTTGTTATGTCTGTACAAAATAATGTTGAAGTAAAACGGGGTATGCCAACCCGTTATTTAATACTGCTGATAATCTTTATTGTTACCGCAATTAACTATGCAGACCGTGCGACGCTCTCCATTGCGGGAACCGAAGTTGCTAAAGAGTTACAACTTGACTCTGTCTCCATGGGTTACATTTTCTCTGCGTTTGGTTGGGCTTACCTGCTGATGCAGATCCCTGGCGGCTGGTTGCTTGACCGCTTCGGTTCGAAAAAAGTCTACACCTACAGCCTGTTTTTCTGGTCGCTCTTTACCTTTATGCAAGGTTTTGTCGACATCTTCCCGATAGCATGGGCCGGTATCTCCATGTTTATCATGCGTTTCATGCTGGGCTTCTCTGAAGCGCCCTCGTTCCCGGCAAATGCCCGTATCGTGGCGGCCTGGTTCCCGGCAAAAGAGCGTGGTACTGCATCCGCTATCTTTAACTCAGCGCAGTACTTCTCGCTGGCGCTGTTCTCACCGCTGCTGGGTTATCTGACCTTTGCCTGGGGTTGGGAGCACGTGTTTACCGTTATGGGTGGACTGGGCTTTGTGCTGACGGCCATTTGGGTTAAGTACATGCATAACCCAACCGACCACCCTCGTATGAGCCGTGAAGAGCTGGATTACATCTCTGCCAACGGCGCGGTCGTTGACATGGACCACAAAAAAGCCGATGACGGCAGTCAAAAGGGTCCGAAGCTGGATTACATCAAGCAGCTTTTGTCTAACCGTATGATGCTTGGTGTGTTCTTTGGTCAGTACTTCCTGAACACCATTACCTGGTTCTTCCTGACATGGTTCCCGATTTACCTGGTGCAGGAAAAGGGCATGTCGATTCTGAAAGTGGGATTTGTTGCCTCCATCCCGGCGCTCTGCGGCTTTGGTGGCGGTGTGTTAGGCGGTCTGTTCTCTGACTACCTGATCAAGCGCGGCTACTCTCTGACCGTCGCACGTAAGCTTCCTATTGTTCTTGGGATGCTGTTGGCTTCAAGCATCATTCTGTGTAATTACACCGACAACACCGTGCTGGTTATCGCCTTAATGGCACTGGCATTCTTCGGAAAAGGTTTCGGCGCGTTGGGCTGGCCTGTTATCTCCGATGTCGCACCAAAAGAAATTGTGGGTCTGTGCGGCGGCGTGTTTAACGTGTTCGGTAATGTGGCGTCCATTGTTACCCCGTTAGCAATTGGATACATGGTTAAAGAGTTGCATTCTTTCAACGGTGCGTTGGTCTTTGTTGGCTGTTCGGCCCTGATGATGATGGTGTGCTACCTGTTTGTGGTCGGCGACATCAAACGTATGGAATTGAAAAAGTAAGCAACGACAAAATTTAAGGTGCAAAAGATGAGTAACGATATTTTCCCGAACAAATTTAAAGCTGCACTGGCGGCGAATCAGGTTCAAATCGGTTGTTGGTCGGCGCTGGGCAGTCACATCAGCACCGAAGTTCTGGGGCTGGCGGGTTTTGACTGGCTGCTTCTGGACGGTGAACACGCCCCTAACGACGTGCTCTCTTTTGTACCGCAGTTGATGGCGCTGAAAGGCAGCGTAAGTGCGCCGGTCGTGCGTATTCCAACGAACGATCCGATTGTTTTCAAGCGCCTGCTGGATATCGGTTTCTATAACTTCCTCGTGCCGTTCGTCGAGACGGCTGAAGAAGCTGCAAGCGCGGTCTCTGCAACCCGTTACCCGCCGGAAGGAACGCGCGGTGTGTCCGTTTCGCACCGTGCCAACATGTTCGGTACCGTGCCGGATTACTTCGCTCAGTCGAACAAAAATATCGCCATCATCGTGCAGATCGAAAGTCAGCAGGGCGTGGATAACCTCGACGCTATCCTCGAAACCGACGGCGTTGACGGCGTATTTGTAGGGCCAAGCGACCTGGCTGCAACTCTGGGTTATATCGGCAATGCCGCACACCCGGAAGTACAGCGCACCATTCAACACATCTTTGCTCGTGCAAAAGCGCACGGCAAACCGAGCGGTATCCTGGCGCCTGTCGAAGCTGATGCGCGTCGTTACCTGGAATGGGGTGCGACCGTTGTTGCCGTTGGCAGCGATCTGGGCGTGTTCCGTGCGGGTACGCAGCGACTGGCAGATACCTTTAAAAAATAATCACACCACCATTGAATAAAGAGAGAGACGCAATTATGACGATGAAAGTTGGTTTCATTGGCCTGGGTATCATGGGTAAACCAATGAGTAAAAACCTCATTAAAGCAGGTTACTCACTGGTGGTCTCTGACCGCAATGCCGATGTGGTCGCAGAACTGGTCGCCGCAGGCGCACAATCCGCCACCAGCGCAAAAGCCATTGCAGAACAGTGTGATGTGATCATCACCATGCTGCCGAACTCCCCGCATGTGAAAGAAGTCGCATTGGGCGAAGGCGGCATCGTTGAAGGTGCAAAACCGGGTACCGTTCTCATCGACATGAGCTCCATCGCGCCGCTGGCCAGTCGTGAAATCAGCGAAGGCCTGAAAGCAAAAGGCATTGAAATGCTGGATGCGCCGGTGAGTGGCGGCGAGCCGAAAGCTATCGACGGCACCCTGTCCGTAATGGTTGGCGGCGATAAAGCGCTGTTCGACAAATACTACGATCTGCTGAAAGCCATGGCTGGTTCCGTGGTTCACACCGGTGACATCGGTGCAGGTAACGTGACCAAGCTGGCTAACCAGGTCATCGTGGCGCTGAACATCGCGGCAATGTCTGAAGCACTGTCTCTGGCAACCAAAGCCGGCGTTAACCCGGAGCTGGTGTTCGAAGCGATCCGTGGTGGTCTGGCAGGCAGCACCGTGCTGGAAGCAAAAGCACCGATGGTGCTGAACCGCAACTTCAAGCCGGGCTTCCGCATCGACCTGCACATCAAAGATCTGTCCAACGCACTGGACACATCCCATGGTGTAGGCGCTCAGCTGCCACTGACCGCTGCGGTAATGGAAATGATGCAGGCGCTGCGTGCTGATGGTCATGGCAACGACGACCATAGCGCTATCGCGTGCTACTACGAAAAACTGGCGAAAGTAGAAATCACTCGCTAAAAGACGGGCGCGGGACCGCGCCCTGAATTTCTTATACATCACCCTCTTGTCAGGTAACAAATGCGTGTCGCCGGAAGAGGGGGGTGTATGCCTTGCGCGGCAATGTCAGGCTAATCAACTATGAAAATCGTAATCGCCCCAGACTCTTATAAAGAAAGCCTTTCTGCTACCGAGGTAGCCCAGGCGATAGAAAAAGGATTTCGGGAAATCTTCCCGGATGCTCAATACGTTTCAGTTCCGGTCGCGGACGGCGGTGAAGGAACGGTTGAGGCCATGATTGCCGCCACAAAAGGTTCGCAGCATACGGCTTTTGTCACGGGTCCCTTAGGTGAAGAAGTCAATGCATGCTGGGGCATGTCCGGCGACGGTAAAACCGCCTTCATTGAAATGGCAGCCGCGAGCGGACTGGCACTCGTCCCCCCAGAATTACGTAACCCCTTGATCACCACATCGCGCGGCACCGGGGAGCTTATTTTGCACGCGCTGGAACATGGGGCAAAGAATATCATTATTGGCATCGGCGGTAGTGCTACTAATGACGGTGGCGCGGGCATGGTTCAGGCGCTGGGCGCAAGACTCAGTGATGCCAATGGCACCGAAATTGGTAATGGCGGCGGCAGTCTGATGAGCCTGAACTCCATTGATATCTCGGGCCTGGATCCACGCTTAAGTACCTGCACCATTCGGGTAGCTTGTGATGTGACCAACCCGTTAACCGGTGAGCAGGGCGCATCCCGCATTTTTGGGCCGCAGAAAGGGGCAACCGAAGAGCTGATCGTCGAACTGGATCGTAATCTCGGCCACTATGCTGATGTGATCAAAAAATCACTGAACGTCGATGTTAAAAACGTTCCTGGTTCGGGAGCCGCGGGCGGCATGGGGGCAGCATTAATGGCATTCCTCGGCGCAGAACTGGGTAGTGGTATTGAGATTGTCACTCAGGCGCTGAACCTGGAAGAGCACATTCATGATTGCACCCTGGTGGTGACCGGTGAAGGCCGTATCGACAGTCAAAGCATTCACGGTAAAGTGCCGGTGGGCGTGGCGAGTGTGGCGAAGAAATACCACAAGCCCGTTATCGGTATTGCCGGTAGCCTGACGCGTGATGTCGGCGTGGTACATCAATATGGTATCGATGCCGTGTTCAGCGTATTAACCAGCATTGGCACCCTGGAAGAGGCCTTCCGCGGCGCATTTGATAATATTTATCGCGCCTCACGTAACATCGCCGCCACTTTACGGGTTGGCATGCTGACTGAGGGGTGACATCAGCGCGCAAACGCTCTATACTGCGCGCCGAAGCTGACCAGACAGTCGCCGCTTCGTCGTCGTCGTCCTTCGGGGGAGACGGGCGGAGGGGAGGAAAGTCCGGGCTCCATAGGGCAAGGTGCCAGGTAACGCCTGGGGGGTGTAACAGCCTACGACCAGTGCAACAGAGAGCAAACCGCCGATGGCCCACGCAAGTGGGATCAGGTAAGGGTGAAAGGGTGCGGTAAGAGCGCACCGCGCGACTGGTAACAGTTCGCGGCACGGTAAACTCCACCCGGAGCAAGGCCAAATAGGGGTTCACAAGGTACGGCCCGTACTGAACCCGGGTAGGCTGCTTGAGCCAGTGAGCGATTGCTGGCCTAGATGAATGACTGTCCAACGACAGAACCCGGCTTATCGGTCAGTTTCGACTCTTTAAGAACCCCGCCTCGGCGGGGTTTTTGCTTTTGTGCCGTTTGAAAAGATGAATGACTGTCCAACGACGCTTTTCATGAAAGAATGCGGCTTATCAGTCAGTTTCGACTGTTTAAGAACCCCGTCTCGGCGGGGTTTCTGCTTTTGTGCCGTTTGAAAAGATGAATGACTGTCCAACGACGCTTTTCATGAAAGAATGCGGCTTATCAGTCAGTTCGACTCTTTAAGAACCCTGCCTCGCCGGGGTTTTTGCTTTTGTGCCCGGCGAAAACTTCGCTCGATCGGCCCCCTCGCCCCGTTGGG
>DFPL01000209.1 GCA_002377245.1 Enterobacteriaceae bacterium UBA3516
CAGCCCCATCAATGCGAAAGCCAGTGTGACCGGGCGTATGTCCCGGCAATTCAACAGGCGCAATACCCGCAATGGCGTCACTTTCGCCGAGATAATGCAACTGTTCTGCATAAGCGGCGAAGGTGGCACGTGCGAGGTGGAAATTGCGTTTCTGCCGCTCATTCCCCTGCGCCATCATCGCATCATCCGTCCAGTAAGCCGCTTCCCGTGGATGAATGTAGAGTTGAGCATGTGTAAAGGCCCGCTCTCCTTTTAGATTCAGTAATCCGCCGAGGTGATCAGGGTGACCGTGAGTGAGGAGGACGGTATCGATCTCCCCGGCGCGAACGCCAATGGCCGACAGATTCCTGAGCAGATCTCCGCCCGCGTTATTGGCTCCGCCCGTTCCCGCATCCACCAGAACCGTTCTCCCCTGGCCGCGAACCAGATAAGCGTTGATATGAATTTGGCCAGCGTCACGGATGCCTGCACGGTGCTGAATGTCGCAGGCTTCGGCCGTTTCAATGCCCCCGAGTAAGTCGAGGCTGACAGACATAGTGCCGTCGCTGAGCGCAGTGACCTGAAAATCACCTATCTGGCAGGTTGGAAAAATGGATTGAGACATAGGGAGCACCTTTTGCTGGCAGCGGCTGCGCTGCTTCTTGACGTTTCCTCATGCTACCTGCTGAAGTTAAGCCTAAGAATCGATATTATTTCATTCTTCAGTGACATTAAGTCACTAAATCACAAGCATGGCCGCGTGCAAAAAGGTGTCCTGATGCGCAGAAAACTTCCCAGCAACCGCTCTCTGTTGGCCTTTGAGGCCGCCGCAAGGCACGGCAATTTTGCCCGGGCGGCAGAAGAGCTTTCTCTGACCGAGGGGGCCATCAGCCGCCAGATTGCCCGGCTTGAGGCCCTGCTTGATTGCAAACTTTTCGATCGCACCGGCAGCCGGGTGCAGCTTATTCCGAATGGCGCACGCTACGCGCACCGGGTTCGGGAAACGCTGGAGCGTCTCGACCGCGACACTCAGTACCTGAAAGGCGTACCTGACGGCAGTAAAAGTCTGGAGATTGCGGCCCCGCCGACCTTTGCCAGCCGATGGCTGATCCCGAGGCTGGGGAAATTCAGGGAGAAGCATCCCGATATCATGGTCAATATTGCTGTACGAACCGACCCTTTTATCCTGACCGGCAGCGGTTTTGATGCCGCAGTGCATTTCGACCACCCCGCCTGGGCGGGTATGCGCACGCGCTCTCTTTTTCATGAGCGACTGGTGCCGGTTTGCCACCCGAGCCTGCTCACCGACGCGCCGGTAAACACGCAGTTGAACAGACTGCCGCGCATTCATCGCCGCCAGACGCCGGAGGCATGGCATCACTATGCACGGGAGAGCGGCATCGCGCTGGATAATCCGGCGCTCGGCGTGCGCTATGACCTGCATGAAATGGCGATTGCCGCTGCGCTCTCAGGACAGGGCGTCGCGCTGGTGCCACAGGTCTATATTGCCAATGACCTGAGCCGGGGTGCGTTGGTCGCTCCCTGGCCCGTCGCCAATAGTCTGAGCAAACACTTTTGCCTGGTGAAGCCAGCAGAAACCGGCGTAAACGACGCGGCGCTGGCGGTTTTTGAGGGTTGGTTAGACGATGAAGCCAGTGTTCGGCCTGGTTGAAGGTTGAAGACTAAAGGTAGGCCCGTGCTGCCACGGGCCGCCAGAAGGTCAGTCGTTAGCATTAAATCCCGGTATCGCCGTTAGTGGCAATGACCTTTTTATACCAGTCGAAAGAGCGTTTTTTACGACGGGCCCCGCTGCCGTTACCAGCGTTGTCGCGATCGACGTAGATCAGACCGTAACGCTTTTTCATCTCACCGGTGGTGAACGACACCAGATCGATACAGCCCCAGATGGTGTAGCCCATCACGTCCACACCGTCACACTCAATGGCCTTTTTCATCTCCTCGATGTGGAGACTCAAAAAACCGATCCTCTCCAGATCGTCGACGCCATCCTGCGTCAACACATCGTTGGCGCCAAAACCATTTTCGACGATGAAAATGGGCAACCCGTAACGGTTATTAAGCATATTGAGGTAATAGCGCAGGCCAACGGGATCGACCGACCATCCCCACTCCGTTGACGAAATATACGGGTTTTTCACCAGATGATTATCCCCCAACAGATTATCCTTCAGACGCTCTCCTCGTTCACAGGCCGAGAGCGTATTGCTGAGGTAATAGCTGATGCCAATATAGTCCACGGTGCCGCGCTTCAACACGCTGAGATCGTCCTCGGTCACATCAATCTCATAGCCCCGGTTCTCCCACTCTTTGCGCACCCATGACGGCCAGGCCCCGCGTACATGCACGTCGGTGAAGAAGAGCTGCTTTTCATTTTCCCGCTGAGCGAGCAGGTTATCGAGCGGATCGCTGGTGAGCGGGTAGTTCGGCGTCGCCGCAATCATGCAGCCAATGTGAAAATCCGGGTTAATTTTCCTGCCCGCTTCCACCACTTTTGCGCTGGCCACCAACTGATAATGCGCCGCCTGGTACACCACCTCCTGACGGTCCTCTCCTTCGCCATAAATAATGCCGGAGTTGGTAAAGGCATAAATCGGATTATCGAGGATCTGCTGATTATTGATCTCGTTAAACGTCATCCAGTATTTAACTTTGTTCTTATAACGCTCCATGACGGTCACGGAAAAGGTGGTGAAAAAGTCAATTAATGCCCGATCGCGCCAGCCGCCGAATCTCTCCACCAGAGACCAGGGCATCTCAAAATGCGAAAGCGTGACGACAGGTTCAATGCCATATTTCAGCAGCTCATCAAAAAGCGCATCGTAAAATGCCAACCCTTCTTCATTTGGTGCGCACTCGTCACCCTGCGGATAAATACGCGTCCAGGCAATGCTGGTGCGAAAACATTTAAAACCCATCTCCGCGAATAACTGAATATCCTGCGGATAGTGGTGATAAAAATCGATCGCGTCATGATTCGGATAAAAATGACCGTCCATGATACCCGGCGTTATCTTGCGGGCCCTTTCTTTGGTGCCATCCGTCATCACATCAGCAATACTGATGCCCTTCCCGCCAACGTTCCATGCACCTTCCACCTGGTGGGCAGCAACCGCGCCGCCCCAAAGAAAATCTTTTTTCATGTCTGGATTCCTGTTTGAAGATCTTTATCTGCAATATTTAATGGCGTCAGCACACGGACAATTAACAGTGACGGATAATTTTAAACAGCGTGTCTTTTTCACTGACGCGACCATCCTGTTCAATATGCACATCGCCCCCGGTTCCGCGATCGTCGACGTAAATGACCGGCGTAATCAGTGACAGCCCCTCACGCTTAATCGCATCCATGTCGAAGGTCATTAACACCTGCCCGGCAAGAATGTTATCGCCGACGTTCACGCAGGGCGTAAAACAGCGACCGTTGAGGTGCACGGTATTAATGCCGACATGAATGAGCACCTCATCCCCTTTATTTGAGGTCACACCAATGGCATGGCGGGAAGGGAACATGGATGAGACCACGCCATCAAACGGGGCATAAACCGCATTTTCCAGAGGAATAATACCGACACCCTGCCCCACCACACCGCTGGAGAAGACATCGTCCGGGATCTCACTCAACGGGATCACTTCACCGCGCAGTGGCGAGAGAATATCGCTAATAGGCGTCGTTTCTGCCGCCGGGGCCGCTACTACAGCAAGCGGTGTTTGTGGTGCGGCGGCAGCGGCTTCTGGCAGCAGTTCGCTCTCCTCACCTTTTTTAACGCCAAAACACCAGGCCAGCACCGCACCGGCAATCATTGCCGCCAGCACGCCGGCGAAATAGCCGAGTTTCGGGGTATAAACCGGAATGGAAAAGACGTTGTGGAAGACGTAGGCATTCATGGTTACGCCGGTGACACCGCAGATAGCGCCACCGATGGCCCCTGCCAGCGCAACAATGACCATCAACCTTTTGTAACGCAGGATAAGTCCATAAACGATAGGCTCGGTCACGCCCGCCAACAGCCCGGTCAGAATGATTGGCCCGGTCAATGCGCGCATTTTCGAATGTTTGCGGGAGCGCAGCCAGAAGCCGATGGCCACGCCAATTTGTGCGAAGACAGACGCCACGGCCATGCCTTCAATCGGATCGCCGCCGGAGACACGCAGGTTTTCCAGCGTGATCGGCGAGAACCCCCAGTGCAGCCCCAGCATCACCATAAATGGCATGCCGCCGCCAATCACAATCCCGGAGAGCAGTTTGCTCTGGCTAATTAACCACATAACACCGTGAGAGAGGCCGTTCCCCAGCACCGTGCCGAAGGGGCCAAAGAACAGCGCCGTAAAGGGCACCATCACCATCAGAGAAAAGAGCGGAACGGCAAAGAGCTGGATCTCTTTATAGATGATGCGTTTAAGCAGTTTGTCGAGCCACGAATAAATAAAGATGGCGATAAAGATCGGGAAAATGGTGGTGGAATAGTTCACCGCCGTCAGCCCCATACCGAGGAAGGTGGTATCTGCTTTGCCAATCAGCGCGGTGAATGTGGGTTCCATTAAGGCCGCACCAATGGTGCCGCCGACGTACATGTTGCCACCAATTTTATTGGTGAGCGTGATGCCGAGGAAAACCGGCAGGAAATAGAAAATCGCATTGCTCGCCGCACTCAGGACCGCATACGTATCACTGGCATCTGAAAGCAATTTGGCCTCGACCAGCACCGTTAATACGGCTTTCAGCATCCCGGAACCGGCCATGGCCGGAATTAATGGGCTAAACGCACTGGAGATAATTTCAAAAACCGCGTCCATGCTGAATTTTTTACTTTTCGCGGAATCGCGGCTCTCATGTGAAGCCTGCTTGTCTTTCCCGGTCACCGCCAGAATGGCATCGTAATATTCCGCCACTGCACTGCCGATGACGATTTGATATTGGCCGCCGCTCTCCACTGCCGTGAGCACATAGGGCAATTTTTTCAGCGCCTCGCCGTTGGCCTGGGCTGAGTCCTTCAGGGAGAAACGCAAGCGGGTGGCGCAATGCACGACGCTTTCAATATTCTCTTTGCCCCCCACCAGCGAGACGATTTCTTTACTCTCATTTTCATATTTCATGATGCCACCTGGCCTCTGATACTTTTCTTCAGGTAATAGCGGGCCGTAGAAAATGCCGAAGCATTTCCCTGGTGTTGGCCTGCTGATAAATTAAATTAGTTGCTTAATGACAACCGATTCAGTCGCAGCGTGAGATAGACAATATCGTCTCGCGTAACTAACCAGTCGTATTTACTTTCTAAATAACGTTTTATTTTCATCGCACAGAGATAGTCGTTTTTGTAGCGCCCGGTCAGTAATCGCTCCAGCGTCGTATCGCTGTCATCAATGGCTTTGGTTTTTAAATGGCGCATGATGTAGTAACGCACATGAGTGACGAACCGGGTGTAATCGTAGGCCGCTTCATTAAACTCCTTTTGATAGTGGTACTTCACAATATCCAGAATGTTATTAATAATTTGCGTGACCTTCATGGTCTCATGCATGTCATTTTCGAGAATGCCACCGTTGACGATGTGCAGGGTGATAAACACCGCCTCATCATCCGGCAGGTCGACACCAAAGGTATCGCGAATTTTTTGTAGCGCCTGCAGGGCATAGTGATATTCGTTGAAATAGATCTGTTTAATATCCCACTTCAGTGGACTGCTGATGGTGACCCCTTCCCGCGAACGCTTTAATGCAAAACCAATATGGTCTGCCAGCGCTGGAATAATCGCCTCATCAATCCGATAGCCCAGAATCTGTTCGCCGTTTTTAATGATGCCGATGGCTATCTCAATTTCTTCTGCATTGATATGCGATGCCAGAGAATGGGTGGTTTTACTGAGCGCCGCCGTCGCCAGTACAAAACGTTTTTCCACCAGGGCAGCATCAACCCAATCCCCTTCGCGTTTGTTAAACCCCAGCCCTTTACCAATGACGATTTCTTCCTGACCGGCTTCATTGAAAACGAGAGACACATTGTTATTAAATACTTTTAAAATCTTCATGACTGCGCCGTCGGTTTTCTTCAGGTAAAAAAAAACGTGACCAATTAATTCCCTGTAAGGGGAACAAATTGGTCACGCCTGCATTATCAGTAACGATCCTCTGCGGCTATTGATAGGGAAGTCCGCAGTCAAACGCAATTCCTGTCCCGATGATTTGTGACTCGATTCACAAAAAAGCCTTCACCGGGCACCTCATTCTGCTTACTAGTGGGTCGACCACTGCGTTAACAGCGCGTGAAGGGTCGCGGGCTCAAGGGGTTTGCGCAGAACCAGATAGCCCTCCTCCTCGGCTTCACGCAGAACTGGGGAGTTGAACTCACCGCTGACCATCGCTCCGCTGACGTTGGGCAGGCGTTCAATTAGCGCCTTCAGAATATCAAACCCACTCTCCCCCGAGCGTAACCGCTGATCGCACAACACAACGCTGGGCGTGAATCCCCCGTCAACAATGGCAAACGCCTCTTCTGCGGAGTCAGCGCAGCGCACCGTAATACCCCAACTGCTCATCAGGCTTTCCCAGGCAGAGGTGACCAGCGGATCGTCGTCCACCACCAGGCAGTACCCCTTCAGCGATGCGCGGCGGCTGACTGGGGCCACGGCGTCACTGGCCGGCGCGGGGTCAGCCACCGTGACATCGCCGGTATACTGCCGAAAACGCATCCAGAAGCGGGAACCTTTGTCCTCAATGGATTGCATACCATATTTCACGTTCATCAGTTTTGCGCAGCGGGCTACCACGGCAAGCCCAAGGCCGTGACCGGCACTGTCTATTTTCCACGCCAGTTCGGGTCGGTAATAGGGGGAGAAGATTTTGCTTTTCTCGCCGTCAGCAATGCCTACTCCGGTGTCCCACACCTCAATGAGGCACTCTGCGCCGCGCGGACGAATCGCGACCAGTACTCCCCCTTTTTGCGTGTAACGCAGGGCATTCTGAATCAGGTTTATCAGCGACTGGCGCACCAGTAACGGATCGCCCATCACATGGATCTGCCGCCCTGGTCGCCAGGTTCGCAGCTTCAACCCCCGGCTTTTAGCCTCTTCGCGAAAAAGTGTGAAAACCGAATCCAGCAACGCACCAATGTCCACATGGGTGGTGGCCGTGGTCATATTACCGGATTCAATCTTGCTCAGATCCAACAGTGAATTGAACATCAGTTGAACGGAGCGCACGCTTTGTTGCAGATCCAGCAACTGTGGCATCAGCGCGTCGTTGCTGTTTTTATGGATAATCGCCTCGATAAGAAAGCCCATGGCGTGCACCGGCTGGCGCAAATCGTGGCTGGCGGTGGTCAAAAACTGATTTTTATCCAGCAGCGCCTGCTCGGCCTCTTCCTTTGCCTGACGAAACTGCTCGGCAAGGCGGGCGCTCTCCTCTTCAAGCCTGGCCTGCTGAATGAAAAAGGCGTGTGACGTTAACGCATGGCGGTAAATCGCAAGGGCATAGAGTAAATTCAGCATCAGTACGATCAGCATGACATTGTCCATGCGGCACATGATGCCAATGTTTAACACTCCCCAGGAGGCGATGAAAAAGCGTTTAAAGGTGCTGATAACGGGTGTCAGATGGGTCGCGTTAGCGGCGACGATCGCAGCGATGCTGATATTCAGAAGCAGGAAAAAATCAAAATTTTGGCCCGGCGGCGTAATCCAATAGAGCGAGGAAATACCCAACCCATGGGCAAGGGCGACTTTATTAATATGCGGAAGCCAGCGGCGCAGGACCTCCTCTTCGTTAATTTCTTTCACCTCCCGCTGATAGCGGTGGTGCCATATTCTGATTATTACTGCACAAATCAGGTAAATACCGATCCAGACCAGCGTAGGCCCAGTGTCAGCACCCAACCAATATAGCCAGATTGCAAACGGAATGCCGACAAACGGCACGGCGGTAAAACTGAACACCAGGCGGATAAAGGTATTATTCAGCAAGCGGATCTGTGCCCGAGAGGAAATGCCACCCTCTTCGGTTTCGGCAACCCATTTCATGGCGTCTCTCCCTGCTTACCATGAAGGAGTGTTATGACTTCCACGCGAGTATTAACACCAAGCTTTTTTAAAATATTGCTGATGTGCTCTTTAACCGTAGGTTCTGAAATTGCAAGCTGCGAGGCGATCCTCTTATTTGGTAGGCCACGCATCATCATCTGTAAAACCTCGGTCTGACGAGGCGTTAAGTTAAATTTTTGCAATGCGTTGCTGGTTTTTGCCGAAATATCCACACTGGCTTCAGGGAACCATGACTGATTATTCATAAGCGCTTGAACTGCCTCACCAAATAATTCCGGTGCCGCATTTTTCAGAACAAAACCATGGCCGCCAGCGCTCTGCACTTTCATCCAGATATCATTATTTTCGTCGCCACTCACCACCAGTAACCGCATCTTTGGAAAGCGGTTTTTAATTTCTTTAAGTAATTTCAGGGCAGTAGAAGATGAAAGCCAGAAGTCGATGACCAGCAGGTCCGGCGGGCCATTGTCGCGGATATGCCGGTAACAGCTCTCCTCATCCGTCACCACCAAAACTGATTTGAATGCAAAGTGGGTCGACAGAAAATCGGCTATTCCGCTGCCTACCAGAGGGTGATCGTCAATAACCAATGCATAATTTTTTCCCAACGGTTTCTCCTTTTTTGTGAGTTGCACCAGCAATATTCTGCCAATTTTCCCTTTATCGACACTCCCTACTTTAGGAGGGTTTTTTATTCCGCGAAAGCGAAATATCTTATTTCAGGGTTTTAAAAAGTGAAACGTAATGCCATGCAGCAATCGATACTGCCTGGTTACAAGGATAATTTATGAAAAGACCACTCATCGCACTTGCTATTACTATGTTGGTAGCGGGTTGTTCGACGTTGAAAACCGATCAGGCTATTCCGTTGCTTCAGGCAGAAACGGCAAAAATGCTGGGTCTCGGATCTTCAGATGAAATTACCGTTACCCAAGTGAATGGTGCTCAGCCCGATGCGCTGGGCGGCCAAAAACTTACCTACCGCGCGACCACCGAAAAGGGCCGAATTTTCGATTGCTCATCCATGATGATGCCGGGCATTTTGGGCTCTGCGCCATCGCTGAGCGCACCGACCTGTACGCCAATCGTGACCCATAAATAATTTGTCAAAGAGACCGCGGCTAGCGTTCTCTATTTTCACTCGACGAAGCGCAATAATCAGGGAGTCACAGATTTTCGCTTCGTCGGTTAATTTACCTGCACGCCTGAATTCGCGAAATAAAGCGTCATACAAGTCAGTATCCGGAATTCTATTTCTACAAAATAATGGCCTTCGCGACATCACGTTAATCAATCTGGAGATAGCACGTGAATGACAATTTCTCGCACCAATTAAAAGTGAAGACATCACTTTCTAAACTTTACCTCGCTCTGTTCTCTGCCCCGCTGATGTTACTTACACCCGTTGATGCCCTGGCCGCCGACGCCATTTACGACGGCGATTCCACGGTCACGGAGTCGTTGGTCTATACCGGCGATGTGTACGTTGGCCGCACGCAAAGCGGCAATGTGCTGATCGATAACGGTAAAATTACCGCTTACAACGTGAATATCGGCAGGCTCTATAACGGTCAGATTTTTTAAAGGACGGTAACGGTCAGCGGACCGGATGCCGAGCTAAAAGCCCTGAACGATCAGGCTGTACTGTACGGCAGTCTGGATCTTGGCCTAGGTACGCTTCGGGTTGAAAACGGTGCGCTGGCCAGCGCGAAAGAGATTGTGGTCGGCACCACCCGTGGCTACGACAGTCATCTCATCGCCACCGGTGCGAACTCCCGCGTGACCAGTAACTATCTGAGCGTAGGCACCACATCAGGCTCACGATCTACCCTGTCGATTGAGGATGGCGCTGTCGTTACCATCGCCAACCAGGCGCGGATCGGCGATGGCTACGATCCAGATGAAACCGACAAAGGGAATCCAAAAGCCACGGTGACGGGGGCAAATTCTCAGTGGAACGTCGCGCAGTTACTGACGCTTAACGGCGATCTGGATGTACTCAACGGCGGTGCGGTCACGGTCGGTAGCATCGAGGTCGCAGGCGTTTCCGGTTCCCGCAAAACCGCCGAACTGTACGTTGAAGGCAACAATTCCCGCTTTACCAGCGGTAGCAACATTCTCGTCGGTGATTACGGCAACGGCGTTGTGTCAGCTGTGGATGGCGGCGTGGTCTCTGCGGGCAGCAACGCTATCGTACTTGGCGATACGGGTTCAGGCTCTAATCGCGGCGCACTGGTTATCGGCAGCCGCGGCAATTTCGATACTGGCACCGGTCTCACTGAGCCGACGCTGGGCCAGGCCGGCGGCGCAGGGACGATTGATGCGCAGACGACGATTAACCTGCGCGGCGGGCTGTTCGGCAGCTACGTCTACTTCAACCACACGGATGAAAACTATCAGTTCACCAACACGATGAGTGGTGAAGGTGATGTCATCAATGCTGCCGGGCAAACCACGCTCAGCGGCGACCTGACCGGACTGAAGGCAAACGTCCTCGCCCGCAGCGGTAAGATTATTATCGCCAGTGATATCAACACGCAGCCTGAAACCGATATTTTTGATATTCAGACCCTGAGCGCGGAAAACGGCGGCACATTGATCCTCAACGCCACCGCCGGGAGCGACGTCAGCAACGGCCTTGGCTACAGTAGCGCTGCGTCAATTAAAGCGGGCGGTACCTTAGGAGGCACCGGCACCCTCGGGCAGACCGAAATTCTCTCCGGCGGTCATATTTCTCCGGGCGATGGCGGCATCGGCACCCTGACGCTGAAACGCTACCTGAACTTTATCGGCGAATCGTTCTATGACGTCGACATTACCGGTGACGGACGCAGTGACCTGCTCAACGTCGAAGGTAAGACCACCATCAGCGACCAGGCCACCGTACAGGTTACAGCGCTTGATCCGCAGACCAGCTACCAGACAGGCCAGACCTACCGCATTCTAAACTCGGCAGGCGGCATTGATGGTCAGTTCGCGTCAGCAGTCTCAAAATCCGCCTTCCTGGATGTGGCACTGAACCAGAGCGCGAATGCCGTTGATCTGAGCATCGCGCAGAAAGATACGGGTGGGAATCCTGGCAACCCTGAGAACCCAGGCAATCCNNCAATCCTGAGAATCCGGGCACCCCTGAAAACCCGGGTAATCCAGGCACGGGCAACCCAGGCAGCGGCAAGCCGGGCATTTTCCAGACCGTCGCCCAGACGAGTAACCAGTGGAATACCTCAGGCGCGCTCTCTACCCTGACGCAAAGCGGCCCATCGCTTGCTCTTTACAACTCCCTGCTGATGTTAAGCGCACCGGAGGCACGCGAGGCATTTAATCAACTGTCGGGCGAGGCTTACCCTTCGGTTCAGTCCACACTGATCGCGGGCAGCAGTCAGCTGTTTAATGTGTTGAATCAGCGAATGACGGGCGCCTTCGATGATGACATGCAGACGATACCGCCGCTGGCGATGTCCTTTGCGCAGTCGCCGGTCGAACAGAGTAATGGCGTTTGGGGTCAGACGTTCGGCTCCTGGGTGAAAACCGACGGCGACGGTAATACCGGTAAGCTGGATGGTAATACCGCGGGCTTCCTGTTGGGCGGCGACCGCAAGCTGGATGGGCAGAACGTGAGACTGGGTGGCTTCTTCGGCTACAGCCGTGGAAACTACGACATCGACAGCCGTCGCTCCTCAATGGATATCGATAACTACCATCTCGGCCTGTACGCGGCAGCGCGTCAGGAAGCCTTCTCCCTGCGCGGATCGGTGGGTTATACCTGGCATAAAATTGACGCCGAACGTAAGGTCGATTTCAGCGGTTACTCGGATCGCCTGAACGCGGACTACGATGCTAACTCGCTGCTGGCCTTCACCGAAGCCGGTTATCGCTTCGGCCAGGCAGAGCAGAACATCGAACCGTTCATCAACCTGAGCTATGTCCGCCTGAATACGGATGACTTTAAAGAGAAAGGCGGTGCCGCCGCGCTAAGCGTGCGTAATGAAACCACCGATACCTTCTTCTCTACGCTGGGTGCGCGTGGCGTAACCGAACTGCCGAAAAACGTCAGCCTTTATGGCTCGTTAGGCTGGCAGCATGCCTACGGTGATAAAAAAGCCTCCTCGCGCATGGCATTTGCCGGCAGCGATGGCTTCACCACCGAAGGAACGCCGGTTGACGAGGATATGCTGGTCGGCGATGTGGGCGTCAGCTTCGCGCTGCCGAACTCAGCGACGCTGAACGTGGGTTACAAAGGGCAAATCGGCTCCGACACTCGCGTCAACGCGGTAAACGCCAACCTCCGTTGGACATTCTGAGTGATATAACGCGTTAGCAACACGCCGCCCCGCAACGGGCGGCTTTTTTACTTCTTGAGCAAACCGATTATTTTGCGATTCTTAAACAGCCCCGCCAGTCACGTAACCATTTTTCGCGTTTGATTTCCGGGTTTTCACTCACTTCAATCACGCCGAAGACACTCTTTTTTATACCTTTCACCTGCTCTTTGAGCATTTTGAGCACTGCTCGCTTTGCGACGCCCTCGCCCGGCCCACGCCGTTCGCACGACACATTTTCATCTGTCGCCCTTATGGACTTTTCAGGAGGCTAATCCCGACGCCTGATTTTGCAGGCGCAAAACCACCATACTGAGAATATATACAGGGAACAATGAAACGAGCCTGAGTGTGTGCGGTTTAATTGTAAAATGGAACAGCACTCGTGAAACAGAACTTGCTTACTGAAATTTTAGGAATATCGGAATCTGTTTATTGCTTGAAAAAATTGAGACTGGAATTGTGAGCTGTGTGTTGAAATGTCAAGTGTAAGTGATTGAATCAATTAATGAAAACCAAATCATCCAGTAAGATACTGGTTCATTATGCTTTTGGCAAATTAAACAAAGAACCATTTTAACTTGCCGAATGCAATTTGGAGTTTTAAAAAATAGTTATGTTCTTTCTGTATTTTGCCTGAGTGGAAAAAGACGAGTATTAATTATTGCGATGTTCACCTCACATGGCGTGCCATCATCCAGATAAACCGTTTCGTTAATCTCCATAACCGCATCATTTTCTTTTAAACCGAGTAATTGTATAACCTCAGGATCAGATAAATGTACGGCGGTCAGGTTTTGATCCCTACGTTGGACTTTCTTCCCCGTAAGTTGCTCAATATAAGTATATTTTGAAATTTCAAGCTGACTGAACTCCATGCTGCTAAACATGTTTACAGGCAAATGAATGTACTCAAGTGCAACGGGAGTCTCGTCAAAGCACATTAACCTCAGAATTTTATATACCTGATCGCTGTTCTTAATTCGTAAGGCTTGTGCCATATCCGCTGAAGGCACTTTCATTATACCTACCGTTATGATTTTCCTGACCCCTTTATGACCATTCTTTTGTGCCTGATAGTCAAAAGGTGAAAGAGCGTGAAATCGTCCAGAATGATTGCTCTTGCCTATAGATCCAACAAAGAGTCCAGAGCCCTTCACCCGATAAATCCGTTGCTGCTCAATCAGAATCCTCGTGGCTTCTCTTACTGTTGCTCGGGTAATGCCGATATTCTTTGCTATCGCAATTTCAGTATCCAATTTATCACCAGGAAGCAACTCATCCTCCTTAATCTTCCTGAGGATGTAATCGACAACCTCTTTCTGCTTCTCTGTAATGCCATCGATCATCTCTTTTTTTCCTGATAAGTGGGTATGTATGGCTCATCTGAGCCCAAATGTGAGCATGTTTGCACGACTTTCTTTTCTGTCTACTGATTCGTTCATAGCATTATGTGATCAAGTTAACGAATTTATACTAATCAGCACCATGTCTAGCTATATTTCAATTTTACATATTGTATCTGTACACGTCCAGGTGCATCATCAAGATGACTATACACATTAAACATGTCTATACTTATATTATTTGATATGAATGAGAAACCAGTAATTTACGGCATGAATAAGAAACATATTATTCTACTGTTTTTAAAGAACAAATAATTATACCTGGGTTTGTTTTTATCGGTAGGCATGCTGCATGCCTGCCCGGGTAATGTCATTGTTATTCATTCGACCAACATAGTTTGACTGGACATGTTTGACATTTAAACGACGTGAAGAGAGAAGAGAATGTTCAATAGAGAGTTAGCAAACGCGATTCGTTTTCTCAGTATCGATGCGATTGAGAATGCAAATTCCGGTCATCCTGGTGCACCGATGGGTATGGCCGATATTGCAGAGGTTGTCTGGCGCCGTCACCTTCGCCACAATCCGAAAAACCCAAAATGGGTCAACCGTGATCGGTATGTTCAGTCAAACGGTCATGGCTCCATGCTGATTTATGCGTTACTCCATCTCACCGGATATGACCTTTCCACCGATGATCTTCGTGCATTCCGTCAACTTCACTCCCGTACACCAGGACACCCTGAATATGGATACACCCCTGGTGTGGAAACAACAACCGGTCCATTGGGTCAGGGTGTTGCCAATGCGGTAGGCATGGCAATTGCGGAGAAAGCGCTCGCCGCACACTTTAACAAGTCTGGTATCAACATTGTTGATCACCATACCTGGTTATTCCTCGGTGATGGCTGTCTGATGGAGGGCATCAGTCATGAAGCCTGTAGTCTGGCTGGAACTTTAAAACTTGGAAAACTCATTGCAGTCTGGGATGACAATGGAATCTCTATTGATGGTCACGTGGAAGGCTGGTTCTCAGAAAATACTCCTGAGCGTTTTCACGCTTATGGTTGGCACGTTATTGAAGGTGTAGATGGCCATGACCCGGCGGCTATTGATGCAGCAATACGTGAAGCGAAGTCGGTAACTGACAAACCCAGCCTTCTGTGCTGCAAAACGATTATTGGTTTTGGTTCTCCAAATAAAGCTAACAGCCATGAATGTCATGGCTCCGCTCTTGGTTCTGACGAAGTTGCACGGGTACGCAAGGCACTCAACTGGCCTTATCGGCCCTTTGAAATTCCAGAGCACATCTACCAGGCGTGGGATGCTACAGAGCAAGGCCGCCAGTCAGAAGAAGAGTGGAATACACTCTTTGCCCATTACCAGCAGGAATGGCCAGAGCTTGCGAATGAGTATATCCGTCGGATGAGTGGGGAGCTACCGGATAGCTGGCAGGAAAATATCTCTACTTATATCGAAAAATTGCAAGCCAACCCTGCAAGTCTGGCAACACGTCAGGTCAGCCAGAACTGTCTGAGCCACTTTGCTGAAACACTCACTGAGTTGATGGGGGGCTCTGCAGATCTGTCGCCTTCTAACCTGACTCGTCATAAAGACTCAGTTGATTTCAGCCCGGCGAACCCTGCGGGAAATTATATCTCTTTTGGAGTCCGTGAATTCGGCATGTCGGCCATTATGAATGGTCTGGCATTGCATGGTGGTTTCATCCCCTATGGGGGAACCTTTCTGATGTTTATGGAATATGCCCGTAATGCGGTACGCATGGCCGCCTTAATGAAGATCCGTTCAATATTTGTCTATACCCATGACACCATTGGGTTAGGAGAAGATGGTCCCACTCATCAGCCTGTCGAGCAACTCGCTTCCCTTCGTTTAACCCCAAATATGGAAACCTGGCGTGGATGCGATCAGGTTGAAGTCGCAGTCGCCTGGCAGCAGGCCTTAGAACGCAAGAATGGTCCATCTGCGTTGATTCTTACCCGCCAGCCGCTTGAGCAGCAACACCGAGACACGCAGCAACTGAACAATATTACCCGCGGCGGTTATGTTCTGGTTGATTGCGACGGACAGCCTGAAATAGTGCTTATTTCAGCCGGTTCAGAAGTTCAGCTAGTCGTTGCAGCAGCCGCCACTCTGAAAGAGGAAGGGTATCAGGTTCGTGTCGTATCTATGCCTTGTACAGAGCGTTTCGACAAGCAAGAGGAAACGTATAAAGCGTCCGTATTGCCGAAAAATGTTCGTAAGCGTCTTGCTGTTGAGGCGAGTATTGAAGGGTTTTGGCAACGTTATACCGGACTTGATGGCAAAGTCATCGGTATGACTTCATTTGGTGAGTCAGCATCGGCAAACGTGCTGTTTAAACATTTTGGTTTTACAAAGGAAAATGTCCTCGACGTCGCTCGAAGCATGCTGGGCTGATTAACACTAATAATTTCACCAAGAGAATACGACATGTCACATTTATCAAAATGGCTCAATACCCATAGGATTCAGTTCGTTGAATCAGTTTCCGACTGGAAAGAAGCCATTGAAATTGCAGGAAAGCCGCTGATTAAAGATGGGGCAATATCTCAGAACTATATTGATGCGATTATTCGGCAAAAAGAAGCGATAGGTCCTTATTTTGTCATCGCACCCGGCATTGCAATGCCTCACGCTCGTCCTGAGGAGGGAGCTCTTTCTCTCGGTCTTTCAATAGTAAAAATTAAGCATGCGGTAAAATTTGGCTCAGAAGATAATGATCCGGTGACTATTGTTTTAATGTTCTCTGCTCCTGACAGTAATAGCCACATTGAGATGATTTCGCAGATGGCCGAGGTATTATCTGATGAAGAAATCATGGGCAGGATTTTTAACGTAAGCAATGCCCAAGAACTACATAATATATTAATGGGCAGCCCTGCTGCTCAGTAATTACACAATCACTTGAAACAAATAACTAATGAGGCAGATTATGAAAATTATGGCGGTATGTGGCGCAGGTTTGGGTAGCAGTTTCATGATGGAAATGAATATAAAAAAGGTGCTCAAAAAACTCGATATTACGGCAGAAGTTGAGCATTCAGATTTAGGATCTGTTACTCCGGAACTGGCTAATGTTTTTGTTATGGGTAAAGACATTGCTTTTAGTGCAAACCTACCTGAAGAAAAAATCATTGTGATTAACAGCCTCATTGACATCAAAGAACTTGAGGAAAAAATCAAAGCATTTTTTGATAAACAATAATTAATCAAATGAAAATTTACACCCTACCACTGAGGTTAATATGTTTACACAAAACCTTTTACAGTTTGTTGTCGATGTAATGAAAGTGCCATCCATCCTGGTCGGGTTGGTGGCATTGTTTGGACTTGTTGCTCAAAAAAAATCGTTACCTGATATTATCAAGGGCACGGTAAAAACTATACTTGGCTTTCTTGTGTTATCGGGTGGTGCCACAGTATTGGTAGGGTCTCTTTCACCGTTGGGCGATATTTTTAAACAGGCGTTTGATGTTCAAGGGATCATCCCTAACAATGAGGCGATGGTGTCAATTGCTTTGGCAAAATATGGCGCACCCACCACACTAATTATGGCTTTTGGTATGGTTGCGAATATCATCGTGGCGCGATTCACTCGCCTCAAATATATCTACCTCTCAGGGCATGTGACATTCTATATGGCCTGTATGGTCGCCATTATTCTCTCAGTTGCAGGGTTTGAAGGTGTGCAGCTCATCTACACCGGTTCGCTGACTCTAGGTATATTAATGGCTTTTTTCCCGGCGATTGCGCAACCTTATATGCGTAAAATCATTGGTAATGATCAGGTCGCCCTGGCGCATACAGGAACGGTTGGCTACGTTCTTTCCGGCTGGATTGGATCTTTAGTGGGTAAAGGATCAAAATCAACCGAAGAAATGAACATGCCAAAAAACCTGAGTTTTTTGCGCGACAGTACAATTTCTATCTCGCTCACAATGATGATTATTTACCTTGTTTTATCGATATCAGCGGGTAAAGAATATGTAGAGGCTAATTTCAGCCACGGACAAAATTACCTGGTATACTCGTTCATTCAGGCCATTACATTTGCGGCGGGAGTATTTATAATACTACAAGGTGTACGTTTGATCCTTGCTGAAATCGTGCCTGCATTCACAGGTTTCTCTGAAAGGCTGGTACCGAATGCAAGACCTGCGCTAGATTGTCCAATTGTGTTCCCGTATGCACCTAATGCTGTTCTTGTCGGGTTTATTTCAAGTTTTATCGGTGGACTAGTAGGGCTTTTCATTTTAGGCCAACTTCACTGGGTTTTAATTCTGCCGGGGGTCGTGCCACATTTCTTCTGCGGTGCAACTGCTGGCGTATTCGGAAATGCGACAGGAGGTAAACGCGGAGCGATTCTGGGAGCTTTTGCTCACGGTATATTAATTACTTTCCTGCCAGTGGCACTGTTACCTGTACTAGGTGCAATTGGTTTAACCAATACCACTTTCTCTGATACAGACTTTGGCGTTGCAGGTATTATCCTTGGTAATATGGCTCGATTTATGACCCCGGGCATCATTACTGCAGTTATTACTGGCATTTTCGCGTTGATGGTCATCTATAATATTACGGCCAAACAGAAAGTCATTATTGAAGAACAATAAGTATCTTACTTTATTATAGCCTAAGCCTTCTTTGCTCATGCAATGAGGGCTTTCATAAATCCTCCAATACCCAACAACAACTGTTGACTTTATCCGCAATACTAAACAGTCAATATCCATTCATTATAAAATGTATTTCTCATCGGCACAGATAAGAGCAATAAATAGATTTTTATTCACATAAAGGCTGCACCTGGAAGGATACTTTACTTATCCGATAACACCAAAAGATGCATATTGAAGGCAGCGGTTAATATAAAGCTGTACGCTGACGCCCAGGATTATTAATTTCTGCGTTCACAACATCAGGAACCCATTTAACCGAGCATGAGTGCGAAATTGATGCGTTCTTTAACGATGATGTCCCAAACATGTCCCACGAAGAAAACATGGAGATGAAGATAAACGGGTAACGGCTTGAGTTGAAATGGTACGCCCTACAGGGTTCGAACCTGTGA
>DFPL01000271.1 GCA_002377245.1 Enterobacteriaceae bacterium UBA3516
CCGCACCCGATGATCGACCCCTCATTACGTAACCAGTTGATTGCCGGACTTGCCACTACGCCACAGGTACGCGTGTTGCTGCTGGATGTGGTGATTGGCTACGGGGCGACCGCCGATCCGGCGGCTTCGCTGGTCGAGGCGTATCAGCAGGCTTGCGCCGGGCGTGATGCGGACAATCCTCTTTACGCGATTGCTACGGTCACCGGCACCGAACGCGACCCGCAGTGCCGCTCGGCACAAATCGCCACCCTCGAAGATGCGGGCATCGTGGTGGTCAGCACTTTGCCGGAAGCCGCCCTGCTTGCCGTTAATCTCAGCCGCCCAGCCCAGATTAAACCTTCTGCTAAACCCGCTGCTTTGTTAAATGGCGTGGCGGTGGTCAATGCCGGACTGCGCAGTTTTGCCGTCGATCTTCAGGCTGCTGGCACGCCGGTTGTTCATTTCCAGTGGGCCCCGGTGGCGGGCGGCAACAAGAAACTGGCTCGTTTACTCGAACGTTTGCAATAAGAGGTTCCAATGTTTACATCAGTGGCTCAGGCCAACACCGCAGTAATTGAAAAAATCCGTGGCGCGCGTCCGCACTGGCTGGATGTGAAACCCGCAGCGTCGGTAATCAGTGTTTTAAACCAGGGTAAAACCTTGCTCCACGCCGGGCCGCCTATGCGCTGGCAGGAGATGACCGGTCCAATGAAAGGGGCCTGTATTGGCGCGGCGCTTTTTGAAGGCTGGGCGCAGGACGAGCAGGCCGCGCTGGCGTTGCTGGAAGGAGGGAAGGTCACTTTTGTACCTTGTCACCATGTGAATGCGGTCGGGCCGATGGGCGGCATTACATCGGCGAGTATGCCGATGCTGGTGGTGGAAAACATCACCGAAGGCAATCGCGCTTACTGCAACCTGAATGAAGGTATCGGCAAAGTCATGCGTTTTGGCGCGTACGGGGAGGATGTTCAGACGCGCTTGCGCTGGATGCGTGATGTCTTGATGCCGGTGCTGAGTGCGGCGCTGAGCCGAATGGATCGCGGTATCGATCTGAGCGCGATGATGGCGCAGGGAATCACTATGGGAGATGAATTCCATCAGCGCAATATCGCGACTTCAGCGTTGTTGATGCGCGCCCTGGCCCCGCACATTACCCGCCTTGAGCACAATAAAGAAGAGCTGGCAGAGGTGATGGATTTTCTCAGCATCACCGATCAGTTCTTCCTCAACCTGGCAATGGCAGCCTGTAAAGCGGCAATGGACGCCGGGGCTCAAGTGCGCGCAGGGAGTATTGTGACGGCCATGACCCGCAATGGTGACATGTTCGGTATTCGCGTTAGCGGTCTGGGCGAGCGCTGGTTTACCGCCCCGGTGAACACGCCGCAGGGGCTGTTCTTCACCGGCTTTAGCCAGGATCTGGCAAACCCGGACATGGGCGACAGTGCCATAACGGAAACCTTCGGTATCGGTGGGGCTGCGATGATCGCCGCCCCAGGCGTTACGCGTTTTGTCGGAGCAGGTGGCATGGAAGCCGCGAAATCCGTTTCTGAAGAGATGGCGGAAATCTTTCTTGAACGCAACATGCAGTTGCAGATCCCCGGCTGGGATTTTCAGGGGGCCTGTTTAGGGCTGGACGTGCGTCGGGTGGTGGAAACCGGCATCACGCCGCTGATCAACACCGGAATTGCCCATAAAGAAGCGGGCATTGGGCAGATTGGCGCGGGCACCGTTCGTGCGCCGCTGGCCTGTTTCGAGCAGGCGCTGGAAGCGCTCGCAGAAGCTATGGGCGTGCAGTAATCGCCCCTTACCCGGCCGGGTTCTCCGGTCGGGCCATTAAAAGGAGAGCTCATGAAAACGCTGGTAGTTGCCCTCGGTGGTAACGCATTGCTGCAGCGCGGGGAAGCGCTGACCGTAGAAAATCAGTATCGCAATATCGACAGTGCTGTTCCGGCGCTGGCAAAACTGGCACGCACCTATCGCCTTGCTATTGTTCACGGCAATGGGCCGCAGGTGGGGCTGCTGGCGCTGCAAAACCTCGCCTTACAGGATGTGCAACCCTGGCCGCTGGATGTGCTGGTGGCGGAAAGTCAGGGCATGATTGGTTATATGCTGGCACAACGTCTGGCCAAAGAGCCGGATATGCCGCCCATCACCACGGTGCTGACGCGCATCGAAGTGGCGCAAAATGATCCGGCTTTTGACTCGCCGGAAAAATACATCGGCCCGGTGTATCAACCAGAGCAGCAGGCAGAGCTGGAAGCCAGTTGCGGCTGGCAAATGAAACGCGATGGGAAGTACCTGCGTCGGGTTGTACCGTCACCACAGCCGAAACGCATCGAGGAGAGCGGGGCCATTGAACTGTTGCTCAAAGAGGGGCACCTGGTGATTTGCAGCGGCGGCGGCGGGGTGCCGGTAACGGAGAGTGGCAAGGGGGCCGAAGCGGTGATCGATAAAGATCTGGCGGCGGCGTTGCTGGCTGAACAGATCGACGCGGATGGGCTGATCATTCTGACCGATGCCGACGCGGTGTATGAAAACTGGGGGACACCGCAACAGCGGGCCATTCGCCAGGCGACACCGGCTGAACTCGCGCCGTTCGCCAAAGCGGATGGATCTATGGGGCCAAAAGTGGCAGCGGTTAGCGGTTATGTGCAGCGCAAAGGAAAACCAGCATGGATAGGATCGTTAACCCGCATTGAAGAGACGCTGGCCGGGGAGGCCGGAACCTGTATTCAGAGGTAGGGTGTGGTGACTTTTATGCAATGACCTCGCCCCTCACCCTAACCCTCTCCCTGAAGGCTGAGGAATCCCCAGTAATATTACGTTTTGCAGCGACCACACTGCGTCATGAGAATAAAACAGTCACCGCGATGACAGGGTCCGGCTGAAAATCGACGAAGCGTATCCGTACGGCCGGCGCGACGCGCAGGGATGCGCGGCGAGGGCGACTT
>DFPL01000225.1 GCA_002377245.1 Enterobacteriaceae bacterium UBA3516
ATTACGAAAAATTACAATTATTCCATTTATCTTGCCTTAGTAAGCCAGAGCCTCTCACAAAGGCGGATCATAACGTCTGGATAGCCACAGCAGAAGGCAAAGAACATTCCTTTAACTTCATCGTGTTAGCGGCGAAAATGGTCATTGAAGGTAATATAAATACCGGACGTTAAGAATAACCAGGAATATTCTTACTTAAAGAGATTGTACCAGTTAATTAAGAATAATACCTGGATATATAAGCCATACCGTAAATGCCATATTAATTCTAAGCCTTATTTATCATTCATAAAATAAACAATCAGACAATAAGTGTATTTAATGTTTTTCCCCACGCGAAAAAAAGGCCGCTTGCGCGGCCTTTTCATTTAGCTAACTCAGTGTTGCTCAACCTTATGGCTGTGCTCCACATCTTCGTTTTTGCGACTAAAGCGGCGGCGTACCACCACGAAGAACACAGGGACAAAGAAGATAGCCAGTACGGTTGCGGTGATCATACCGCCCATAACACCGGTACCAACGGCGTTCTGCGCGCCACTACCCGCGCCTGAGCTGATAACCAGCGGCAGAACCCCGAGGATAAACGCCAGTGACGTCATCAGGATCGGACGCAGACGCATACGAACCGCTTCCAGGGTGGATTCAATCAACCCTTTGCCTTCTTTATCCATCAGATCTTTGGCGAATTCCACAATCAGTATTGCGTTCTTCGCCGACAAACCAATGGTTGTCAGCAGGCCCACCTGGAAGTACACGTCGTTCGTCAGCCCGCGGAAGGTTGCCGCCAACAGTGCGCCGATAACCCCAAGCGGAACGACCAGCATGACCGAGAAGGGAATTGACCAGCTCTCGTACAGGGCGGCCAGACACAGGAACACGACGATCAGTGAGATGGCATACAGGGCCGGCGCCTGGTTACCGGACAGGCGCTCCTGATAGGACATCCCCGTCCAGTCATAACCGATACCTGTCGGCAATTTACCTGCCAGCTCTTCCATCATCGCCATTGCTTCACCGGTACTTTTACCCGGTGCTGCCTGGCCGAGGATTTCCATCGACGGTAAGCCGTTGTAACGTTCCAGACGCGGTGAACCATACTCCCAATGCGAGGTGGCAAAGGCAGAGAAGGGCACCATTTGTCCGTTAGTTCCGCGTACAAACCAGTTTCCAATATCGTCTGGCAGCATACGGTATTTCGCCTCAGCCATCAGATACACTTTTTTCACGCGACCACGGTCGATAAAGTCATTCACATAGCTACCACCCCATGCTGAACCCAGCGTGGTATTGATGTCGCTAAGAGAAACGCCCAGTGCCTGCGCTTTTTCCTGATCGATATTGATTTTGAACTGCGGGGTATCCTCCAGACCGTTTGGACGAACGCCCACCAGCAGGTCAGGGTGCTTGGCAATTTCACCAAACAATTGGTTACGCGCCTGCATCAGTTTGTCATGACCGAGGTTAGCCTGGTCAATCAACTGGAAGTCAAAGCCGGTCGCCGTACCCAGTTCCACAATCGCGGGCAGGTTAAAGGCGAAGACCATCGCATCTTTAATCTGCGAGAAGTGCGCACTTGCACGGCCTGCAATGGCCGGAACCTTGTTATCTTCGCCCGGACGCTCATCCCAACCTTTCAACGAAACGAACGCAAGACCCGTGTTCTGCCCACGACCCGAGAAGCCGAAGCCGTTAACGGTAAACACAGAGTTTACGTTGGCTTTTTCGTTATCGAGGTAGTATTTGGACACTTCATCCAGCACCTTCTGCGTACGCTCTTGCGTCGCACCCGCCGGAAGCTGTGCCATGGTCAGGAACACGCCCTGGTCTTCATCTGGCAGGAACGAACTTGGCAGACGCACAAACAGCACCGCCATGCCCACCACGATAATGATGTACAGCACCAGGTAACGACCGGTACTGCGCAGGATATTGCCCACGCTGTCGGTGTAGTGGTGCGTACTCTTATCAAATACGCGGTTGAACCAGCCAAAGAAGCCTTTCTTGCCTTCGCCATGATCGCCTTTGGCAATCGGTTTGAGCATGGTCGCACACAGCGCAGGCGTAAGAATCAATGCTACCAACACTGACAGGGCCATTGCCGAAACGATGGTGATAGAGAACTGACGGTAAATTGCACCGGTTGAACCCCCGAAGAAGGCCATCGGGATAAATACTGCCGACAGCACCATCGCAATACCGACCAGGGCGCCCTGAATCTGGCCCATGGATTTACGCGTGGCTTCTTTCGGCGGTAATCCTTCTTCGGACATTACACGCTCGACGTTTTCGACCACCACGATGGCGTCATCCACCAGCAGACCGATCGCCAGCACCATACCAAACATGGTAAGGGTGTTTATCGAGTAACCAAAGATCGAGAGGATAGCAAAAGTCCCCAACAACACGACCGGCACCGCGATGGTAGGAATCAGCGTGGCGCGGAAGTTCTGCAGGAACAGGTACATGACCAGGAATACCAGCACGATCGCTTCAACCAGCGTTTTCACTACTTCGTTAATAGAGATCTTAACGAACGGCGTAGTGTCGTACGGATAAACCACTTTCAGCCCGTGTGGGAAGAACGGTTCAAGTTTGGCAATGGTTGCACGTACCGCATTTGCGGTGTCGAGGGCGTTAGCCCCGGTGGCCAGCTTAATGCCGAGACCGGATGCGGGTTGACCGTTGTAGCGTGCGATAACGTCATAGTTTTCACCGCCCAACTCAATCTTCGCAACATCACGCAGACGAACCTGTGAACCATCCTGATTCACTTTCAGCATAATTTTGCCGAACTCTTCGGTGGATGTCAGACGGGTCTGCGCAATGATGGAGGCGTTCAACTGCTGGCCTTTCACCGGCGGTGTACCGCCCAACTGACCTGCGGCGACCTGGGCGTTCTGCGCTTTGATAGCCGTAATCACATCCACTGGCGTCAGCTGGAAGTTGTTCAGTTTGGTCGGGTCCATCCAGATACGCATGGCGTACTGCGCACCAAACAGCTGTACGTCACCCACGCCGGTCGTACGGCTGACCGGGTCTTTTACCGTCGCGCCGACATAGTCCGCGATATCTTCCTGCGTCATGGAACCATCGGTACTGATCATACCGAGAACCATCAGGAAGCTACTGGAGGACTTCTCAACGCTCACGCCTTGTTGCTGTACTTCCTGCGGTAACAACGGCATGGCCAGTTGCAGTTTGTTCTGCACCTGGACCTGCGCGATGTCTGCGTCAGTACCGGAATCAAAGGTGATTGTTATCTGTACCGTACCAGAGGAATCACTGGTGGAGGACATATAAAGCAGGCCATCGATACCGTTCATATTCTGTTCGATAACCTGCGTCACGGTGTCCTGCACCGTTTTGGCATCAGCACCTGGGTAGGACGCGCTAATCTGAATTGCCGGTGGCGCAATCGTTGGATATTGCGCAACAGGCAGCTTCAGGATCGCAAGACCCCCGGCCAGCATGATGATGATCGCGATCACCCACGCAAATATGGGGCGATCAATAAAGAAATTTGGCATGTCTTAACGGCTCCTGTTTAAGTTAAGACTTAGACGGCTGGGATTGCTCACCAGCCTGGGCTTGCTCTTTGTTATCTGCCGTCACTTCCTGAGCTTTTACCTGCGCACCCGGTCTCACTTTCTGCAAACCGGTGATAATGACGCGATCGCCCGCTTTCAGACCATCCGTTACCAGCCACTTGTCACCAATCGCCTGAGAGGCAGTAAGATTGCGAATTTCAACCTTATCGCCTTCACCCACGACCATCGCTGTTGCTTCGCCACGTGGTGTACGGGTGACACCCTGTTGCGGAACCAGCAGGGCATTAGGATTAGTGCCTTCTTCCAGTTTGGCGCGAACAAACAGCCCTGGCAGCAGCGTCATATCCTTGTTAGGGAAAATGGCGCGTAACGTAATTGAGCCGGTTGTTTGATCCACGGTGACGTCAGAAAACTCCAGCGTACCGGTTTGCGGATATTTCACACCGTCGTTCGTGACCAGTTCAACTTTCGCTTTGCCGTTTTCCTGTTTCAGCGTGCCGTTCGCCAGTTCCTGCTTCAAACGCAGGTAATCATTACTGGATTGGGTAACGTCAACATAGATAGGGTCGAGCTGCTGAACGGTCGCCATCGCCGTTGTCTGACCGGTTTGCACCAGCGCGCCTTCGGTAACCGAAGATTTGCCAATACGGCCACTGATTGGCGATGTGACTTTGGTGTAAGCAAGGTTGATACGTGCCGTTTCAACGGCGGCTTTCGCTGCGACGACAGCAGCAGACGCTTGTTGTGCATCAGCACGGGCAGTATCGAAGTCCTGTTGACTGATGTACTTGGTGCCGATCAGCTTCTGATAACGGTTGAGGGTCATTTGCGCGATATTGGCAGCGGCCTGCGCTTTCGCTAAATCACCTTTTGCGCTTTCATAAGAGGCCTGATAGGTCGCCGGATCAATCTGATAAAGTGAGACACCCGCCTCAACGTCACTCCCTTCAGTGAAGTTGCGCTTTAAAATAATACCACTCACCTGCGGACGGACTTCTGCAATACGGAATGCACTGGTCCTGCCCGGAAGCTCTGTTGTGACCTGCAGAGGTTCAGTTTTGAGTGTGACTACACCCACTTCTGGCATCTGCCCCGCACCCTGCTGTTGAGCGGGTTTTTCGTCACATCCTGTAAGCGCTAAGCTGCCTGAAAGCATCAGAACGACCGCCAGAGGCGTGAACCCTCTGTTTTTGTTCATATGTAAACCTCGAGTGTCCGATTTCAAATTGATCAATGGATCACGTATCCCAAACCCATTGCTGCGTTTATATTATCGTCATGCTATGGTACATACATTCATAAATGTATGTAAATCTGACTCCTGTCAATTCACCAACATATGGCACGAAAAACCAAACAGCAGGCTCTGGAAACGCGTCAACACATCCTTGATGTGGCTATGCGCCTTTTTTCCCAGCAGGGCGTCTCGTCAACCTCCCTTGCAGATATTGCGCAGGCGGCGGGGGTAACACGTGGTGCAATTTATTGGCACTTCAAAAACAAGTCGGAATTATTCAGTGAAATCTGGGAATTGTCAGAGTCCAGCATTAGCGATCTTGAAACTGAGTATCGGGCAAAATTCCCCGGCGATCCACTCTCAGTTTTAAGGGAAATTTTGGTCTATGTCCTTGAAGCTACCGTTATTGAAGAGCGCCGCCGTCTGATGATGGAGATCATTTTTCACAAATGTGAATTTGTCGGCGAAATGGCCATTGTTCAACAGGCACAGCGAAATTTATGCCTCGAAAGTTACGACCGTATTGAGCAAACGCTCAAAGACTGCATGGAAGCAAAATTACTGCCGGCAAATTTGCTAACAAGGCGGGCGGCAATTCTGATGCGAGGCTATATTTCCGGCATCATGGAAAACTGGCTTTTTGCCCCTCAATCCTTTGACTTGAAAACAGAAGCCAGGGACTTTGTGGCAATTCTACTCGAAATGTGCAGCTTTTGCCCAACGCTTCATAATAGCGCGGAAAATCAGACAGCTTAAGTCCATTCGATACGGAAATTTTGGCGCTGAATCTCAAGGACTAGGTTGTCTTTTCGCGGCGTGGTATTCTTCGGCGGTGGCTAGTTCCGGCCATCTTTCCTGTATACAGATTAATCACGCAAATGATGCTGCATTTCACACGCTCGCGCCGTCCGCTCACAGCTTTAGCTGTCATGCTATTTATTCTCTTTGCCTTCTTCACCGGTAACGCCGTTGGGGCAGTGACAGGCACGGATTTACCGTCCCGCAACGACGTTCAGAGCCAACTTGACGCGCTGAACAAGCAAAAAGATCACACTGCGGTCGACAAACTGGTCATTGAAGATCTGACAGCCACGCTGGATACCCTCGATAAAATCGATCGGGTGAAACAGGAAACGGCCCTGCTCAAACAAAAAGTGACCCAGGCGCCGGATAAGCTTCGCCAGGCCACGGATGCGCTCAGCAGTTTGAGCGATAAAGATAACGATGATGAGACGCGTAAAACACTTGCGACGTTATCCTTGCGTCAGCTTGAGTCACGCCTCGCCCAGTTGCTTGACGATCTTCAGACATCGCAAAATGATTTATCCAATTACAACAGCCAGTTAGTCTCGTTACAGACGCAGCCGGAACGGGTACAGAATCAAATGTATACTGCCTCGCAGCAGTTGCAGCAGATTCGCAACCGTCTGAATGGCACCGCCGCCGGAGAAGGGGCATTACGTCCGACACAGCAAACCTTGCTGCTGGCCGAGCAGGTGCTGCTGAATGCGCAAATCGAACAGCAGCGTAAGAGCCTGGAAGGCAACACGACGCTCCAGGATACGCTGCAGAAACAGCGTGATTATGTCACCGCCAACAGTAATCGCCTGGAGCACCAGCTACAGCTTCTCCAGGAAGCAGTAAACAATAAGCGACTCACGCTAACCGAAAAAACGGCGCAGGAAGCGGTCACCCCGGACGAAACTGCGCGTATTCAGTCTGTCCCCCTGGTCAAACAGGAACTGGACGTCAATCATCAGCTTAGCCAGAAGCTCATCACCGCCACTCAAAACGGCAATGCGCTGGTACAGCAGAATATCAAAGTGAAAAACTGGCTCGATCGTGCACTCCAGTCTGAGCGCACGATTAAAGAGCAGATTTCTGTCCTGAAAGGCAGCCTGCTGCTGTCGCGTATTCTTTATCAGCAGCAGCAAACGTTGCCTTCGGCAGACGAGCTTGAGGATATGACCAACCGCATCGCGGACTTGCGCCTTGAGCAGTTTGAAGTGAACCAGCAGCGTGATGCGCTGTTCCAGAGCGATACTTTCGTCGCCAAACTGGAAGAGGGCCATCAGAGTGATGTCAACGATGAGGTCCACGATGCCCTTCTGCAAGTCGTGGACATGCGCCGTGAGCTGCTCGATCAGTTAAACAAGCAGTTGGGTAACCAACTGATGATGGCAATCAATCTGCAGGTCAATCAGCAGCAGCTGATGAGCGTATCCAAAAGCTTACAAGAAATTCTGACCCAGCAAATTTTCTGGGTTAACAGCAACAAACCGATGGACTGGGACTGGATTAAGTCCTTCCCGCAGGCGCTGAAAGACCAGATCAGCAAGATGAAAATCACGGTGAACTGGGAGAAAGCCTGGCCTGCGGTGGCGATCGCCTTTTTGACCGGTTTGCCGTTACTGCTGATTGCCGGGCTTATCCGCTGGCGCCTGAGCTGGCTGCGAAGCTACCAGGCTAAGCTCGCCTTACAGGTGGGGCAGTTGCGTAACGACAGCCAACTGCATACGCCAAAGGCGATCTTTATCGATCTTATTCGTGCGCTGCCGGTGTGCCTGATTATTCTGGCGGCCGGGCTCATTCTCCTGACCATGCAACTGAGCATCAGTGAATTGTTGTGGGCATTTAGTAAAAAACTGGCGGTCTTCTGGCTGGTATTTGGCTTGTGCTGGAAAGTGCTGGAGAGAGACGGGGTGGCGGTGAACCACTTCAATATGCCGGAGCAGCTCACCAGCCACTGGCGTCGGCAAATTGTCCGCATTAGCCTCGCGCTGTTACCTCTGCATTTCTGGTCGGTGGTCTCTGAACTCTCTCCGCTGCATCTGATGGACGATGTGCTCGGGCAGACGGTGATTCTGCTGAACTTACTGGTTATCTCCGGGCTGGTCTGGCCGATGTTCCGCGAAAGCTGGCGCGATAAAGAGTCCCACAGCATTCGTCTGGTGACCATCACCGTTCTGGCTTTTGTACCGGTGGCGTTGATGGTGCTGACGGCAACGGGCTACTTCTACACTACGCTGCGTTTGTCAGGCCGCTGGATCGAAACGGTTTATCTGGTGATTGTATGGAACCTGCTGTTCCAGACCGTGC
>DFPL01000153.1 GCA_002377245.1 Enterobacteriaceae bacterium UBA3516
GGCTCCCCGGTTAACTTCTCCGGCAAACTGTACAACATCATTCCTTACGGCATCGATGAGTCCGGTAAAATTGACTACGAAGACATGGCGAAGCAGGCTAAAGAACACAAACCGAAGATGATCATCGGTGGTTTCTCTGCTTACTCTGGCGTGGTTGACTGGGCAAAAATGCGTGAAATCGCTGACAGCATCGGTGCATACCTGTTCGTCGACATGGCCCACGTTGCCGGTCTGATTGCCGCGGACGTTTACCCGAACCCGGTGCCACACGCTCACGTTGTGACCACCACTACCCACAAAACCCTGGCGGGTCCACGCGGTGGCCTGATCCTGGCGAAGGGCGGCGACGAAGAGTTGTACAAAAAACTGAACTCTGCCGTGTTCCCAAGCGCGCAGGGCGGCCCGTTGATGCACGTTATCGCCGCGAAAGCCGTGGCGCTGAAAGAAGCGATGGAGCCAGAGTTCAAAGTTTACCAGCAGCAGGTAGCGAAAAACGCCAAAGCGATGGTCGACGTGTTCCTGAACCGCGGTTACAAAGTGGTTTCCGGCGGCACGGAAAACCACCTGTTCCTGCTGGATCTGGTGGATAAAAACCTGACCGGTAAAGAAGCCGATGCAGCCCTGGGCCGCGCTAACATCACCGTCAACAAAAACAGCGTGCCGAACGATCCGAAGAGCCCGTTTGTGACCTCCGGTATCCGTATCGGCTCTCCGGCTGTCACTCGCCGTGGCTTCAAAGAAGCGGAAGTGAAAGAGCTGGCTGGCTGGATGTGCGATATTCTGGACAACATCAATGACGAATCGGTTATTGAGCGTGTCAAAGGCAAAGTGCTGGACATCTGTGCACGTTTCCCGGTTTATGCGTAAGCATCAGCCGTGATGAAAAAGCCCGCTAAGCGGGCTTTTTTTATGGCGTTTGTGGCGTCACTTGCCGTTTTTTGAGGATGAAAGGCAGGAACATCAGCACATAAGGTGCAAGGATCCAGAGCAGGCAGAGTGCCCGCGAGTAGCCGCAGTAGCGTATGCAACGGGCGTTACTGGACGCGACAGGGAGAATAAAAAACAAAAAAATAATAAAGGAGTAATCGCTGGTGTAAGGCACCCACAAGTAAAACGCAAACCAGCACAACTGAAATGAGAGAATGTACAGATACTCAAGCTTCGTATCCCTGCCATAACAGTCGAAGGCTTTTACATACCCCATTTTCAGTGTTCGTAGATAATGATTTAGCATAAAAGAGAGATGAAAACGCTGTACCGTTATATTGTATTCAGATCACTATAGGACAGAGTTATCCCTCGATTCCACTACCAATATATGACGCTAAGGTGGAGATTCTGCGCTTTTTAGTGCGTCACGCCACTCATTTCAGCCCTGCATATCCATGAATGCCCATATAGATGCCCACGAGCGCAATCAACACGCTTGAGAAATACGGAGCACGTCGCGCCAGGGTATTAAAGCCCGACCAGCGTTTCGCTGCGTGCTGCACACTAACGGCGGCGCCCACGCCCACGGTGACCAGCGTCAGGGCGAGGCCAATGCTAAAGCAGACCACCATGGTCGCCCCCAGCGTCAGCGCTTTGAGCTGAAGACAGATCAGCAATACGGTAATGGCCGCCGGGCAGGGGATTAATCCGCCCGTCAGACCAAACAGCAGGATCTGCCCGTTAGTGACATCGGTGCCGGTAAACCGGCGTTCGATATCCCGCGCATGTGCCCGCTCATGGGCGTCCTGATACTCCTCCTCTTTGCTGAGCTTACGCAGCGTGAGGATCTGTGGCCGTTGGCTGACCACCGTTTTCACCGGCTGGAGCACAACCCCATGCGGGTGGGGATGAGCGTGACCCTGGTGCGAAGGGTGATGATGACCGGCATGCCGTTGGCGCTCGCCCTGCCAGGTTCGCCAGAACATCCACACTGCGGTGCCGAGGATAATGACGGCGGAAACCATCTGCAGCCAGGGTTCAACGGACTCGGCGGTAAACTGACGGCTAATGTACATGCCGCCAAGGGCTATCAACCAGACCATCGCCGTGTGGGAGAGGGTCGCCGCCAGACCGAGCATCACGGCCTGCTTTACCGTGCCTTTAATGGCGATAATAAAGGCTGCCATCATGGTCTTTGAATGCCCCGGCTCCAGCCCGTGCAGTGCACCGAGCAATATAGCGCTCGGAATGAAAAACCAGCCATTTCCTTGCTGAAAGAGAGACGCAACATCGGTCATGAGAATAATTCTCGCTGTTTTTAATCTTCGCTCAATCTACTCCCCCCCAGTAAAAAATACTACCCCCCAGTAGAATTAAACTCCCCCCCAGTTGAATTATGGTATCGTGACTTTCTTTCAGCATCCGCAAAATGGGGTCGCCATGTCACATACCGTTCGGGATAAACGAAAACTCAAAGCGCGCGCCAGCAAGATAGAAGGGCAGGTGGGGGCGCTGAAAAAGATGCTGGATGAGCCGCATGAGTGCGCACAGGTTCTGCAGCAGATCGCCGCCATCCGTGGCGCGGTAAACGGTCTGATGCGGGAAGTGATTAAGGGCCATCTGACCGATCATCTCGTGCATGAGCATGATGAAGCGAAGCGCGAAGCAGATCTTGATGTGGTGCTCAGCGTGCTGGATTCTTACATCCGTTAATCCATTTCGCTGAGCATCGCCTCAACGTATAAATAACCAATACCCATAATCTGCTGGGCGCGACTTAGCCGCCCCATTTCAATCTGCGTGGCTTTAACGCGTGGATTTCCGCCCTGATCGAACGGGTTCAACCCGGTCTGCTGCACGATGGTGTTCAGCCAGCTCTCGCCAAATCCGCAGCTTCGTCCATAAAGCCATATCTGATTGATATTCAGGATGTTAAGAAAATTATACAAGCTCAGACCAATGGCGCTGGCGGCATTTTCCACCCAGGCCGTGATGCGTGCATCCCCGTCCTGCCAGGCGGTAATCAGTTGCGTGGTGGTGAGCGTCTCCGGGTCTAGCGCCGGAACAGGTTGTGATTTCAACCAGATCCGCGCCTGCTTTTTCAGTGCGCTCAGTGAAGCAACGGTTTCAAGGCAACCATAGCGCCCGCAGTCGCAGGCCACGCCGTCAGGATTGACAATGGTGTGACCGATCTGCCCGCTGCCGTACAAGGTGCCACGGTATATCCGTTCATTGATTACAAAGGAGGAGCCAATACCATAATCAACGTTAATGACGCAGAAATCACGTTCCTGACCGTGGTTCTGCCATTTTTCCGCCAGCGCCAGCATCACGCAGTCGTTATCCACCCGTACGCGGATACCCAGTTTTTCTTCCAGCAGATACTTCAGTTCGACCGGCTCGCTCCAGGGGGCCTGCGGCATCGTTTGTGAGACCCCGGTTACCGGGTCGACCTGCCCGTGGACCCCCAGTGCCAGGTTTAAGGTGTGTCCAGGCCAGGCTTTTCGGTAGCGGTGCCAGCACTGCTCAATCGCGGACAACAGCGCCTGCGGGTGAGGCGCATTCAACGTATGGCGTTCGTACTCTCCCTTCGGACTCATGCAGGCATTAGCGAGCTGGCATTCAATGCTGGTCGGGGTGATGCTCATGCACAACGTCCAGTCCCCCTCCGGGGCAATCAGCCAGGTTCCGCTGCTGTGGCCGCGGGAGGGTTTCTCATCCGCGACATTCAGCACACGCTTTTCTGCCGCCAGCTCCTCAAGAATATTGCTGATGGCGGGAATGGAGATTTGCGCCAGCCGCGCCAGCGTGGACTTGCTGGCACGCTTTTCACGGTAGAGATGCTCAAGCACCACGCATTTATTGATGCGGCGAATCTGCTGATTGTTAATACAGATACTCATGATTACTAAACTCTGTTGAGTGTATTGCGTGATTATTGTGCGAAAACGCCGCTCTTTTATCTGTCAGACTGCCCACAAATCCACACTTTAGTATGTCTTGTTAATTAAGAGGGCAATATGGAACCCGTAAAAGTCTGGCGCGAAACAGTCTTTATCCCCACTTACGAAACCGGTCCGCAGGACGTTCACCCCATGTTTCTTGAAAACCGCGTTTACCAGGGGTCGACGGGGGCGGTTTACCCTTACGGCGTAACCGATACGCTGAGTGACACCAGGACAGAGAAGACGTGGCAGGCGGTCTGGCTGGAAAACGACTATCTGAAAATCATGATTCTGCCGGAGCTGGGTGGGCGTGTGCAGAAGGCCTTTGATAAAGTCAAACAGCGGGATTTTGTGTATCACAATGAGGTGATCAAGCCGGCACTGGTCGGCCTGCTCGGCCCGTGGATCTCAGGGGGGATCGAGTTCAACTGGCCACAGCACCACCGGCCGACCACCTATATGCCGGTAGACTGCACCCTGGAAGAAAATGAGGACGGCAGCAAAACCGTGTGGGTTGGGGAAACCGAGCCGATGCACGGCTTACAGGTGATGACCGGTTTTACCCTGCGCCCGGATCGCGCCGCGCTGGAAATCGGCAGCCGCGTCTACAACAGTAATGCCACACCGCGCCATTTCTTGTGGTGGGCCAATCCGGCGGTGAAAGGCGGCGACGATCACCAGAGCGTTTTTCCCCCGGATGTGACCGCAGTGTTCGACCACGGCAAACGCGCCGTCTCTGCATTTCCTATCGCCACCGGCACCTATTACAAAGTTGACTACTCTGCGGGCGTGGATATCTCACGCTACAAAAATGTGCCGGTCCCCACCTCCTACATGGCAGAAAAATCGGCCTACGATTTTGTCGGTGCCTGGTCTCACGATGAAGAGGGCGGATTACTGCATGTCGCCGATCATCACATTGCGCCGGGTAAAAAACAGTGGAGCTGGGGACATAGTGAATTTGGTCAGGCCTGGGATCGCAGCCTCACAGATAGCAACGGTCCATATATTGAGCTGATGACCGGAATATACGCTGATAACCAACCTGATTTTACCTGGCTTGATGCCTATGAAGAGAAGCGTTTCGTACAGTATTTCCTGCCGTATCACTCGCTCGGCATGGTGCAAAACGCCTCCCGTGATGCGGTGTTAAAACTGCAGCGCAGTGAAAACGGGATTGAGTGGGGGCTGTATGCGATCGCCACGTTAGAGGGCCATCGTTTGACGCTCAGCGAGGCGGGCAACCCGACGCTATTGCTCGATATAAGCGTGACCCTGACGCCCTGTTCGGTAATGCAGGACCTGCTTGAGTCAGCCAACCCGGCACGGCTAACGCTCACCCTTAAAGATGCGAAAGGAAGAGAAGTGCTCTCTTATGAAGAGCACCAGCCCGGCGAGATGCCGCTGCCGGACGTTGCCACTGCACCTGCCGCCGCAGAAGAGATCGCCTCCGCCGATGAAGCCTGGTTTATTGGTCAGCATCTTGAGCAGTACAACCATGCCAGCCGCTCAGCCTTTGACTATTACGCCCGTGGCGTGGCCATCGATCCGCAGGATTATCGCTGCAATCTGGCGCTGGCAACGCTTGAATATAACCGCGCTGACTATCCCCGCGCCGTCGACTACGCCACCCAGGCGCTGGCTCGCGCCCACCGGCTGAATAAAAATCCCCAATGTGGGCTGGCGAGTTTTATTCGCGCCAGTGCCTGTGAACGCCAGCAGCGGCTGTCAGAGGCGAAAGAGAATTTCTGGCGCGCAACCTGGAGCGGCAACAGCAAAGCGGCCGGTTTTTATGGCCTCGCGCGACTCGCTGCCCGAGAACTGAGCTACGACGAGGGCCTTGAGTTTTGCCGCCAGAGCCTGCGCGCCTGCCCGACCAATCAGGACGTTTTGTGCCTGCAAGTGAGACTGTGGCAACTGAGTGGAAATCAGGACGAGGCGACGGCAAACCTGCTCGTGCTACGACAGGAGTATCCGCTAAACCCGACGGTGTGGTGGCTGCAATGGCAGAATGAAGGCAGTGATGCTGCGCTGGCGGCCTGGCGAAATCTTTGCGGCGGGCGCGACATCAATGCGCTGACCACTGCCGGTCAACTGCTGAGCTGGGGCATGGCAGACGCCGCAATGGCGGTTCTGGAAAGCCTGGCCTGCGAGCGTACATTGCCGTTGTTGTTACAGGCTAGCCTGTTGCCGGAAGCAGACCGTGCACCTCTTATCGCCCGTGCGGCAGACGCCTTCCCGCACTTTGTCCGTTTCCCGAACTCACTGGATGAAGTGGATGCCTTAACTGCCCTCCCGGAAAGTCCGTTTGCCCGCCATCTGTTGGCCTGTTTCCATTACAGCAAACGTAATGACGACAAAGCCGTTGCTCTCTGGCAGCAGTGTGTGGCGATGGACCCCGGCGTGGCTGATGCATGGCGGGGTCTGGCGATTTATGCCTGGAATAAGCAGCATGACGCAACATTAGCGGCCCGCTATCTCGACACCGCCTGCCGGTTACTCCCAAATGATGCACGCTTACTGTTCGAACGCGATCTGCTGGCAAAACTCACCGGCGCTGCGCCGCAAAGCCGGCTGGCACGGCTGGAGGCAAACTTACCCTGCGCCCTTAAACGTGACGACATGACGGCAGAGTTGCTCAATCTCTGGCATCTGTGTGGTGAAACTGAGAAGGCCGCTGGGGTGCTGGCGAGCCGTAAATTCCACCCCTGGGAAGGGGGCGAGGGGAAAGTCACCAGTCAGTTTATTCTCAACCAGTTGCTGCAGGCGTGGCAGGCCATTGACGCTCACCAGCCAGCCCGCGCTGAAATGGTGCTTATCGCCGCCTTGCGCTACCCCGAAAATCTGAGCGAAGGACGGCTGCCGGGTCAGACCGACAATGACATCTGGTTCTGGTTAGGGATCTGTGCCCGCTTGCAGAGAGATGAGGCGCAGGCCGAGAGCGCCTGGCAAAAAGCCACCCAGGGTGACCGCACGCTCAATGTCCACAGCTACTACAACGATCAACCGGCTGACTATCTCTTCTGGCAGGGTATGGCGCTACGCATGCTGGGCGATAACGTTGCCGCGGACGCACTCTTTACGGACATGGCGGCCTGGGCGAGCAATATGGCCAGCACACCGGTGGAAGCGGATTTCTTTGCCGTTTCGCAACCGGATTTGCTTTCGCTGTACGGCTCTTTGCAACAGCAGCATCAGGAGAAATGTCTCTATATCCAGGCGCTGGCAGCGGCTGGAATGGGGGATGAGAGCCAGTGGAATGCCTCTTGCGTGGCGCTGAATACGCTCAACCCCGCGTGGCCAAAAGCCGCGTTCTTCCAGCGGGTCATGCCCTACGTGCTGCATCTCATTCACTAAATCTTGTTTACTGAAATCTGCGAGCGGCCTGACCGCCGCTCGCGGGTAAATGTATAAAATATGTAAAAAATTTAAGGTAAGACCACGCGCCTGACACCGCGTAAACACAACAAAACCAAGACCCTACGAGGAGACAATTATGTCCCGCAAATTAAGAGCGTCGCTTTTGGCGCTGACCCTGTTCCCCCTCTTCACCACTGTTTTTACCGCTCAGGCGGCACCCAAGGAACTGACCGTTGGGGCTATTTATCTCGACACGCAAGGTTATTACGCCGGGGTGCGCCAGGGCGTGCAGGATGCGGCTAAAGCCTCCGAAGTGAAGGTGCAACTGATTGAAACCAACGCTCAGGGCGATATCTCGAAAGAGAGCGCGTTTATCGACACCCTGGTCGCGCGTAACGTCGATGCCATTATTCTTTCTGCCGTGTCGGAAAACGGCAGCAGCCGGACCCTTCGCCGCGCCAGCGAAGCGGGTATTCCGGTGCTGTGTTACAACACCTGCATCAATCAGAAAGGGGTGGATAAATATGTCTCCGCCTGGCTGGTGGGCGACCCGATGGAGTTCGGGCGCAAATTGGGACAGGCCGCTGCAGATTACTTCCTCGCCAAAAACATCACCGAACCGAAAATTGCCGTGATCAACTGCGAAGCCTACGAAGTGTGCGTTCAGCGCCGTAAAGGCTTTGAAGAAGCACTGAAAGCGAAGGTACCGGCAATGAAAATTGTCGCCAATCAGGAAGGCACGGTGCTCGATAAAGCCATTTCTGTGGGTGAAAAACTGATCATCTCAACGCCGGACATTGACGCCATTATGGGCGAGTCGGGCGGGGCTACGCTTGGGGCGGTCAAAGCGGTACGCAACCAGAACCAGGCCGGGAAAATCGCGGTATTTGGTTCCGACATGACCACCGAAATTGCGCAGGAGCTACAAAACAACCAGGTGCTGAAGGCCGTGGTTGATATCTCCGGCAAGAAAATGGGCGATGCCGTCTTTGCCCAGACCCTGAACGTTATCAACAAGACGCCGCCGAAAGAGAAAGTGATCCAGGTGCCGATTGATCTCTACACCAAAGCGGAAGATGGCAAGCAGTGGCTGGCGACGCACGTGGATGGCTTACCCTGACAGAGGCGGAACATGGCGATGGTAATGCATGAAAACCCCATCGCCTCCGTGACGGGAGGGAATAAACGTTATCCGGGCGTGGTGGCGCTGGATAACGTCGATTTCACCCTTCATAGAGGCGAAGTCCGGGCGCTGCTCGGTAAAAACGGTGCCGGAAAATCGACGCTGATTCGCATGTTGACCGGCAGCGAGCGGCTCGACAGCGGTGAGGTGCGCTTGTCCGGTACGCTGCTTGACGGTGCCGATGCCGCCTTAACCCGGCGCGCCGCAGAGCTTGGTGTTCGGGCGGTCTATCAGGAACTTAGCCTGGTTGAAGGGCTGACGGTGGCTGAGAATCTCTGCCTCGGCAACTGGCCAAAACAGGGCGGCATGATTGACCATGGGCTGATGCTGCGTCAGGCACGCCTTTGCCTGGAGAAACTCGGCGTCGAGGTAGAACCGGATGCGCTGGTGGAAACCCTGCGCCCGGCGCAAAAGCAGCTGGTGGAGATTGCCCGCGTGATGGTGGGTGAACCTGGGCTGGTTATCCTTGATGAGCCGACCAGCTCACTGGCCAGCGCCGAGGTGGAGCTGGTGATGGCGGCGGTGAAAAAGATGTCTGCGCTCGGTGTCGCAGTGATTTATGTCAGCCATCGGATGGATGAGATCCGCCGCATTGCCTCCTCGGCGACCATCATGCGCGACGGCCAGGTGGCGGGCAATGTAGCGCTGGAGAATACCACCACCGGTCACATTGTCTCGCTGATGCTCGGACGCGAGCATCAGGATCTGGCCCCGGTCAGCCACGCATTTTCGCAAGGTGAAACCGTGCTGGAGGTGCAGGGGCTTCGACTGTTGCCCAAGCTGGAAGACATTTCATTTCAACTGAAGCGGGGAGAGGTGTTGGGTATCGCCGGGTTGCTGGGGGCCGGGCGAACGGAACTGCTCAAAGCCATCGTGGGGCTTGAAGCCTTTGATGAGGGCGTTATTACTCTCAATGGTGAAACGCTGCGCAAACCCGACTATAGCGCCATGATCCAGCGTGGCATGGGGTATACGCCCGAGAATCGCAAAGAGGCGGGCATCATTCCGCTGCTCGGCGTGGATGAAAATACGGTCATCACCAATCGGCACGCAGTCAGCGTGCGCGGCATGCTGCAATGGGAACGTATTCGCACCTTTACCGAGGCCATCATGCTGCGCATGAGTGTCAAAGCCAGCAGCAGTGAAACGGCCATTGGCACCTTGTCGGGGGGCAATCAACAAAAAGTGGTGATTGGTCGCTGGGTCTATGCGGGCAGCCAGATTCTGCTGCTGGATGAACCCACACGCGGCGTCGACATTGAAGCCAAACAGCAAATTTACCGCATCGTTCGTGAGCTGGCCCAGGAAGGCAAAAGCGTGGTGTTTATCTCCAGCGAAGTGGAAGAGCTGCCGCTGGTGTGTGACCGCATCTTGTTGCTTCAACAGGGCACCTTTAGCCGCGAATTTATCTCTCCCGTCAGCGTGGATGAACTGATGTCCGCGATTTTGTCCGTTCACTGATACTTGCTCCACAGAGGAATTTACGATGTCTGCCTCATCTATCACTCTGCCGCACGGCAAAAAAGGGTCGCTGAAACAGTTTGTCGCTCGCCATATCAACGTCATTGGTTTGCTGGTGGTGATCGCTATTTTGTATCTGGTTTTTTCCTTCAACGCGCCGGGCTTTATCTCACTGAATAACCAGATGAACGTGCTGCGTGATGCCGCCACCATCGGGATTGCTGCCTGGGCCATGACGCTGATTATCATCTCCGGTGAAATTGATGTCAGCGTCGGGCCTATGGTGGCCTTTGTTTCGGTCTGTCTGGCGTTTTTACTGCAATTCCAGGTGCCGCTGGTCATCGCCTGTCTGCTGGTTCTGCTGCTGGGGGCCGCTCTTGGCACGCTGGCGGGCGTGCTGCGTGGCGTGTTTAACGTGCCGAGCTTCGTCGCGACCTTAGGTCTGTGGAGTGCGCTGCGCGGGATGGGGCTGTTTATGACCAACGCGCTGCCGGTGCCTATCGAAGAGAGCGACGTGCTGGACTGGCTCGGTGGTCAGTTTCTCGGTATCCCGGTTTCAGCGCTGGTCATGATGCTGATTTTCGCGATCTTCGTTTTTATCAGCCGGAAAACCGCCTTTGGTCGTTCAGTCTTTGCCGTTGGCGGCAACGCAACCGCCGCCCAGCTCTGCGGTATTAACGTTAAACGGGTGCGCATTCTGATTTTTACGCTCTCCGGCCTGCTGGCGGCGGTGACCGGTATTCTGCTGGCCGCCCGCTTAGGGTCCGGTAATGCCGGCGCAGCCAACGGCCTTGAGTTTGATGTGATTGCCGCCGTCGTGGTCGGCGGTACGGCGTTATCAGGAGGGCGGGGCTCTTTACTCGGCACGCTGCTGGGTGTGCTGGTGATTACGCTTATCGGCAATGGCCTGGTACTTCTCGGCATTAACTCCTTTTTCCAGCAGGTGGTGCGCGGCGTCATCATCGTGGTGGCGGTACTGGCGAACATCCTGCTGACCCAGCGGAACAGTAAAAAAAGCTGATTCACCTACTTTTCGCGCCAGACCGGGCGCAAACACACGTGCTACAGAGGAACGAGGGAATGATGAAAACCATGCTGGCAGCCTATTTACCGGGGAACTCCACCGTTGATTTACGGGAAGTGCCGGTTCCACAACCGGGCATTAATCAGGTGCTGATTAAAATGAAATCGTCGGGCATCTGCGGCAGCGATGTCCATTACATCTACCATCAACATAAAGCGACCGCTGCGGCGCCGGATAAGCCGCTGTATCAGGGATTCATTAACGGACACGAGCCGTGCGGCCAGATTGTGGCGCGGGGGCCGGGGTGTCGTCATTTCAAAGAGGGCGACCGCGTGCTGGTGTACCACATTTCCGGCTGTGGATTTTGCGCAAACTGCCGTCGGGGATTCCCGATCTCTTGTACCGGAGAGGGAAAAGCGGCCTACGGCTGGCAGCGCGATGGCGGCCATGCCGAATACCTGCTGGCGGAGGAGAAAGACTTAATCATGCTGCCTGATGCGCTGAGCTATGAGGACGGCGCGTTTGTCAGTTGCGGCGTGGGGACGGCTTACGAAGGTATCCTGCGCGGGGAAGTATCCGGCAGCGATAACGTGCTGGTGGTGGGTCTCGGTCCGGTAGGCATGATGGCGATGATGCTGGCGCGTGGGCGCGGTGCGAAACGCGTGATTGGCGTGGACATGCTGCCGGAGCGGCTGGCGATGGCGAAACAGCTTGGGGTGATGGATAACGGTTATCTGGCGACCACCGAAGGGCTGCCTGCACGCATTGCCGAACTCACGCGGGGTGGGGCAGATGTTGCGCTCGATTGCTCTGGCAATGCCGCCGGGCGTCTGCTGGCGCTGCAATCCACCGCCGACTGGGGGCGGGTGGTCTACATTGGCGAAACCGGTAAAGTGGAGTTTGAAGTCAGTGCCGACCTGATGCATCACCAGCGGCGCATTATCGGATCCTGGGTCACCAGCCTTTTTCATATGGAAAAATGCGCGCATGACCTCACCGACTGGAAGTTATGGCCGCGCAGTGCCATTACTCATCGCTTCTCTCTTGAGCAGGCAGGCGAGGCCTATGCCCTGATGGCAAGCGGGAAATGCGGCAAAGTGGTCATCAATTTCCCAGACTGACGAGGTGCATGATGACGCTTTACACTTTACAGA
>DFPL01000314.1 GCA_002377245.1 Enterobacteriaceae bacterium UBA3516
GATAAGGGATTCCTTGGTGTGGGCAGTACTGTCAAAAACAAAAAAGTGGTCCGCCGAGAAATAGTTGACCATAGCCGCCGGAGGGGCGCTTTCCGCGGTCAAAAAGTATTTCATGTTTTCCAGTTGCCATCTTTCCGGCAGTGGCGGCAGATTAATCACCCGCTTATTTTTCTCTTCAATGCTCACCAGGCTAATGACGATGCTCTCTTCCACGCTGCTCATCGCTTTATACTGCTCAACGGAGATGCACTGGCTGATGGCAATATTCGGGTACATTCTGACGATTTTCTGGCACACAATACGTGTTGATGCGCCCCCTTCTGAACTCACCACCAGTGCGGTCAACGAGTGGCCTTCGTCGGTCAGGTGAGTCTCTTCCAGAATGGCCCCGATGTGCATCACCAGATAGCCAATCTCGTCATCGCTCAGCGTGCCAGAGAAGAAATGCTCCAGCTCGCTGAAGGCGGCCAGCGTCATTTCGTACATCAGCGGATAATGGCGCTTAATCTGTTCAATCAGCGGGTTGATGATGGTGATGCCGTTGTTCACGCGGATGCGCATCGCTTTAATGTGGTTGAGCAGATTCTTGCGTGACAGATCGTCATAGCGCACATCGCAGAACCACGCCGCGCTGACGTAGCTCAGGAAATGGTTCATTACTGCACGTTCTGCGTCGTACTGCTCTTTTTCCAGCGCGCACTCACCCGGCATGGAGCAAAACGCGGCCAGGTTCATCGCCATATAATCCCTTTCACTTTGCGGCACGCTGTTTACCGCATCACCCAGCAGCCTGAGCAGAATGTCGCCTGCCACGCTTTTAAGGGCGAGATCGCAGGCATCAAATTCATAATCCAGTAACCAGCTTCCCCGGCGAATACGCTCGCAGGTAATACCGCAAATCAGGGTGAAAAAGCGCAGACTGACGTCGCTGACCACCAGCCCGTGGTTAACGAAGTAGTGGCTCAATGACTGTTTGATGTCCGCCATTTTCACCGTTGCGTCGAAAATTTCCTGATATTCCTCTTCAGCCTCTTTCGAGCGCAGAAGGTGATCGTACATGCAGCGGCGCAGCGCCATTTCGTTACCGGCGAGGCGAAACTTATCGGCTCCTTCCGAGGCGATATTCAGGTCATACAGCGCGAAGTGACGCTTGAGCAGCGTGATGTCGTTACGCAGGCTGTAGATGCTGATAAACCAGGTCGACTCCAGCTCTTCCAGAGACACGTCGGCATCCTGGCGTAACAACGCTGCCAGCAGCGCACGGCGACGTTCCGCCGTCGAGCGGGTCTCTTTCCACGGGCGCTGCGACTGTTCCAGCAACGTCTTGTGGCCCGCCGGGTTATCGACCTGAATCGAAAATCCTTTCTTACGATCATGAATGAGACTGTTACCAAAACCGGCAATGATATCGTTGAGCTCTTTCAAATCACTGCGGATAGTGCGCGTGGAGACGTTCATCTCCTTCGCGAGCGTGGCTTGCGTCACGGTACCCTGGGCAATCTGGGTGAAAATATCTCTGACACGCTTGTTGGTAAACAGTCTCATTTTTCTCTCTTTATTCTATTTCTACGTACAGTGTCTGGACATCATTCGGTTTGAGCGTCGCCCGTGCCTGTGCCGGGGTTTTCTCATTGAGCAGCAGATAGCGAGCGCGTTCCAGAGCCGGAAGCGCGGCTTCACTTTCCAGATTCGGGTTATAGAAGCGGCAAATCAGCCCCTCCCCCTCTTCCGCGCATTTCACCACGCTCACCAGGGCATCCTGCGGGCCGTCCGGTAACGTCAGCAGACTGTACTCCTGCGGGTAGGTGCGCACTTCATCGCTCAGGCAGAAACGCAGACGCCCGTTAAGGAAGTCGCTGTCCTGGTAAACCGGGAACGTGGTCAGGAATGTTTTCGACACCCTGGCATGCTGCGCCTCATCAAACGTGCCATTGTGGATACGCCAGCCAAAGTTAAAGGACAGCGGCCCCAGAAGCTGGGCATCCGGCGTTGCGACGACCGATTCACCTGATGCGCGCCCCGGGCGATACAGCAGATTCTCTTTGCCCATGTAACCGAATGAGCGGAACAGAGTAACGGAAATGTTATCGAAATTGTCACCGACGATTTCATATTCACGCACCCCATTAGTGTGGAAGGTGAAACCGTGCGTATCGTCATGCAGGTTGACGTAGCTTTGCATCGGTTCGATGGAGATTGGTTTTTCATGCCAGTTCTCCTCTTCCCACACCCGCAGAGCATTACTTAACTGCACCGGGCGGGCCACCACACCAAACAACTGATCCGCATAAGAGACATTAGCCAGAATGTCGGTGGCAAAGTGCACGCAGAGACGGTGGCTGAGCACCTGGTTATCCACGTCAACGGCAAAGCGAATCATGTCGTCCTGTTGCAGGGTGATGCGTGCCGCCACTTTCATTGCGGCAGTCACCCTGCCCTGAGCGCGCTCATCGAGATTAGCCGGCACCTGCATCACATACTCCAGCCGCAATGACTGGTTCAGTTCGTTGCTCTCGCGGCTGAATGAGGTCAGGCAGTCTTCCGAGGTGACAATCAGATCGCCACGCGGCGGCGAGTAGTTATAGGAGTCACCATCATCGCCGTTCTCCACCAGCAGCATCTGGCGCTCGTAGCGTTTGCCCGTTGCTTTCAGGGTAATGGACACCAGGCCGTTCTCTTCCACCTCTACCCGATAATGGGCGTTTTCAATCATCCGGGCATTGTCGGTGACTGACTCACTGGCCCCGTCAGCGGCAAAATCCAGATGCCAGCGGGTGTAGCCGAGCGCCGGCAGGTCGCTGCTGTTGACGGTCATTTTGGTGCGATACACCTTCTCTGGCTTGTGGTAAGGCTTGCCAGGGTTAAGGCGAATGGTCTGGTTCAGCACGTAGCTGGTCAGGTCGGTCTGCTCTTCAATCACATACGGCAGCGCCTTGCCCGTGGCATCGCGCAGGGTGAACGGAATACCCGGCAGCCAGGCCTCAAAGGTGACCTGCGGTGCCGACGTGTTGGTCAGCGGGTTGAACACTGTGAAGGTGTAATCATGCTCACGTGGCGTGCGAATCGCAATTAAGCGGGTGTGCAACTCCAGCAAGTTGACGGCCAGATCCCGCGCCTGCTTATAGCGGAAGAAAATGTCCTGGTTAGTGTTATCGCTGTTGCAGCCACCGATGCTGTCATGCGCAGCGTTGTAGAACATCAGTTTCCAGATGTCCCCTACCACACGTGACGGATATTCATTTCCGAGGCTGCGACTGATAGCCAACACCGGCTCCAGAGTATTGACCAACAGCGCTTCAATCTCATTGTTCAGCAGCTTAAGGTCAGCACGGCAGGAGAAGATGGTCTTGTGGACGCGTGAGTGCTTCCCTTCTGTCAACTCGCCCTGCAACACGCGCACGTCTCCGGCAGCCTCTTTCTCCAGCGCTTCCAGGAACGCCAGCGGGCTGCTTATCTGGTAATGGCGCTCGTCATCGCAGGCGTTGAACTGCTCCACCAGTTCCGGCAGATTTTCACGCACCGGCGCCTGATCAAAGCCGTGCGGATAAAGCAGGTTCGTCCGATTGCTGCGCGCTTCAATAGGAGCCATCTTCTCTTTCAGGAACGCTGACAGTGTTTCTGGCGTTTCATCCAGCAGCCCGCCGTAGTGGTAACCCCACGGCATCTGGACGGCAAAAAGCTGGTCGCCATTGTCGCCCTGCCAGACAAATTCCGTCTCACGCAGGGTGTTGTCGGCAATTCCTCGCCAGAACAGCGCATGGTTAATACCGAACTGCTTGTAGATCTGTGGCATGTTGCCGCCCTGACCAAAACAGTCCGGAACATAACCGAGCGCCATGCTGTTTCCGGCGTCAGTGGCGACTTTAATTCCGTACCACAGGTTCCGAATGACCGACTCCTGATGAATAACCAGTTGGTCAGTTTGAGTGTACCACGGGCCAGTCAGCAGGCGTTTTTCCGCAATTAATTTGAATACTGACTCTTTATCTTCCGGCGCCCACTGCAAATAACTCTCAATTAAGGCACTTTGCGCATCAAGGAGGTAACAGGGGAAATCATCGTTATTCTCCAGTATACGAATCACGTTTTTAATGTGATTAAAAAGATAAATACGTGAGCGCGATGATGTGAAATACCACTCCTGATCCCAGTGAGTATGACTGTAAATATGGACAACTTTATTCTTCATACAACTCTCCCATTACGCAAAGTGCGACAGTTAATCAAATTTTATTTCTATCTCTTCACCAGTCGTATTTTCACTGGCTTTCACACCCGGCTCTTCATCATTAAAATTCACCAGCATATTGGCTCCGAAGGCAATGACCGCCGTCCCCACCAGTGCGCCGATAAAATAGGCCCACGGATTGCCCACGGTGAAGCCGCCGTATAACCCACCCAGCGGTGGCATAATCGGATAGGCTTTCAGTAAAGCCACGGTGACTGCGCCCAGTGTTCCCGCCAGAACGTTCAGCGGAATTAATCGCGCCGGGTTACGCAGAGTAAAGGGAATAGCCCCTTCGGAGATGCCGAGAATACCCATAATAATGGAACCATTACCGGCCTCTTTCAGCGTCTGATTAAAGTTATGCGGACGTAAGAAACGCGCAGCGGCATAACCCAATGGCGGAATAATAATGGCGACGTTGACCAGAATAGCGGGCAGATAAACGCCGCTCAGGAACAGCACATTCGCCGTACCCCAGGCCGCTTTGTTGACCGGACCACCGAGGTCAAAACAGATCATGCCGCCGAGCACTGCCGCCAGTACCACGGTGCTGGTGCCATCTTCGGTCATCCGCTGAACCCATGCCATCAGCGAGGTGTTAAGCCAGCTCAGGACATCACCGAGCAGCAGCAACATCACCAGTACCTGCAGACCAACGGTGATAAACGGCAGAATAATCAGCGGAACGGAGCTTGCCGCCGAACCGGTAATGCGGATTTTGCGGGACACCCATTCTGAGGAATAACCCGCCAACAGGCCACCCAGCACCGCGCCGAGGAAGCCGGAACCGGTCAACGAAGCAATCAAACCCGCCGTGAAACCAGAAGCCAGTCCTTTTTTACCGGCCACCGAGTAGGCAACGTAAGCACCGAGAACATAGTTCATCAGGCCGATAATTTTGAAACCAATATCTTGCGTGAGGTACAGCCAGTTTTCGAGGCCATCGCTTTTGGCAAAGGCATCAAGATTAGATTCACCAATTGCCAGACCAATAATCTTGGCCACTGCTACCATCAGGGAACCGGCAATAATGACGGGCAGAGCAAAGGAAATACCCGTCATAAGGTGATTCTTTATTTCTATCATTATTTTTTTCATAAACGCACCCAGATTATTGATTACGACGCGCCTCAACGGCCGTCACACATTTAGTGATAACGTCTGCGGCATGGCTTACGCACTGGCCGATTTTTACCCGAATAATTATTTTCCCGGCGAAGCGTTCTTCCTCTTCAATTGAGCGATCGGCAGCAATAAGAACAAAATCGGCTGCGGCGACTTCTTCCGCAGAGATCTTATTCATGATCCCCATTGCGCCCTGCTGTTCCATTTTTACCTGATGGCCCAGACGTGCCCCTTCCTTTTCCAGAGATTTAGCCGCCATCGGCGTATGGGCTAAACCGGCAATGCAGGATGTGACGCCGACAATATTCATACTTCCTCCTCAATGGCGATACGTGACTTCATATAGTGAAATAATTCGTCTTCGTCGTTAACGGCGAACAGTTGCTCTCTGAATTCGTCGTCAACAATCTGGCTGGCGAGACTATTAATAATTTGCAGGTGCAAAACTTTGGCACCAGATTCAGGTACTAACAGACCAAAAATAATTTGTACCGGCTGGTCATCCAGACTTTCCCAGTCAATGGCCTGCTGTAGACGAATAAAAATGACGCCGGCCTGTGAGACATTCGCCGTCTTGGCATGCGGAATAGCAATCTGGCTTTCAAAACCAGTGGAATATTGATTTTCCCGCTCCCATAAATCCGCTTCAATTTTATCCGCATCGGCAGCCCAACCCTGAGCAACCGCATGGTTAGCGAGGAAATGAAAAATGGCTTTTTTATCCCTGAACGTCTGATTTAAAAAAATGTTCTCTCGAGCAATGAGCATATACGTACATCTCCAGTCGCGTATTACTTCAATTAAGTTGAGTAAGATACTAAGTCTTATTTTGTCGACAAACAGACAGGCGTTTTCCGCCTTGAAGAGGAAACACGTTCTACGCAGAGGGAAGAAAAGAGCGAGCCAGATCAAAAATGCACTTCACTTTGTGACGCGCATCATATTTATTGGCCGGAAACAGCGTTATTTCGGGCGGAAATATGTGAAGGAAATCATCAGCGGGAGGGTGAAAAAGCTGACGCAGACATCGTGTTGCGCCAGCATGGCTTATTGTTCAGTCAGATAATGGGGATGTTAATGATCGGTAGCCGACATCATCAAACCTGAGCTCTGCACTGCATGCATCAGGCACCGCCTGGCGGTCATATCAAACTGCATTCTGCTGTTTTCTGCCATTTTCAATCATCCGGGCTGCAATGGTACTCACTTCCAGCAAACGTGCAGCGGCCTGGTAATCCAGCGTATCAATAATGCGGATAAAGGCCTCGAACTCATAAAGCAGGCGATGCTCACGGCGATCAAAAGTAAACTGCGCGCCATCACCGCTGTTCAGCGCCATTTTGTATCCAATCATTTGGTTTACCGGCAAGGTAATCTGCACATTTCCTTTCACTCCCTGAATCAGCGATGTTGTAGGAGCTTTACAGTCTTTGGCCCCAATGCAGACGCATTTGAAGTCGCCATAATCAATCAGCATCATGCCGCTGGTATCAATATTGTTGTGCATGTTGGCAAAGTAATTGACTGATTCAGGCTCACCAAAGAGTCCGGCGACAAAATGCAGGTTATAAACATTAATGTCCATTAACGCACCACCACCCTTACTGGCATCAAATGCAGGGTGAACAATGCCAGCCATAAAGTCATCGTAACGCGAGGAATATTGGCTGTAATTCAGCGTCACCAGCTTAATGTCGCCAAGACTGGCAAGCTGAGACTTGAGCGAAAGATAGGCCGGAAGGTGGTGAACGTTCATCGCCTCCAGCATGATGACGTTATGTTTCGCTGCCAGTGACTTCAACGTTTCAAGCTCATCCACACTGGTCGTCATAGGCTTTTCGATGATGACATGTTTGCCTTTTTGTATCGCCTGGCTGGCAAAGGGGAAGTGCAGATGATTTGGCAACGCCACGTAAACTGTATCGACATCGCTTTCCAGCATGGCCTGATAATCGAAAAAGACGTCGTCAATCTGGTGACGTGCCGCCAGATCTCGCGTCTTCTCTTCAGATTGCGGCGTCCCCAGGATCGCCAGGCGACTTACCGGCAGTTTGTGTATCGTCGAGAGTAAATCTTTTACGATCATGCCCGTGCCAAGAATGCCTAATTTCATGTACCACCTCGTTGCGCCACCTACCGAATTGCAGGTCGCATTGGATAAATCACACCTTTCTGGTCATTTGAAAGGGATTTCAAGCGCCAAATCACTTACAAAAAAGCAAATAAACTTAACATCAAGTAAGTGTTACTGGCAATAAAGTAAGTGAACTTAAGTGTATACGCACTATAGGTAATCAGCTAACATGGCCCCGTTACCCTTACTCAAAGCAGAATGGAATACGTGATGACACAAGAAGAACGGTTGATTGAGTTAGAGGAGCTAATAAAAACGCAGGGTAAAGTCACGCTCGATTACATCTGTCAGCAGTATAATATTTCATCGGATTCTGCCCGCCGTGATTTAGTCAAATTGACTCAACTCCCGCATATTTTGCGTATTCGTGGCGGTGCCATTCTGGCGGAAAAACGCATTGAAGAACCTTATGTTCAACGTGCGCAATATAGCCCGGAAAAAACATTACTTTCGGCCTGGGCGGCAAAAACCATCAATGAAAAAGAGATCCTGTTTATTGATGCGGGTACAACGTCTGCCGCCCTCGCCCGCCAGCTTCCCTCACCGGTGAGTGTGATTACCAACTCCATTGAAGTGTTGGGTGAAATTATTGGTAATAAAGGGATCAGTGTGTCAGTGCTGGGAGGGAATTTTGATGACTACTCTCACGCCATATTAGGCAACACCGCCCTCGAACAAATTAAGCGCTATCACGCGGATAAAGCGTTTATTGGCGTCAGCGCGTTGTCAGAAAGTGGAATTACCACCGATACCGAACTTGATGCCCTGCAAAAAGTCGCCATGGCGAAACAGTCCAAAAAGGTGATTTGTATTGCGACCTTTGCCAAATTTAATTTGCAGCTGATGTATCAATCCTGTAGCTGGTCGGACATTGACCACATCATTACCGATAAAACGCCACCGAAAAACATTCTCAAGCTGATTGAAGAGAATGATGTGGAACTGGTTGTGGTGGGTGAGCAGGACCATTGAGGATCGTTGAATGCCCGATGGCGCAGGCTTATCGGGCCTACATAGTGCAACTGCAGCACTTTCAGCATTAGACACAAGAAATCAGGGCCGGTTACCCGGCCCTTATGTTTTGTCTACTTCATCAACTGATGGGCAATCGCCTGTAGCTGTTCAGCGATAGCCTGCAGGTTGGTCTCTTTGCTCTGCAATGGGCCGGTGGAATGGCGCACAATCAGCCGCGCCGGCAGCACCGATGAGGTACGTGTCGGGTCGTTATGGCCGCTGTCGAGCAGCCGACGGACCGCTTCTTTACCCTGCAAATCGAGATCCAGCGACACGGTGGTCAATGCCGGATGGAAGAACGAGCTTTCGTAGGTGTCATCGTAGCCCACCACCGACTTTTCGCCGGGAATGGCAATATGGTGCTGATGAAATGCACTCAGCACGCCGAGTGCCATCTGGTCGTTCCCGACCAGCACGGCGGTAAAGTTCGGCGTCTCACGCAGCATCTTCAGCGCCCCCGCGTAGCCGCTTTGCGCATCCCAGTTTCCGTGGAAGATCATCGCCGGTTTCAGACCGTAACCATTAAGCGTCTCCACCCAGCTTTTCAGGCGCAGGTTGGCAGAAACGGAGTCTTCCGGCCCGGCCAGCAGCGTGATCTCACGGTGCCCCTGATCGTAGAGGTGTTTGACGCTGGCACGGGTGCCATCCGCCGGGTTAAACGAAACGTTAAACACGGAGCTATAGGGGTCAACGTCCAGAAACAGGCAGACGATATCATCGTTGTCAGAGGCGATTTTCTGCGCCCTGTCAGTCTCCAGGGGCACGTTGATAATCATCTTGTCGACTAACTGAGACTTGAGCTCATTGATCGCAGCCTGAATATCATGATTGACGTTCTCATCAATCATGGAAATCAGTACCTGATAGCCATCCAGATTAGCATAGCGTTTTACCGCTGCTGCCACCTGAGACGGCGCATGTAACGCCAGGGATGTGGTCACTAATCCAATGGTCTGACTTTGCTTGCCAACCAGCTGTTGAGCCAGGCGATTAGGCACATAGCGTAGCAGCTCAATGGACTTCTCTACCTTGAGACGTGTGGCTTCGGATACATTGGCAGATTTATTGAGTACCCTGGACACGGTCTGATAGGAGACACCCGCATGACGGGCAACGTCTTCTAATGTCGCGCTTTTAGACTTCATGGTCCGGTTCCTTATGTTGTTATGCGTCAATTGTAACAGGGGCCATTTAAAAAAACGCTCACTCCGCTTTTCCGCAGCTAAAAACCCGCAATTAAGTATCACGCTCACATTACAGGACTTCGTGAAGACATTCTCTTTTCGTAACAAAAAAGGCTGATTTATTTGCAGTTAATCACACAATTGCGATTGTTAGTTTGCCTGTTTTTACAATTAGGCATTTTATGACAGCGTTTATGTGAACGTAATACAAAACTATAAGAGGAATGATATGAACACTACGCTACGCACAGTTGCCATTGCGTTAGCCGCTGCGCTGACTTCACCTTCATTACTGGCCGCGTCTTCTGTCCCTATCGACTTTCATGGCTACCTGCGCTCCGGCGTGGGCGTCTCAGGCGACGGTGGAATGCAGGAGTGGCAGAAAAACAAACTGGGTCGTCTGGGTAACGAAGCGGATACCTACGGCGAACTGGAGTTAGGCTCCGAAGTCTACAAAAAAGACGAAGTGAGCTTTTATCTGGATACGATGGTCAGCATGGTCTCCGATGGTTCCAACGACAGCGAGACCACTTTTGGCGATGACGCTGAATTTGGCCTGCGCCAGTTAAACCTGCAGATCAAGGGCCTGATCCCAGGGGATCCGAATGCGGTGATTTGGGGCGGTAAACGCTACTACCAGCGCCATGACCTGCACATCATCGATACCAAATACTGGAACATCTCCGGGTCAGGTGCCGGTATTGAAAACTTCAGCGTCGGGCCAGGCGCCGTCTCTGTTGCCTGGATTCGCGGCGATGCCAATGATGTCGACTATCGCGTCGATGGCGATAACGATGTGAACATCAACTATATCGACCTGCGCTATGCGGGCTGGAAACCGTGGTCCGGCGCATGGACTGAGTTTGGTGTGGACTACGCCATGCCGAACCCAACCGACAAACAGAAAGACTACGGCGGCCTCTACGAGGCAGATAACGGCGTGATGGTGACCGGTGAAATCAGCCAGGACATGCTGGGCGGGTACAACAAACTGGTCCTGCAATACGCCAACAAAGGTCTGGCACAGAACATGGTGTCGCAGGGCGGCGGCTGGTATGACATGTGGCATTACGTGAATGATGCCTCTGGCTATCGTGTCATCAACACCGGGCTTATCCCGATTACCGATAAGTTCTCCTTTAACCATGTGTTGACCTACGGCGCGGCGGACGACATCACTGATTACACCGACAAATCACGTCTGGTTTCTCTGGTCGGCCGTGCGCAGTATCAGTTTACCGATTACGTGCGTCTGATTGGCGAGGTGGGTGGTTTCTACCAGAAAGACACTTATAACAACGGCACCCATTACAAACAGAGCGGTGAGAAATACACCATTGCACTGGGGCTGGCAGATGGCCGTGATTTTATGTCGCGTCCTGAATTACGTGTCTTTGCTTCTTATCTGAATGATTCAGAAAACGGTAAATCATTTGATGACCATACCGCTAATAATACCTGGAACTTTGGTGTGCAGGTAGAAGCCTGGTGGTAATACCCGTTATACGGTAAGTAGTACATGCGTTAACATCGTTATTTATCTCCGAGACCTGGCAGTTTATTAGCGGGTAGTGACCTTTATTGCCATTGCTTTTATGTTTAACTATTTGGGATACCCTCACGGGTATCCCTTTTTTATTTTATAATTTAATTAACGGCGCGCAGAAAAATGCTCATCCAGTAATTTACGCAGTGCGTCAGACTGTTTCCCAAATATCGCATGAACCTGTTGACCGAGAATAATAACCCCCAGCGCCCCTTCCTGTTGCAGCGCCTGAGAATCCACGATGGCAAGGTCATTGACCGTCACGCGTAGCCGGGTAATACAGGCATCCACATGGCTGATATTCTCTTCGCCGCCAAATGCCGAAATCAGACGCTGTATAGTCGCCGCATCACCCTCGCTAAGCGGTACGCTGGATTGCGGCTGAGAGAAATAGTGCAAAAAGGATTTAAGGCTCACCATAGTCGTTGTCTCCTGAGAATAGACAGATACAAAAACGCCTGCTCAGGTGAGCAGGCGTGGAAGGAACGCTTACGCTTTTCGGCGGAGGATGCGGCAGTCGAACGCAGAGAGGCTGAGGGGTGCGGCAACCGGTGCCGAAGAGAGGCAGTCGGTATAGCCCTGCGGCAAGGTCACCGTCTGCGGCTGGCGGGAATAGTTCTGAATGAAGACAAAGGTGGATTCACCATCGGTCCGTGCCGTTGCAACCACACCCGGCGGGAAGTCCGCCTCGATGGCGCGCGGCAGTGCCAGCTCATCAATAATATGCGCGAAGAAATCACGCTGGAACGCGAGATCGTTGCGCGACGCCACATGCCAGGCCTTGCCTTTTCCAAACACGTTTACCGTCACTGCCGGGCGACCCGCATAGAAATCATCACGGTAAGTCGCCAGGGTGGTCGCACTTCCCGTGTGGATGAGTTCACAGAGGTGACGTACCTGATACGGTCCCTGAAGCCCAGATTCATTACCGGCCAGACCCTGCACCAGATTACTTTCACCGTCGGCAAGACAATCAATCTCCTCCGCCCAGATGCCGAGCAGGTTGCGCAGCGGACCGGGGAAGCCACCGGTGAAGCACAGATCGGTCTCGTTGACGATGCCGCTCCAGTACGTGGTCACCAGATGACCACCGCTTTCGACAAAGGCTTCCGCCCGCGGCGCGAAGCCCTCACGCACCATGTACAGCATCGGCGCAATCACCAACGCGTAGCGACTTAAATCGCCATCCGCATCGATAATATCGACAGCAATGCCCTTCTCCCAGAAGGCCTGGTAGTGTTCATTAACCGTTTTCTCGTATTCCATCCCTACGTTGCGCGGCCCTTGCGCATCATCCAGCGCCCAGCGGTTCTGCTGGTCAAAGATGATGGCCACACGCGCCTCGGTGCGACACCCCATGACGCCCGATAAGCGGCTGAGGATATCGCCCAGCGCGGTGACTTCGCGGCCAACGCGCGTATCCAGATGCCCGACGTGGTCGATAATTGCACCGTGGAATTTCTCTACCGAACCCCGGCTTTTGCGCCACTGGAAGTACTGCACCGAATCCGCACCGTGCGCCACCGCCTGCAGGGAAGAGAGAATATGCATCCCCGGTTTTTTCAGTTTGCTGGTGGGCTGCCAGTTGGTGACGCTGGGCGAGGACTCCATCAGCACGAACGGCTTGCCCCCTTTCAGGGTACGCATCATGTCGTGGTACATCGCGGTGTAGCAGGCAAGCGTGGAATCATCCTTCTCACGATGCCACATCGGGTAGCTGTCCCAGGAGATGAAATCCAGCGGTTCAGCCAGCTGCCAGTAGTCGTAATCGTAGAAATACTCCATGAAGTTGGTGGTCACCGGCAGCGACGCATTCGCCGCTTTGAGTGGCGCGATTTCATGGCGGCAGAAGTCCGTGACCTGCGAGCTATTAAAGCGACGCCAGTCCAGATTCAGCCCATGAATAGAGACTTCCCCCTGCGGTGATGGAGACTGAATTTGCGACCAGTCGCTGTAGGTATGGCTCCAGAAATCGCTCCACCAGGCATGGTTTAATGCCTCCAGGGTCTCATAGCGCGCTTTCACCCAGTCGCGGAATTTCTCCTGACACAGGTCACAGTGGCATTCGCCGCCGTACTCGTTGGACAGATGCCAGCCCAGTACCGCAGGATGCTGGCTGTAGCGCTCGGCCAGCAGGCTGTTAATTTTCAATGTCTTTTCGCGATACACCGGCGAAGTCATGCAGTGGTTGTGACGCCCGCCGTGCAACGCAGGCACACGGTCACGCCCGACCCTTAAGACTTGCGGATATTTTTGCGACATCCAGGCTGGACGCGCCCCGCTTGGCGTCGCCAGAAAAACATGGATCCCCGCCGCATACAGTTTCTCCAGAATATTATCCAGCCAGCCAAAATTAAATACCCCTTCCTGCGGCTCCAGTTTCGACCAACTGAATATACCGACAGACATGACATTGCATTTTGCCTGTTTCATCATGGCAATATCTTTATCAATAATATCGGGGTAATTCTCCCACTGCTCCGGATTGTAGTCAGCGCCATGCAATAGCGTGGCGACCTTCGGACTCAAAGGCGCAAATTTATTCATATTAAAAACCCTGAAAATAATAGCTTGAAATTAGTTAAAGACTTTTATCGACGGCAGAACCTTCCCCTGGCAATCAAATAACGCCTGGTTTTCGCGGGCATTACCCTCTTTCCACTGGTCGTTGATATATTTCATTCCGGCCTGAGTTGCCCAGGTATTTCCGCCTACCGCAATCCACGTTGGCTCCCAATAAAATATTCCTTTACCGCGATGGTCCGGCACATTAATGACGGCCTGCATTAAATCGTGAATATAGTTATATTGCCCCTGCACGGTGCCAGGGTAGCCGCCGTCCTTCTCTTCCTTCGCCTGGAAGCTATTTTCAGCGTTGTCGCAATTGTCCAAGGTGTATGCGTAAGCCGCTTCTACCACAATCACGTCTTTGTTATAGCGTTTGCTGATATCGTCCATGTTAGTTTTCAGCGCGCTGATGGGCCCGTTCCAGTAGGTGTACATGGACAGCCCAATCACATCGAAGGGCACGTTGCGCTTGGTGATTTCATCAAACCACCAGCGGAAGGTATCGTTTTTCGTCCCTTCGGCCAGGTGCAGCATGATTTTGACCTGCTCACCGTTTTTCAGGTTCTCTTTAAGCCCGTCAATGGCGGCATTCAGCAAGCCCGCCAGACGGTCAAATTCACCGCCGCCCTGCCCCCAGCTTTTGCCTTCCGGCCACAGCATGCCGCCGTTAATTTCATTACCAATCTGCACCATATCCGGCAACACACCTTCCTGCTTAAAGCGGGCGATGGTGTCGCGGGTGTAATCATGGATTGTGGTTTTCAACTGCGGGTAATCCATTTTCTCCCAGGCTTTTGGCTTGTACTGTTTGCCCGGATCGGTCCAGAAGTCGCTGTAATGGAAGTCCAGCAGCAGCTTCATACCCTGCGCTTTGGCCCGTTTCGCAAGCGTAATGGTGCTGGCAAGATCGTTATCGCCGCCGCCATAAGCCTGGCCCTCGGCATCTTTCGGATCGACCCACAGGCGCAGGCGCACGTAGTTCACGCCATTCTCTTTCAGAATGGCGATCGCATCCTGCTGCTGGTTCTTATCGTTAAAAAACTTCGCGCCGTGCTTTTCCGTGTCCAGTAGCGTCGAGATATCCGCGCCCTTAATAAAATCCGCGGGCATATCGGTAAACGGCCGCGTGGTGATAGCCTCGGCGGCGAACACACTGGCGGTAAAACTGCAGGAGAGGCAAACAGCAAGCAAAGCGGGTGCAAACCTTTTCATGTCATCATCCTTTGGTACTGCCGGAGGTCAGGCCGGAGACGAAGTATTTTTGTAATGCCAGGTAGAGGATAGCCACCGGCACGGCGATAAGAACCGCCCCCGCCGCATAGGTGGTGTAACTGGCGCCCATTTTTTGCGCCACCAGGTTGTAAAGCCCGATAGGCAGCGTGAATTTGTCCGGGGTACGCAAAATGGTGCTGGAGAGAATGAAATCCCCAAGCGGCCCGGTGAAGGAGAACAGTGCCACCACCGCCACAATTGGCTTGGAGAGCGGCATGATGATCTCGATAAAAATGCGGAAGTTGCTGGCGCCGTCCATGCGTGCCGACTCATCCAGATCTTTCGGAATGGCGTCGAGGTAGCCCTTCATCAGATAGGTGTTCATCGGGATCATCCCGGCGACGTAGATCAGCACCAGCGCCAGATGGCTGTTAATCAGTCCCAGCAGTTGCGACAGCACGAAAATGGCAATCAGCGCGGAGAACTGCGGGATCATTTGCAGCAGTAAAAACAGCATTAACCCGTTCTGCCGCCCCTTAAAGCGAAAGCGGGAGAAGGCGTAGGCGGTAAAGCTGACGCTGATTAAGGTCAGGACCATGGTCAGGAAACTGATTTTCATCGAGTTCCAGTACCAGGTCAGGTAGTTCACCTGGCCGTTGAACAGGTCCGCATAGTGCTGGAACGAGACGTTTTCCGGGATGATCGAGGTGCTGAGCAGACTGTTGCCTGCATTGAGCGACGCCCCGACCGTCCACACCAGCGGGTAGATGATAATCAGCGAAACCAGCCCGATAATCAGCCAGGAGAGGGAGAGACGAATCCACTTCTCGCGGCGAATGCTTTGTGATGTAGCCATTTTTCTTCCCTACGCCATGTCGTCGTTTTTAAAGGATTTGGTTGCGCGGAACTGCCACAACGCCAGGCCGACAACAAAAATCGACAGCAGAATAGTGATGGTCGCGGCGATCGCGTACTGCGATGAAGACATAGTCAGCTTGTAGATCCACGACACCAGAATGTCCGTTCCACCCGCGTTAGAGCCTGCCACCGCAGGGCCGCCATTGTTAAACAGGTAGATAATGTTGAAGTTGTTAAAGTTGAAGGTGTACTGCGTGATGATGATCGGCGCAATTGAATACAACACCAGCGGCAGCGTAATGGTACGCAGCCGGGTCCAGGTCCCCGCGCCATCCATTTTCGCCGCTTCATAGAGATCGTCAGGGATGGCCTGCAACACCCCGGTGGTCATAGCGAACACAAACGGGAAGCCAAGCCAGGTCTGCATCATGATCAACGCCGTTTTGGTCCAGAACGGATCCGTCAGCCAGGCTTTCGGCCCGATACCAAAGAAGGCCAGAATGGCATTGTTGATCACGCCAAAAGTGTCGTTAAACATCCCGGCGAACACCAGAATGGTGACAAAGCCCGGTACCGCCCACGGCAGCATGAAAATGGTTCGCACCAGTGGCTTAAAGCGCAGATCCTTCTGGTTCACCAGGATAGCGAGCAGCACCCCCACCGTGCATTGCAGCGTGGTGGCGAGCAGCGTCCACACCACCGTCCATTGCAGCACGTCCAGGAAGGTTGAACGCCAGATGGACAACGTGAATATGTTGACGAAATTCTTCAGCCCCACCCAGTCCACCAGCTTCGCCGGCGGCGTGTGGTAGAGGTTGTAGTTGGTAAAGGCGATGGCAAAACCAAACAGAATCGGGAAGATCACCACAAACACCAGCAGAATAAAGCCTGGCGTGATCATCAAATAGGGGAAACCGTCGCTTAACAGCAACTGATATTGCTTACGCACGCTATTGAGCTGAAGGCCCTCGTCACGTTTTTTGCCGTTCACCCAGGCATCACGCAGCGAGAAGTAATACACCGTGACGCCAAAGGCGATAATCAGCACGCTGATTATCCCTTCTGCCAGCAAAAAGATAGAGTTATCGCGAGGCACCTCTTCGCCGAGGGTGTACAGGCCCCAGAGCCCTTCGCGCAAAAAATCATAAAAAATGCCCATAAAGCTGCTGAGCAAGACCAGGAAGATAAGGCCTTTTAACCACTGACGGTGATAAAACTGACCAAATCCCGGCACAATAGCCAGCAGCAGCCCACACCACGCATGCCGTCCGGCGCCACGCGCTTTCGCCAAATTTTCGCTGGGACTGATAATCACGTACGACTCCTTCTCAAAACGGGAGGCACTCCCTCCCGTTTAATACCGCTTTGTTTGTTCAATGCCCTAAATATTTCGCGTTGCAGGAAGATGGCAAGAGAGTGAACACCCGGGCGCGTACAAAAGTACGTAACCGGGATGAACGAACGCCGCCAGTGCCCCTGCAACGTGAAAGATGACGGGCATTTATTGGTTGCTGGCCTGCATGGCTTCCACTTGCATATGAATCTGTTTTGCCGCGCCATCCAGCGCCGCTTTAGGCTCTTGTTTGCCAGTCAGGCTCAGTTCGAGTGCGGCATTGGCCGGTCCCCAGACTTCGCCCATTTCCGGGATGCCCGGCATGGCGGTGGCACGCGCAGCCTGTACGGCAACCGCGCTGGCCTTCTCGTCGTTTTTAATCATCGGATCGTCAATCATCGCTTTCTGCGCCGGGATCTCACGGGTCGAGATGTAGCGAATTTTCACGTACTTAGGCTGGTTGATAAACTCGATGAATTTCTGCGCCATGGCTTTATCTTTGCTCCAGGTGGAGACCACATAGCCTTTTACGCCAAGGAAGGAGCTCATCGGTTTGCCGTCCGGCAGCGCAGGCAATGGCGCAACGCCGTAGTTAATGCCTGCTGCTTCATACGGCTGGAACGCCCACGGGCCGTTGATCACCGCCGCCGCTTTCTTCTCGGTAAAGAGAGAGTCAATGGCGTTCAGGCCGTTATCCCCCAAAATTCCCGACGGGAAGACACCTTCGGAATAGAATTTTTTCAGGAACGTCACGGCGGCCACCGCACCCGGCTGGTTCAGGCCAATGTCGGTTGGGTTGTAGCCGCCTTTGTCATTTTTACCGAACAGGTAGCCGCCCATCGGGCCAATCGCGCCCCAGCTGTAATAGATCTGGTCAAACTTCGCCAGCAGGCCGTACTTGTTTTCTGCACGCTGTTTTTTCGAGTAGTCGAGCCACGCCTGCAGGCTGTCGAGCGGTTTATCAATCAGGTCTTTGTTATAAATCAGCACCAGGGTTTCAACGGCTTTCGGTACGCCGTATAACGCGTTATCCATGCGAAACGCATTGATCGAGGCTGGGGTGAAGGCGTCAACCTGTTCTTTGTCCAGATTCAGGGGGGTCAGTAACCCTTGCACAACGGCACCGCCCACCTGATCATTAGGAATCACCAACACATCAGGGCCAATGCCCGCTGGACCGTCGAGGCGTAATTTTTCCAGCTGCTGCGCGAAAGGCATCTCCTGCACGTTGACCTTCACGTCGTTCTCTTTTTCGAAGTCCTTGATGGCATCCTGAATACCCACGGATTTCTTGATGTCCTCCCAGACATTCAGTTGCGTGGTGGCATGTGCCTGAACGGTCAGGGACTGCCCCAAGGCCAGCGCAGAAAGGATCAGTACGGTAAGAGTGTTCTTTTTCATTATCAACCCCATGTCAAGGTATAACAATTTCATGGTTTTTATGGCGCGCCACCTGATGTCGTTACAGCAAAAGCACCTGATATTGCGTGAGTTAAAGCGTATTCCTACGCCTTATTGATTTTGGTATACGCTACACTTGAGGTCGCAATAAAACGAGAATTAACTGCCAGTTGTGTGACAAAGGCGACAAAATCGAAAATTCGATATAGGGCGCTTAAATGCTGGAAGTTATAGTCTGAGCATGAATTATCACTGTTGTACGGCATTATCGATGGCTTGTTATACGTAAAACAAAACCACATTAAACAGCCAGATTCACAACAGCAACCAACAGCTACCAACTTCGGGGAAATTTGATGTCCAATATACGACTGAGGAATGTCACCAAGCGTTTTGGCGACACTGTCACACTGCGCAATGTGAATCTGGATATTGAAGACGGCGAATTTGCCGTATTTGTTGGCCCATCGGGTTGCGGTAAATCCACCCTGCTACGCATGATCGCCGGGTTAGAAGAGGTCAGCGACGGCGAAGTGCTGATTGGCGATGAGGTCATGAACGACGTTGCCCCGGCGCACCGCGGCGTGTCGATGGTGTTTCAGTCCTATGCACTCTATCCGCACATGACGGTAGCGGAAAACATGGGTTACGGATTGAAAGTGAACAAAGTGCCGAAAGACGAAATCCGCCGCCAGGTGGAAATGGTCGCCAAAACGCTGCAACTGGTGCATCTGCTGGACCGCAAACCGAAGCAGCTTTCCGGCGGCCAGCGCCAGCGCGTGGCGATTGGTCGCGCCATCGTACGCAACCCGCGGGTGTTTATGTTCGATGAACCGCTCTCCAACCTCGATGCCGAGCTGCGCGTCGACATGCGTCTGCATATCGCTCGCCTGCACCACGAACTGAAAACCACCATGGTGTATGTGACTCACGATCAGGTAGAAGCAATGACGCTGGCCGACAAAATCGTGGTGATGAACTACGGCAACATCGAGCAGATGGGCTCACCGATGTCTCTTTACTACAATCCGGTGAATAAGTTTGTCGCCGGGTTTATCGGTTCGCCAAAAATGAACTTCCTGCCTGCAACCGTCAGCCAGTGGCAGCCGGGCGAGCTGACCGTCACGCTGGCGCAGGGTAAGAGCCTGACGCTCGGCGTGACCACTTCCCCACTGGCACCGGGTGCTGGCATTACCCTCGGGATTCGCCCTGAGCATCTGGCAACCGACACCACGCGCGGCACCACGCTGGCGTTCCAGTGTGAGGTAGTGGAGCGCCTGGGGAACAATACGTATCTCTTTGGTCAGAGCTACGGCCATGACAACGTCAAAATCCTGCTGCCGGGTGATGTGCATTTCCGCCCGTGGCAGAAGATCACCCTCTCGTTTGAGAACAAGCACTGCATGGTGTTTGATGACCAGGATAAGCGGATTAGTGCGGATATTGATGTGCCGGATGTGCACTGAGGGGAAGGGTTCCGTTTACGTTGGGTAAAGGTTCGTATTAATCCTGTGGAGCCAGACCGTTCCCCTCACCCCTGCCCTCGCCCTTGAGGGCTGAGGGATCCCCACAACATAATACGAGCACGGACAGTCCCCTCTCC
>DFPL01000202.1 GCA_002377245.1 Enterobacteriaceae bacterium UBA3516
CGTCCATTCGGCCTGGGCACTGGGTACTAAACGCATCGGTCATGGCATTAACCTGTACAACTTTCCCACGCTGATGAAAAAGATCCGCGACGAGAAAATCTGCCTCGAAATCTGCCCGGTAAGCAACCAGATGCTGCGCTACACCAAAGATCTACGCATCCATCCCATCGCGCAATTTATGCAGCAGGACGTGCAGTGCACGATTTGCTCTGACGATCCGCAGATCTTTGAAACCGCCGGGCTGACCTGGGATCTGTGGGAGGTGTATCACGGTGCGATGATCGACCTGCGCGATATCAAGCAACTGATTGAAAACTCCTATCGTTTCAGCGCCATGAACGAGACCGAGAAGGCGCAAAAACTGGCGGCCTGGGCGGTTAAGTGGAACCAGTTTATCGATGAGATCCAGCCACAACTGATCTGACTCCCCTCTTCACCCCGTTTCGCCTGGAGCCCACATCATGGGCTCCTTTTAATGCCCCTCGATAAGGGATTCCCCCTTCTTACCCTGCCCCGCAAGGTAGGCGGCCCGGCCTTTTTTTTGTATCATCGCCCCTGCCTTTTTGACCCTCAATGGAACGTCGCTTCGGAGTCACCGTGAATGCTTAAAGATTTACTGAAACAGAATGAATCCATTACGCCCAACAGCGCCTTTCTGAATGAACTGCACGCGAAGCTGCCTGAGTTTTTCACCCCGGACGAATACGATGAAAATGGCAACCTGCTAGCCAAAGGCACCTTTGACCTGGCGAAGTTTCAGTACGCGCTCAGAGAACGCAACATTGAGGAGTTAAGCAGCGGTTACCAGATTGATTTCATTGGCAAAGATTACGCAAAAAAACAGGCCGGTGAGAAATCCGCTACCGTGATTGTGCCGGACAGCGAACACAACGCGCAGCCGGAAAACAGCGCCAGCCAGAACCTCTTCCTCACCGGCGACAACCTTGAGGTGCTGCGCCACCTGCAGAACAACTACCACAACGCCGTCGACATCATCTACATCGACCCGCCGTACAACACCGGCTCCGACGGCTTTGTCTACCCGGACACCTTTGAGTACAGCGACCAGGCGCTGCAGGCGATGTTCGGCTTGAACGATCAGGAGCTGACCCGGCTGAAATCCATTCAGGGTAAAGCGACCCACGCCGCCTGGCTGACCTTTATGTACCCGCGCCTGTGGCTGGCAAAACGGGTGCTGCGTGAGTCCGGCGTCATCTTTATTCACATCGACGAGAACGAGCACGCCAACCTCAAGCTGCTGTGCAATGAGATTTTTGGCGAGGCCAATGATTTGGGCGAAATCGTCTGGGATAAACGCAATCCCAAAGGCGATGCCACCGGCATTTCTCAGCAGCACGAAGTGATTCTGGCCTACTGCAAAAACAGTGAAGCCTTTAAAGCGGTCAACAGCCTGAAGCGGCCGAAAGAGAATGCCGCCCGCATGCTGGAGAAAGTCGAATCCTTAATTAAAAAGCACAACGGCATCACCGACGCGGTGCGCAAAGAATATAAAGAGTGGATCGCCCAGCAAAACTTCAGCGGCGGGGAAAAGGCCTATAACCAGATTGACGATAACGGCGATATTTTCCGTCCGGTTTCGATGGCGTGGCCGAATAAGAAAAAAGCGCCGGATGATTATTTCATTCCGCTGATCCACCCGGTAACCGGCAAGCCCTGCCCGTTGCCGGAACGCGGCTGGCGTAACCCGTCCGCCACCATGAAAGAGCTGCAGGAAAAAGGGCTGATTCTGTTTGGCAAAGATGACACCACGCAGCCGAACCGTAAGTACATTCTCAAAGAGAATATGTACGAGAACGTGCCGTCACTGTTCTATTTTGGCGGCAGCGACGACACCCTGCTCTCCGCACTGGATATTCACTTCGATAACCCGAAACCGGTAAGCCTGGTAAAACGGATGCTCAACTCGATTCAGGGTATTGATAACGGCGTGGTGCTGGATTTCTTCGCCGGTTCCGGCACCACGGCACATGCAGTGCTGGAGCTGAATGCCGAGACCGGCAGCACGCACAGCTTTATTACCGTGCAGCTGGCGGAGCCTATCCGCGAAGACAATGCCGCCCGCGCGCTGGGCTTCACCTCCATTGACCAGATGAGCCGTGAACGTATTAAACGCGCGGCCCGCAAAATCCGTGCAGAAATACCGGATACCGAGACGGATCTTGGCTTTAAACATTATCGTTTCGTCACCCCGGTGCAGCAGACGCTGGATGATCTGGACAGCTTCGATATCGCCACCGGCAATTTCATGACCACCAGCGGCCAGTTGACGGCCTTTAGTGAGTCCGGCTTCGACAATATGATTACGCCGTTTTCAGCAAGCGCGCTGGGGCTTTCCGGCAACACCGCCGGGGAAGAGACGATCCTCACCACCTGGCTGGTCGCCGACGGCTACAAGCTGGACGTCGATGCGCAAAAGCTAGCGTTCGCGGACTACACCGCCACGTATGTGGACGGCACGCGCCTCTATTTAATCGAAGAGAAATGGCGCGCGGCGCAAACCCGCGCGCTGCTGAACCAGATTGGCACCCATCAACTGGCGGTGCAGACGGTGGTGGTTTACGGCTATTCGTTTGACCTCGAATCCCTGCGCGAACTGGAACTGGGCTTAAAACAGCTCGACCAGAAAGTGAACCTGGTGAAGCGTTACTGAGGCGGGCGAGATGAAAATTTTATTAGAAGAACTTCCGCACCAGGAACAGGCGCTTGAGGCGATACTCAACCACTTTTCCGGTATTGATGGCTCGGTAGCGGACCACGATAATTTCGCCAATCCGCTGATCAACGGCCGCTATGAAGATAGCACCCATATCGACGTGAAAATGGAAACCGGCACCGGGAAAACCTACGTTTATACCCGCCTGATGTATGAACTGCATCGCCGCTATGGCCTGTTTAAATTCGTGCTCGTCGTGCCGACGCCGGCCATCAAGGAAGGGGCGCGCAACTTTATTACCAGCGACTATGCCCGTCAGCATTTTTCGCAGTTTTATGAAAACACGCGCATTGAGCTTTCCACCATTAACGCCGGGGATTTCAAAGCCAAATCGGGCCGCAAAAACTTCCCGGTGCAGTTGCTCAACTTCACTGATGCCAGCCGCAGCAACAGCCACACCATTCAGGTGCTGCTGATTAACGCCCAGATGCTGAACTCCGCCAGCATGACCCGCAGCGATTATGATCAGACCTTAATTGGCGGGCTGACCTCGCCCATCGAAGGCCTGCAAATGACCCGCCCGGTGGTGATTATGGATGAGCCACACCGCTTCGCCCGTGATAACAAATTCTATAAAGCCGTCGAGTCGATTAAGCCGCAGATGATCGTGCGTTTTGGCGCCACCTTCCCGGAAATCGAAGAAGGGAAAGGCAAAAATAAGGTGGTGCGTAAAGACTATTACCGCCGCCAGCCGCAGTTCGACCTCAACGCGGTGGACAGCTTCAACGGCGGGCTGGTGAAAGGCATCGATATTTATTACCCGAACCTCAGCGAAGCGCAGGCGCAGAACCGCTACATCGTCGACAGTCTTAGCGCCAAAAAGCTGACCCTCAAACAGGGCAGCCGCTATTTCGAGGTGGGCGTGGGGGATAATCTGGCCGACGTGGACGCCGGATTTGAAGGCAATATTGAATATGCCGGCAGCAAAATGCTCTCCAACGATCTGGAGCTGGAAACCGGCATGGCGCTGGTGCCTGGCACCTTTAACGCCAGCTACCAGGCGCTGATTATTCAGGATGCCATCGATAAACATTTCGCCACCGAACAAGCCAACTTCCTGCGCGGTAACGAACGCGACAACAACGCGCCGCGCATTAAATCCCTCAGCCTGTTCTTTATCGACAGTATTAAGAGCTACCGCGACGGCGAAGGCTGGTTAAAGCTGACCTTCGAGCGGCTACTGCGTAACAAGCTGACGGCGCTTATCAGCGAATACGAGCCGAAGACGTTGCCGCGTGAAGTGGAATATTTGTCCTTCCTGCGCGCGACTCTCGCGAGCCTTAATTCGGATGAGCAGAACGTGCACGCCGGGTATTTTGGCGAAGACCGGGGCAGCGGCGATGAAGCCATTCAGGCAGAAGTTGACGACATTCTCAAAAATAAAGAGAAGCTGCTCAGCTTCAAAGACCCGCACGGTAACTGGGAGACCCGCCGTTTCCTGTTCTCCAAATGGACGCTGCGCGAAGGCTGGGATAACCCGAACGTCTTTGTGATCGCCAAACTGCGCACCTCCGGCAGTGAGGCGAGCAAAATCCAGGAAGTGGGCCGCGGCCTGCGCCTGCCGGTGGATGAAAACGGCCATCGCGTGCAGCAGGAAGAGTGGCCTTCCCGGCTGGCCTTCCTGATTGGCTATGACGAAAAAGCCTTTGCCCGCACCCTGGTCGATGAGATTAACCGCGACAGTAAGATTCAGCTTAACGAGCACAAACTCGATGAGGCGATGATCAAGCTAATCGTCACCGAACGCCAGAAGGTGAACCCGGCGTATAACGAAGAGACCTTGCTGAACGAGCTGGATGAGAAAGGCCTCATCAAACGAAATAATGATTTCCACGATGCAGTAACCCTCGATGGCGTCACCCAAAGCGGCTTTGCCTGGCTGCTGCACTATTATTCCGAACTGGATCAGGCACGCGTG
>DFPL01000102.1 GCA_002377245.1 Enterobacteriaceae bacterium UBA3516
GTGGGCTGTCAGGGTGAAGTCGGCGTAGCATGCTCAATGGCCTCTGCCGGGCTGGCTGAGTTGCTGGGTGGCAGTCCTGAGAAGGTCTGCATCGCGGCGGAGATCGGCATGGAGCACAATCTGGGGCTGACCTGCGACCCGGTTGCCGGTCAGGTTCAGGTCCCTTGTATTGAACGTAACGCTATTGCTTCGGTGAAAGCCATTAACTCGGCGAGCATGGCGATGTACCGCACCAGCGACCCGAAAGTCTCGCTGGATAAAGTCATCGAAACCATGTTTGAGACCGGCAAAGATATGAATGCGAAGTACCGTGAAACGGCACGTGGCGGGTTAGCCATTAAAGTGGCGGTGTGCGAGTCCTGAGTCCCCTAAAAAAATCGCCTGCATTGCAGGCGATGTCCTTTCAAAAACGCGCTGTTGTTACTCTTTCTTCTCGGTATCCGGTGGCTGATGCGACCAGACCACGCTGTGTGAGGCCGAAGAGGTATACCACTCATTGATGGTGGAGTGGGCATCGCCTTTTTGTTCTGCGTCAGGCGCATATTTCTCTTTCGGCGGAGAGGCCTGTTTTTTACGAATGCGGATACGGGCCGGGACGGCAGCGTTAATCTGTGCGTTAAACGCGCGAATGTGCGAGTCATACAGAATGGATTCGAGCTGATGCAGGCGATCAAGGCCCCGCAGAATGCCAATCAAGGTGCTGAGCGTAACAGACTCCCCCAGCTCTACGCGCTTGATGGTGGCGGCCCCCACCTGGGCACGTTCCGCCAGCTCTATCTGCGACAGGCCAAGTTGCATTCGGGTTTCTTTAATTCGGCGACACAACTCGGAAATAATGTCACTGTCGGACATCGTACTGAAACGCATCTCACTTCCTCAACTGCCAGGTGATTCAGGAAATATTATTTAACATAATAAATTATAAATAAAGCGGATAATTTTAAATTTGCGATGATAACAACACAGTTTTTTCTTTAACAAAGTTTCTACAGAAGAGACAGGGAATAAATGCCAGCGTTGGCATAGCGCCAGAATTTTTCTTAATATTTCTGTTATTACCATTTACAAACTGTGTGCACCCGTTTTTTTATCTTAATTATGTAATATAGATTTATACTGAGCAAAACATGCAGTCATGACAAGGATGCACTAATTACATGAGTAACAAAGATAAAATATTTACTTTTTGGGGTTTGATGGACGTACTGGCCCTCGCCAGCTACCTCTTTTTTTCCGTAAGGATGGGCAATGTGCCGTTCTGGTCCGATATCCAGCACTTTTACGCCAACCTGGCCTTTATGGAAGTGAAAGGGGCAATCAGTATGCTGATGGAAGGCCTCTTTTTTCTTAATTTGATCCTGCTGGTAACCTTGTTTTTTTCCGCCTGGGCATTCCTTAAAAAGCGCGAAATCAGTTTTCTCTTCATCAGCTTGCAGGAGGTCATGCGGGTATTTTCTCTGAGCTGTTCGGTGGCGATTTTCCCGATTATTCTTCGCGTTATGTATGTTGAAGAGGCGCTTGTCGGTTTTATTCTGTTTGTTGTTTCTGAAACCCTCAAAATAGGCTCGTTATTGTGGCTCAGAAAACAGAATTGTTAATCAGATGTTGAACCTTACTGTCTCTTTATTGTGTTTAAGCCCTTATACTAAGAGTTAATCATTCTCGCTTGTCCCCCTGCGGGGACGAGTCGTGCTCTCTTTCTCATATGAGAAAAAGGCAGCGAGGGGAAACGTAAAACATATAACAATAAGGAGAATCTGCATCCGTGTTAATTCTGCTTCATTTGCTCTCTTCGGTAGCCCTGCTGGTTTGGGGGACACATATCGTTCGTACCGGCGTGATGCGCGTATTCGGGGCGCGACTGCGCACCGTACTGAGCCGCAGCGTCGAGAAAAAAACGCTCGCCTTTAGCGCCGGGATAGGCGTCACCGCTCTGGTTCAGAGCAGCAATGCCACCACCATGCTGGTGACCTCGTTTGTGGCCCAGGATCTGGTGGCGCTGGCCCCGGCGCTGGTGATTGTGTTGGGGGCTGACGTGGGGACCGCGCTGATGGCCCGCGTGCTCACCTTCGACCTTTCATGGCTGTCGCCGCTGCTGATTTTCGTCGGCGTCATCTTCTTCCTTGGTCGCAAGCAGACGCGAGAAGGGCAACTGGGCCGCGTAAGCATTGGTCTTGGCCTGATTCTACTGGCACTCGAACTCATTGTTCAGGCGGTGACGCCCATCACCCAGGCCAACGGTGTCCAGGTCATTTTCGCGTCGCTGACGGGCGACATCATGCTGGATGCGCTCATTGGTGCGGTCTTTGCTATCGTCAGCTATTCGAGCCTGGCGGCGGTGTTGCTGACGGCAACCCTGACCACCGCAGGCATCATCTCCTTCCCGGTCGCCCTCTGTCTGGTGATTGGTGCAAACCTCGGCTCCGGCTTGCTGGCGATGCTCAACAATAGCGCGGCGAATGCGGCGGCGCGCCGTGTGGCGCTTGGCAGCTTGCTCTTCAAACTGGTGGGCAGTTTTGCCATTCTGCCGTTTGTTCACATGCTGGCGGACCTGATGGATGAGCTGCCGCTGCCCAAAGCCGAGATGGTTATCTACTTCCACGTCTTCTACAACCTGGTGCGC
>DFPL01000031.1 GCA_002377245.1 Enterobacteriaceae bacterium UBA3516
GAGCTTTACGCTGGGCAACGAACGACTCGCGCTGGTCGGGGAATCGGGCACCGGGAAATCAATGACTGCCCGCGCTCTGATGGGTCTGGTACGTCAGCCGGGAAAGGTGAGTGCGGAAAAACTCAACGTGCTGGAGCACGATCTGCGCACCCTGCAGGCCAAAGGCTGGCAAAATTTGCGCGGTAACGGCATTGCCATGGTTTTGCAGGATCCGCGCTATGCGCTCAATCCGGTCAAAACCGTCTTATCTCAGCTTGATGAGGCTCTGACCTTGCATCAACGCCTGAGCCGCAAGCAGCGGCTGGAGAAGATTCACGAGGTGCTGCGCGCAGTGGAACTCGAACCCGCGGTGCTGCAACGCTACCCCGGTCAACTCTCTGGCGGCATGGGGCAGCGCGTGATGATCGCCATCGCCCTGGTCAACGATCCCAAAGTATTGATTGCCGATGAGCCTACCTCAGCGCTCGATGCAAAACTGCGTAACCAGATTCTGGAACTGCTGGTGGCCCAGTGCGAACAGCGACATATGGCGATGCTTCTGATAAGCCACGACCTGCCGCTGGTGGCGCAGCACTGCCACCGTGTGATGGTCTTGTATCAGGGAGAGTGCGTGGACGCCATGCCCGCCCCCGCGCTGCCGGACGCGCAGCACCCTTACACGCGCACGCTGTGGACCTGCCGACCAGGCGCAGAGACCTATGGAACAATGCTGCCGACACTCGATCGCCGTCAGTCTTTTAGCGAGGTGAATGATGGCCGTCGTTGATATTCGTGGCCTGCGGGTCAGCTTCGGTGAGAAAACCGTGGTCTCAGATGCCCATTTTGCCGTTGAAAAAGGCGAAACCTTTAGTCTTATCGGGGCCTCCGGCTGTGGTAAATCCACTCTGCTGAGGGTGCTGGCAGGCTTACAGCGAGAATGGCAGGGTGAGGTGTCGCTGCTGGGCAGCCCGATAAAAGCGCAAACCCGCTTTCAGGGCAGCCTGCGGCGTAACGTGCAGATGGTGTTCCAGGACCCGTATGCCTCATTGCACCCGAATCACACCTTGTATCGAACGCTTGCCGAACCGCTGAAAATTCATGGTGAGAACGCGATTGAGCAAAAGGTAAATACAGCGCTTGCGCAGGTTGGCTTACCGGCAGATGCGGCACGTCGTTTCCCGCATCAGCTTTCTGGCGGTCAGCGTCAGCGCGTGGCGATTGCCCGCGCCCTGTTACTGCACCCGCAGATTTTGCTGCTTGATGAGCCCACTTCGGCGCTGGATATGTCAGTGCAGGCGGAGATCCTTAACCTGCTTAATCGCCTGAAAGCAGAGCATGGTATGAGTTATCTGCTGGTGAGCCACGATGCCGATGTGATTGCCCATATGTCTGACCGGGCAGCCTTTATGGCTAACGGCAGAATTGAGCGCTTTTTTGACCGCGATGCACTGGTGCGCGGTGAGCACAGAATGGGATGAAAAATGCGGCATCTCTTGATGCCGCCAAATTCTCAGAAATGAAAATCTACAGCTTCGCAAGATCGCTAAACTGCCCCAGCACCTTGTCAAAAATAGCTAACCCTTTTTGTACTTCAGCGGCACTGATGATGCATGGCGGCACCACATGGATGCGGTTTTCCACCACAAAAGGCAGCAGACCCGCATTGATCAGCGCGCTTTTGATGGCGCCCATATCGGCGGCGGCAACCGGGGTTTTGCTGTTGCGGTTGGTCACCAGCTCAAGGGCCTGGAACATGCCGCGACCGCGAACCTCACCTATCAGTGCATGTTTCCCGGCCAGTATTTCAAGCCCAGAGCGTAAAACACCATTGCCGATGGTCGCCGCGTTTTCCACCACCTTTTCCTCTTTCATTGCGTCCAGCGTGGCAACAATCGCCGACATCGCCAGAGGATGACCAGAGTAGGTCAGCCCGCCCGCAAAGAAGTGGTCGTCAAAATAGCGGGTGATTTTTTCAGAGATGATCACCCCGCCCGCCGGCACATAACCTGCGTTAACCCCTTTGGCGAAGGTAATGAGGTCCGGCACAATACCATCCTGTTCGAAGGCGAACCAACTGCCGGTACGGCCAAAGCCCGCCATCACTTCGTCAACAATCAGCATAATGCCGAATTCGTCAGCGAGTGCGCGCACACCCTGCATATAGCCTGTCGGCGGCACCAGCACCCCTGCGGTGCCCGGCACTGACTCCAGTAAAATGGCGGCAATAGAGGTCGGGCCCTCAGATTCAATCATGCGGCGCAGATGCTGCAGCGCGCGCTGGCACTCTTCAGCTTCCGTGGTGGCATTAAATTCGCTGCGATAAAGATACGGATTGAAGAAATGCACATGCCCACGGGCATATTCATTCGGCACACGACGCCAGTCGCCGGTTGCGACAATGGCGCTGCCGGTATTGCCGTGATAAGAGCGATAGGCCGAGAAAATCTTGTCACGACCGGTGTACATGCGCGCCATACGCATGGCGTTTTCATTGGCATCAGCGCCTGCGTTGGTAAAGAACACCTTACTGAACCCCTCCGGGGCCAGGTCAACGATACGCTTTGCCGCTTCACCACGCGCCAGATTTGCCGTGGCCGGAGCAATGGTGGTTAAGGCTTCCAGTTGCGCCTTCATCGCGGCCAGTACGCGCGGGTGCTGATAGCCGATATTGACATTAACCAACTGGCTGCTGAAATCCAGGTACGTGTTGCCGTCGTAATCCCAAAGCTCGCACCCTTTCGCACCGGCAATCACCATAGGATTTAGGTTGCCCTGCATTGACCACGAATGAAAAACATAGGAACGGTCCAGCTGACGTACATCATCATTGGTTATCGCCATCTCGCTCTGAAGTGCCAGTTTCATCTCCTGCTCCTCTCTTACCGTTGTTGTTGTCATCATCATGCGGTGGGGCCTTTGTGATGAGGTAGAGCCAGTCTGATTCGCGGCGTGTGACACGGGTGTCACACCCTGGTCGATTAACTGGCTCTGTGTCAGGCGCGCGCGCGTTTTTATAGTGAGAGCGAAACCCGCACAGGAGCATGAAATGACGAATGTAAACAAAGTGGTCTTTATTACCGGCGCAACCTCCGGGTTCGGCGAAACCGCCGCCCATGTTTTTGCTGACGCAGGCTGGTCTTTGGTGCTGAGCGGGCGTCGTCTGGCGCGCCTGGAAGCGTTAAAAGATGCTCTGCAAGGACGCGTGCCCGTTCATATCATCGAACTGGATGTGCGCGATAACGCCAGCGTAAAGCAGGCCGTTGCCGACCTTCCCGCTGAATTTGCCGATATCACCACGCTGATTAACAATGCCGGGTTAGCGCTGGCGCCGCAGCCTGCGCAAAAAGTCGAGCTGGAAGACTGGCAGACGATGATCGACACCAACGTCACCGGGCTTGTCAACGTGACCCACGCGCTGCTGCCGACGCTGATAAAACACGGTGCCGGGGCCAGTATTATTAACATCGGCTCGATTGCCGGGCAGTGGCCCTATCCAGGCAGCCACGTTTATGGCGCGACCAAGGCCTTTGTGAAGCAGTTCAGCTACAACCTGCGTTGCGATTTATTGGGCACCGGCGTACGCGTGACGGACCTGGCGCCAGGCATTGCCGAGACGGAATTTACGCTGGTGCGAACCAAAGGCGACCAGGCAGCATCAGATAACTTGTACCGTGGCACCACGCCACTGAGCGCGCTGGATATCGCCGGGCAGATGTTCTACATCGCCACCCTGCCGGATCATATGAACATTAACCGTGTGGAAGTGATGCCGGTACGCCAGGCCTGGCAGCCGTTTGCGATTGACAGGGATTGAGGGCGAGGGCCAGGCCTTTCTCCCTCTCCCTTTTCAGGGAGAGGGCCGGGGTGAGGGGGAAAATGCAGCTCCGATGGTCGTTCCGTTCACCTTATGTTCCTTG
>DFPL01000029.1 GCA_002377245.1 Enterobacteriaceae bacterium UBA3516
ATTTTGCCGCTGGGCATTGCCGTTGCCATATTGTCTACCGCCCTTCCCTATTCACTGGAAATGATCGCCCTGACACGTATTCCTACGCGCACGTTCGGCACGCTGATGAGTATGGAACCGGCACTGGCGGCAATATCAGGTATGGTTTTTTTGGGAGAAACCCTTAATCTTCAACAAACTATGGCGTTAATGTGCATCGTCATCGCGTCGATTGGCTCAACGCTTACGCTGCGCAAAGAGAGCAAAGTTGAAAAAGTAGACATTGGGTAACGGTTATTATTCAGCATGGTTATTGCAATCATGCTGAATAATCTGATAAATCGCCCGCCTCGTAAAAATATCTCTTGCTGCTCTCTGTCTCTATTAATGGTTAAAATATGTTTCTTACTGTTAATGAATTAAAACCTGCCCGCCAGCTTGATAATAATTATTATTCAGCATCCTTGATTGTATTAGGCATATTCCTACTATTGGACCGATAGGTATATTCAAATTATCACTCTGAAATCTGGTGCTATACTTAATCCCAGTCATTACCTGGACACTAACATCAAGAGGATATGAGATTATGAGTACCGCTAAACTGGTAAAAACGAAAGCGTCTAATCTGCTTTATACCCGTAACGATGTATCGGACAGCGACAAGAAGGCGACCATTGAGTTGCTGAATCGCCAGGTGGTCCAGTTCATTGACCTGTCACTGATTACTAAACAGGCCCACTGGAACATGCGTGGCGCAAACTTCATTGCCGTTCATGAAATGCTGGATGGCTTCCGTACTGCGCTGGTAAATCACCTTGATACGATGGCAGAGCGTGCCGTACAGTTGGGTGGTGTGGCGCTCGGGACCACGCAGGTCATTAACAGCAAAACCGCACTGAAAAGCTATCCGCTGGACATCCATAGCGTGCAGGACCACCTGAAAGAGCTGGCTGACCGCTACGCGGTGGTGGCAAACGATGTACGTAAAGCGATTGGTGAAGCGAAAGACGAAGATACGGCGGACATTTTTACCGCTGCGTCCCGCGACCTGGATCAGTTCCTGTGGTTTATTGAATCTAACATCGAATAATCTATAAGCAGTTAACATGACCCCTCTGCGCCCTGCGTAAAGGGGTTTTGCACTTTTATGGTGCACTTCCTTTTTCTTTCCTGCCTGAAATCCGCCCCTCCTGTTATCATCACTTCACAAAATTGTTATGAAAAGATTGTTAAGCGGCGATTTTCCGCGCTAAATTGCCATCAGGATGTGCAAGCCATGCGCATGCACCAGCACAAAGCCCCAATTTGGTGCAATGCATGTCGCAGGCAGCCATTATAGTGCGATTTCAGAATCCCGCCTCTTTACAAAACAACGGGTTGTAAACCTGGCACGATTTTTTCATACTGCGTACGTTCTCGCAGGGGATTGCCCCGTGGATATAAAAGGAAAAACTATGAAGTCTGTATTCAAACTTTCCCTGGCTACACTCGCTCTTGCTTTCGCTGTTTCTTCCCAGGCCGCAGATAAATTAGTTGTCGCGACTGACACCGCATTCGTTCCTTTCGAATTTAAACAAGGCGACAAGTACGTCGGTTTTGACGTTGACCTGTGGGCCGCCGTGGCCAAAGAGCTGAAGCTGGACTATGAACTGAAGCCGATGGACTTCAGCGGTATCATCCCGGCATTGCAGACCAAAAACGTTGACCTGGCTCTGGCTGGCATCACCATTACCGAAGAACGTAAAAAAGCGGTCGATTTCTCTGACGGCTACTACAAAAGCGGTCTGCTGGTGATGGTGAAAACCAACAATAACGACGTAAAAAGCGTGAAAGATCTCGATGGTAAAGTGGTTGCAGTGAAGAGCGGCACCGGTTCCGTTGACTACGCAAAAGCCAATATCAAAACCAAAGATCTGCGTCAGTTCCCGAACATCGATAACGCCTACATGGAACTGGGCACCAACCGTGCTGACGCCGTTCTGCATGATACGCCTAACATTCTTTACTTCATTAAGACCGCGGGCAAAGGCCAGTTCAAAGCAGTTGGCGATTCTCTGGAAGCGCAGCAGTATGGTATTGCCTTCCCGAAAGGTAGCGATGATCTGCGCAACAAAGTGAACGGCGCGCTGAAAACGCTGCGTGATAACGGCACTTACAACGAAATTTATAAAAAATGGTTCGGTACCGAGCCTAAATAAGAATGTTGTCTTAGCGTGGTTCTCGCCCGGTAACGTTATGCTTAGCGGGCTTAATCACGCTGCTTTTACCACCCATAGGCCAGTTTCCCGGCGCTATGGGTGTTTGTATATCTCCACCACGGTTTACAGGAATTCATCATGCAGTTTGACTGGAGTGCCATCTGGCCCGCCATTCCGCTTCTGATTGAAGGCGCCAAAATGACGCTTTGGATCTCGGTCCTTGGCTTAGTTGGCGGCCTGATTATTGGTTTAGCGGCAGGTTTCGCACGCACCTTCGGCGGTTGGATCGCCAACCATATCGCCCTCGTCTTTATCGAAGTCATTCGCGGTACCCCGATTGTTGTTCAGGTGATGTTTATCTACTTCGCCCTGCCGATGGCATTCAACGATTTACGTATCGACCCGTTTAGCGCCGCAGTGGTCACTATTATGATCAACTCCGGTGCCTACATCGCAGAAATTACCCGCGGTGCCGTTCTCTCTATTCATAAAGGTTTTCGTGAAGCGGGGCTGGCCCTGGGGTTATCCCGCGGTGAAACCATTCGCCACGTGATCCTGCCGCTGGCATTGCGCCGTATGCTGCCGCCGCTGGGTAACCAGTGGATCATCAGCATCAAAGATACCTCGCTGTTTATCGTGATCGGGGTGGCTGAGCTGCCCCGTCAGGGCCAGGAGGACATCGCGGGTAACTTCCGTGCGCTGGAAATCTGGAGCGCCGTAGCCGTTGTTTATCTGGTTATTACGCTGGTACTGAGCTTTGTTT